>NZ_QKTD01000001.1:0-464582 GCF_003234695.1 Curtobacterium sp. MCLR17_042
CCGCACCCCTCCCGCCACGACCGAAGGACCACCCCGCATGAGCATGACCCCGGAGCAGGCCACCTGGTTCGCCGACGTCGCAGGCCGCATCGTGACCAACGTCGAGCAGGTGCTCCTCGGGAAGACGTTCGTGATCCGCCTCGCGGTCACGGCGATGCTCAGCGAGGGGCACCTGCTCCTCGAGGACGTCCCCGGAACGGGCAAGACGAGCCTCGCCCGCGCGATGGCGCAGAGCGTGCAGGGCAGCACGAACCGCATCCAGTTCACCCCCGACCTGCTGCCGGGCGACATCACCGGCATCAGCGTCTACGACCAGCGGACGCAGGAGTTCGACTTCCACCGCGGGCCGGTCTTCGCGAACATCGTGCTCGCCGACGAGATCAACCGCGCGAGCCCGAAGACGCAGTCCGCGCTGCTCGAGGCGATGGAGGAGTCCGCGATCACGGTCGACGGCGTCAACCACCGTCTCGCCGCGCCGTTCATGGTCATCGCGACCCAGAACCCGATCGAGCAGGCCGGCACCTACCGTCTGCCCGAGGCGCAGCTCGACCGGTTCCTCATGAAGACGTCCATCGGCTACCCGGACCACGCCGCGACGGTGAAGATCCTCGAGACCTCGTCGGCTCCGTCGGCGTCGGTCCCGCTGGCGAGCGTCGTGCCCGCCGCGACCATCACCGAGATGGCCGCCCTGGCGCGCACCGTGCACGTCGACGCGGTGATCGCCGACTACGTCGCCCGTCTGGTGGACGCGACCCGCTCGGCGAGCGAGGTCCGGCTCGGCGTCAGCGTCCGTGGGGCGATGGGCCTGATCCGTGCCTCCCGTGTCCTCGCGGCGCTGAGTGGTCGCCACTACGTCACGCCGGACGACGTGAAGGCACTGGCCGTCCCGGTCCTCGCGCACCGCCTGGTGCTCGACGCCGAGGCCGAGTTCGACGGCGTCAGCGCACCGAGCGTCATCGCGCAGCTCCTGGTGGAGACCCCGCCGCCCGCCGACCGAGTCACGACGTGACGGACCGCCGGCCCGTCTCCACGCGCTCGCGCCGTCCGTCCTCGACGCGGTCGCGTCGTGGCACGACGGCGTACGAGCGCACGGGGACGGTCACCGGCATGACCAACGTCCGGACGCGCATCGTCGGCGACCGCGAGGGCGTCGCAGCGGATGCGGTCATCGGGATCGTCCGGCTCTGGGCAACGGCCTGGAGGCTCGTCCTGCGTCTCTGGGGCGAGGTCTCGTCCGTCGTCACCGGGCTCGGGTGGACGGTCGCCGCCCTGACGCTCGTCGCGTTCGTGACCGGCTACCGGTTCGGCCTGCGGGAGATCGTCGTCGTCGGGTTCGCCGGCGCCGTGCTCGCTGTGGTCGCCGCGGTGGCGTTGATCGGCCGGTCGCGGCTGGCGATCCGGATGCGGCTGCCGCAGCACCGTGTGGCGGTCGGCGACGACGCCGGCGTGATCATCACGGCTGAAAACCCCACGCGTCTGCCGTCGGTGCCGACCACGGTCGAGGTGCCGGTCGGATCCGGCCTGGTCGACGTCGCGATCCCGGCCATCGGGCCGCACGGCACCTTCGAGCGGGAGGTCCCGGTCCCGACGCTCCGCCGCGGGGTGCTCGACGTCGGTCCCGTGACGGGCGTCCGCGCCGACCCGGTGGGACTCGTCCGCCGCGAGCTCGTCTGGACCGCCCGTGAGCAGGTCATCGTGCACCCGCGCACGATCGCGATCCCGTCGACGAGCACCGGCCTGGTGCGCGACCTCGAGGGGCAGGCGACGACGGACCTGTCACCCGCGGACATCGCCTTCCACGCCATCCGCGAGTACATGCCCGGCGACGATCCGCGCACCATCCACTGGAAGTCGACCGCCAAGTCCGGCGCGCTCATGGTCCGGCAGTTCGAGGACACCCGTCGCTCGCACCTCGTCGTCGCGCTCGGCATCGCCCGCGGTGAGTTCGCCGACGACGAGGAGTTCGAGCTCGCAGTCAGCGCGGCCGCCTCCCTCGGGGCGCGGGCGATCCGCGACGGCCGTGAGGTCTCGGTCGTGGTGTCGCAGCGCACGCCCGAGTTCGCGAAGCGTGCCGTGTACGCCGTGCGGACGCTCCCCACCGTCACGCCGACGCGCCTGCTCGACGACTTCGCCTCGGTCGGCCTCGCCGACGCGTGCCTGCCGATCGCCGAGGTCTCCCGGATCGTCGGGAGCGACACCGAGGGCATCTCCGTCGCGTTCCTCGTGGTGGGGTCGACCGTCGGCCTGCCCGCGCTCCGACTCGCCGCCACGCGGTTCCCCGTCGGGGTGGAGGTCGTCGCGGTGATCTGCGAGCCCGAGGCCCAGCCGCGGTTCCTGCGCGTCGCGGGTCTGACGGTGATGACCATCGGCTACCTGGACGACCTCCGGCACGCCCTGCACCGATCGGCGTCGGCAGCATGAGCGCCGCACCCGTGACCAACCCGGCCCCGGCCGCGGACCGGGCGAGACGCTCGACCCGGCGTTCCGACCGGCGCGACGCACGGCGGCTCGTGCCGTTCCGGCTCGCAGGCGGCACACTGGCGGTCTGGCTGTTGCTGGCCGTCGCGAGCACGTCCTGGTGGCCGGTGTACCGGGACGGCACGATGATCACCGCCGCGGTGACCGCGATCGTCATCGGGACGGTCGTCGCGCTCCTCGGCACCCTGTTCCGGCTCCCGACGGCCGTCGTGGCGGTCGCGACCGTCGCCGCCTTCACGCTCACCGGCGTCCCCGCTGCCGTGCCGAGTCAGGCCAACGGCCTGCTGCCCACCGGACGCGGACTCCTCGACCTCTTCGCCGGCGTCGCCCTCGGCTGGAAGCAGCTGGTGACCATCAGCCTGCCGGTGGGCTCCTACGAAGCGCTCCTCGTGCCCTACTTCGTGACGCTGCTCGTGGCGGCGGTGACCGCCGTGAGCGTGGCGACCCGCGCCTCCAGGCAGGAACTCGCGAGCATCCCGGCACTGGTGCTCTTCGCGGTGGGGGTCGTCGTCGGGCCGAGCCGACTCGACACGTCGATCGTGACGGCGGTCGTCCTTGTCGGCCTCGCCCTCGTCTGGGCGCTGACCGTGCGGCACGCGCGTCGCGCCGTCGCGGTGGCGACCACGATCGGTGCACGCGTGCCGGTCGCGCGGTCGATCGTCCGCCCCGCCCTCGTGGGAACCGGCACCATCGTGGCCGCGGCGGTCGTCGCGACCGGACTCGGCCTGGTGGCACCTCCGTCGGGTGAGCGCACCGTCGCACGCACCGACGTCGTGAAGCCGTTCGACCCACGCGACTACGTCAGTCCGCTCAGCGGGTTCCGCGCCTACGAGGAGTCCACCGCCTCGGACGCGACCCAGCTCCGGGTGACCGGCCTGCCCGAGGGCGGGTTCGTGCGCATCGCGACGCTCGACACCTACGACGGCGTCGTCTACCGCGTCGGCGGGGCCGACGGTTCGGCCGGCTCGGGCACCTTCGAACGTGTGCCGACCGCGGTCGACGTCCGCGGTGTCCGGGGCACCACGGTCGACGTCGGTGTGACGGTCGACGGGTACCGCGGGGTGTGGCTGCCGACGGTCGGTGACCTGGAGCGCGTGGAGTTCACTGGGCAGGACGCCGACGACGAGCGCGGCGCCTTCTTCTACAACGGATCGACCGGCACCGGCGCCGTGGTCGGCGGAGTCGGGGACGGCACGTCCTACAACCTGACGGCGGTGCTGCCCGACCAGCCGACCGAACGGCAGCTGGTCACCGCACGGCCGGGGAGCGCCGCCGTGCCCACCGCACGGGACGTCCCCGACGCCGTGCGCGACACCGTTGAGTCCACGACGAAGGACGTGTCGGCACCCGGTGCGAAGCTCCTCGCCGCGATGCAGTCCCTGCATCGGAACGGGTACGTCAGCCACGGTGTCGGCGACGACCGGATGAGTCGGTCCGGTCACGGTGCCGACCGTGTCCAGGAGCTCCTCACCGCACCCCTGATGATCGGGGACCAGGAGCAGTACGCCGCGGCGGCCGCACTGATGGCGGACGAGATCGGGTTCCCGGCACGGGTCGTGATGGGCTTCACGGCCGGGGGAGACTCGGGCCGCGACGGCACCGCAGCGCGTGGCGGGACGACGACCTTCCGCGGGTCCGACGTCACGGCCCGCATCGAGGTGGACACCGCGCAGTGGGGATGGGTGATGCTCAACCCCAACCCCGAGGTGCGCGAGATCCCGAACGAGCAGCAGCAGACCCCGCAGCCGGTCACCCGACCGGAGACGGTGGTGCCACCGCCCCCGGTCGACCGACAGGACCAGGACCAGCAGACGCCCCCCGAGAGCGACCGGAACACACCGCCGGTGCAGCCACTCTGGCTCCAGATCCTGCTCGCGGTGCTGCCCTGGGCCCTCGGGACCCTCGGCGTGGTCGCGCTCGTCCTGCTGCCGTTCGCCGTGATCGTGCTGCTGAAGCGACTGCGGCGCCGCCGACGGCGGAACGCCACCACGCCCCGCGGCCGCATCGTCGGCGCCTGGGACGAGTACCGCGACGCACTGCTCGACCGCGGGCACGACGTGCGGCAGGCAGCAACCCGACGCGAAGCCGTGGTCGGTGCACCGGGCGACGGTGGCACCGGACTCGCCGCGCTGGCCGACCGTGCGGTGTTCGGTCCGAGTGACGCCGACCAGACCACCGCCGACCGCATGTGGGCGGCGACCGACGACGCGATCGGTTCGCTCCGGACAGGGCGGACCCGGCGGGAGCGGTTCCGCACCGCCGTCTCGCTCCGGTCCCTGCGGGGAACGGGACGCCGTCCGACGGCACGATCCCGTCGGAGGACCGACCGCCAGGCTGCGTCGGGGCGCGGCGACTACGATGTCCAGAGGCCGGACGAGCGTCGTGGACGGCCGAGTGAGGACAGAGGCACCACGTGATCAGATGCGAACACTGCGGATCGATGCTCCCGGACGGAGCGATCTTCTGCGGTGAGTGCGGTCGCGCGGTCACCGCCGCCGCGAGCCGTCGCCCGGTCGCGCCGACCCCCGTCGAACAGGCACCGCCGCCACCGTTGCAGCAGCCCGACGCCCACGGCCGACGGTCCGACCCGGCTTCCGACGCCTGGTTGCCCGAAGCCACGCTCGATCCCGCCACGCGTGCGTGGCTCACCGGTGCCGACCGTCGCGGCACCGAACCGCCGGCACCCGTGCCGGTGCAGCGTCCCGATGACTTCGCGCCGCGCCAGGCCCCCTCCCATGTGCACGGTGCCGGCTCCGGGCTCGAGGACTGGTCGGGTGCGCCGGGCGAGTCCGAGCCTCCCCTCGACCCCGACGCGCACCCGTCCGAACCCCTCGATGCCGACGACCCCGAGCGCACCCGCATCGCCCCGGCTCCCGGTCGCCCCGAGACGTCCGAGGACCCGATCCGCGATGCTGCGTTGTCGGTCTCGGACCAGGCGGCGCGACAGCCCGTCGAGCCCCAGCCCGTCATGCCCCAGCCCGTCGAGCCGCCGCCCGCTGCCGAGCCCTCCGTGCCGGTGTGGGCACCGCCAGCTGCCACCGCACCCCCGGCGGCACCCGCCGGTCCGTCCTGGTGGGTCGGTCGCGGTACCCCGGCTGCCGAGGCGCCCGCCGAGCCGGTCGTCCCGCCGATGCCGGGAGCACCCGCCGAACCTGCTCCCGAGCAGGATGCTGCGGCTCCTGCCCCCGACGAACTCGGCGCGCAGGAAGCCCAGAACGCACAGGACGCCCAGGAACCTCGGGACGCACAGAGCGCCCGGGACGACGCACAGGCTGCCCTGGGCGACTCCGAGCCGGAGCCCGACGAAGCGATCGTGGCCGCGTCGGAGACGAGCGCCACCGACGACCAGCCGCCCGTCGTGTCGCCCCCGCAGCCCGGGGACACCGCCGTGGTCGAGCCGCTGATCGACCGTCGACCGCCCCGTCCGGCCCCGCTCGTCACCCCGGGCATGCACGAGACGACCATCTGCCACGTCTGCGGCAACCGGCTCGAACCCGACGACATCTTCTGCGGCGAGTGCGGAGCCGTCCGTCCGGCGGTCACCGCGGCCTTCACCGGCCCGGTCATGCCGCTGCCGATGACCCGACCCGACTGGGCAGCCGAGGAGCCCGACAGCACGCAGGCCCCCGACGCGGGCAACGAGCCGGACGAGCCGGACGAGCCCGACGCGGGTTCCGCCGAGCCCGCGGGTCCGAACGAGTCCGACGAGCGCGCTGCAGGCGACGAGCCGGACGACGAGATCCCGGTGGACGACCAGTCCCTCCGCGCCGAGGTCGAGCAGTCCGATGCCGGCCGACGTCCCCGCGGAGCGCACGCTGCACCGGTGACCGAGCCCGAGCCGCCGACCGAGGCGTCCGCCGTGCCGCGCACGCCGATCCCGCCGGTGCCCGGTTCCGCCACCGTCCCCTCCTCGGTACCGTCCGCCCACACCGCGGGCGTGCCTTCCGCTGCACCGCTGCCCCCGATCCCGGGAGCGACCGGACCCGCGCTGCCGCTCCCGCCCGTCGACCGGTCGGAGTCGCCCGCAGCGGCCGGCGTGCTCGACGACCTCGACGAGGACGTCGACGAGACCCGCATCGTCGCGAAGACCCCGACCCGGGCACCGTTCGTGCTGCACTTCAGCACGGGCGAGCGGCTCGGCGTCCACGGTACGGGCCTGCTCGGCCGGCTGCCGCGACCGCAGCCGGGGGAGCGCTACGACGATCTGCTGACCGTGCACGACCCGGGCAAGTCCGTGTCGAAGACGCACCTCGAGCTCGGCCGCGACGGCGACGACCTGTGGGTCTCCGACCGGTTCTCCGGCAACGGCACGGTCGTGCGCCACATCGACGGATCGATCCGCCGCTGCGAGCCCGGTCGCCGGTACCGCGTCGAGCGTGGCGCCCGCGTCGACATCGGTGAGCAGTTCTTCCTGGTGCAGTAGACGACTTCTCCACAGATCGGGCCCGGGGCCAGCGCTGAGCTGCTCGTTCCTGGTGCGATGGGGGCATGTCCCGGTTCACCGCTCGTTGCGTGATCGTGGGGGCCGCGGTCGCGCTCGTCGTGGCCGGGGTCCTCGCGCCGATCAGCGGCGCGGGGCAGGGCGTCCTGCTCGGCGCGGGTGCGTGCTGCGCGCTGGTCGACGTGGTGCTGCACCGTTCAGCCTCGCCGGACCCGGACCCGGACCCGGACCCGGTCGCGGTCGTCGCTCCGCGCGGACCCGACCAGCCCGACGAGCCAGAACCGCTCAGTGCGCCGGAAACGCTGGCGGGTGCCGTTCCCGAGGACGGCGACGGCACGCCAACACTCGTCCTCGGGTACGGTCCGGGCGGCCGCGTACTCCGGGTCGACGCCGCGTCCCACGTCGTGGTCGTCGGTGGCGGAGCACTCGCCGTCGCGGTGTTCCGCGGGCTCGCCGAGCAGCTCCGAGCCGCTGCCGCCCGCACCGACGAGGACCTGCGCTGGGCCGCTGCTCCCGAGGGCTTCGACGCCGTGGGGACCAGCAGTGCCGATCCAGCCCCGAGCGCCCGGTCAGCGAGCACCCGAGCAGCGAGCAGCCTGTCAGTGCACGCCCTGCCGTCGGGGACCTCGGTCGCTGTGCGGATGGGGGCCGATGGCCGACCGCACGGCTCCGTGGTGCTCGTGGCCGGACTCGGATCGGCGCCTCGTCAGCAGGACGTCACCGTCGAGGTCTCACGGTACGGCTGCTCCGTCCGTCGACCCGACGACCACTCGGTCGTCCGGGTGTCCCCGGCGCTGCCGGTCCTCGTCCCCGACCCGGTGAGCGCCGATCGATGACCACCGCCGACCCTTGACCAGCGCTGACCCTTGACCAGCGCCGACCCTTGACCGGCGCTGCCCCTCGATCAGCGCCGACCAACGATCAGCGCAACCCGGCGCCGACCCGCACCGCGCCGACGGGCACGCCACCGCCGAGCACCCGCTCACCGGTCGCTTCGAGCACCTCGGCCACCCCGTCCGACGCGACGAGTCCGTTCCGCTCGAGCAGCGCCAGGGCCGCCAGGGTGCCGGCCCGCTGCGAGCCGTCGAGCACCTTCACGGCCACGGCGGCGCCTCCGGGCAACCCCATGACCATGACGCCCTCGGCACCGAGCTTCGCCAGCACCTGCAGCCGCTCGATGGTGACCGTGTTCGCGCGTCCGACGCCGTCGATCGCCCACGGGTGCGCCAGGACCGCGTCGGTCAGGGCAGCGGAGTCGTCGTCGGCCCGTGCCACGACACCGGCGAACCCGCGTGCCAACCCCGTCAGGGTGAGCGGGAACACGGGGGCGCCGCAGCCGTCCGTACCGACCAGGTCGACGGTCTCGTGCGTGTACTCCTCGACCACGGAACGCACCCGCTGCTGCAGCGGGTGCTCGATGTCGAGGTACGTGGGTTCGTCCCACCCGTTCACCCGGCAGGCCGCGAGCATGCCGGCGTGCTTGCCGGAGCAGTTCATCGCCAGTCGGCGGGGGCCGTCCATCGTCCGGGCGGTCCCGCGGTCGAAGGGCATGTCGGGCGGGCAGCCGAGGTCGGATTCGACGTGGTCGAAGGACTCGAGCATGTGCAGGGCGAGCGCCTGGTGCGCCGCGGTGCCGGCGTGACTCGCGGTGGTGAGGACGAGTTCCTCGTCGGAGAACAGCGCACCGGCACGTCGGACGGCCAGGGCCTGGAACGGCTTCATGGTGGAACGCGGGTAGATGCTCGCGGTCACGTCGCCCACGGAGTCGATCACGGTGCCGCTCGCGTCGACGACGACGCCGGCGCCGACGTGCCGGCTCTCGTCGAACCCTGAGCGTTCGAGCACCGCCAGCTCGACGGAACCGTCGGCGGTGAGAGGATGGCGATCACTGCGGACTTCGGGGCTCACCGTCATGCCGCCATGCTAGCCAAGGCGAAGGGGCGCACCCGTGCACGACCACTCCTACGAGGTCTCCGTCAGCTGGACCGGCGACCGCGGGACCGGCACCTCCGGGTACCGCGACTACGGCCGCGAACACGTGGTCTCCGCGACCGGCAAGCCGGACGTCCCCGGCTCCGCCGACCCGACGTTCCGCGGGGACCGTGACCGCTGGAACCCCGAGGAGATGGTGGTCGCGGCGCTGGCCCAGTGCCACATGCTCAGCTACCTGCACGTCGCGGTGACGAAGGGCTTCACCGTCGTCGACTACCAGGACACCGCGACCGCGTCGCTCCGCCTGAACCGCGACGGTTCGGGTGAACTGACCGAGGCGACCCTGCACCCGGTCGTCACCATCCTCGAAGCCGACCGGGTCGCGGATGCCGAAGCCGCACACGTCACCGCGAACGAGCTCTGCTTCATCGCGCGGTCCGTGGCGTTCCCGGTGCACCACGAGCCGCAGCTGGTCGTCCGACCTGCGTCATTGGCAGGGGACTCTTCGACAGGTGGGGCAGACTAGGTCCTCGTGAAGCGTCTCCGCCTGCTCCCGATCGCCATCGTCCCCGCCGTCGTGCTGGGACTCGCCGCCTGCTCCGGCTCCGGTTCGAACGGGTCCTCGGCCTCGCCGACCCCGTCGGCCAGTGCCACGGCCTCGGCGATCACCTCCTGCCCCGACCCGGGCAAGTCGTCCGATGCCATCAAGGCGACCGGGTCGTTCGGCGGACCGAAGGCCCCGACCGTGAAGTTCTCGTCCGGCCTGTCCGCGAAGACGCCGCAGGCCACCCGCCTCGTGAAGGGCAAGGGCGCGGCGCTCGACGAGGGCGACTACGCGCAGGTCTCCTACAGCGTGTACGAGGCTTCGGACGCCAAGAAGCTCGGCACCGTCGGCTTCGACGAGGGCAACCCGCAGGTGCTCTCGGTCGGCGGATCGGGCTTCGGTGCGCTCCTCGCCTGCTCGAAGGTGGGCGACCGCGTCGCCGCGGTCGGACAGTCCTCCGCACTCGGCTTCAACACCGGCGGTGAGATCGTCGTGGTCGCCGACGTCGTCGCGCAGACCCCGACCAAGGCGACCGGCACCCCGCAGGACCAGGACCCGGGCCTGCCCACGGTCAAGGACAAGGCCTCGGGCGAGCCGGAGATCACGGTCCCCGACGGCGTCAAGGCGCCCACGAAGACCACGGTCGAGGTGCTCAAGCAGGGCGACGGCACCGAGATCGCCGACGGCGACACCGCACTCGTGCAGTACAAGGGCGTCGTCTACGACACCGGCAAGGAGTTCGACTCCTCGTGGTCGAAGGGTGTCCCCACCACCTTCACCGTGTCGGAGAGCGCGCTCATCAAGGGCTTCGTCACCGGGCTCGTCGGGCAGAAGGTCGGCTCGCAGGTCCTGATCGTCGCCACGCCGGAGGACGCCTACGGCGCGAACCCGCAAGAGGGCTCGGGCATCCCGAAGAACGCCACGCTCGTCTTCGTGGTCGACGTCCTCGCCAAGGGCTGACCGTGACGGACGGCCGCCTCGGCACCACCGGTCCTGATCGTCGGCGGATCGTCGTCCTCGGCAGCACCGGCTCGATCGGCACCCAGGCGCTCGACGTCGTCGCCCGCAACCCCGATCGGTTCGAGGTCGTCGGGCTCACCGCCGGCAGCAACCGCGACCTCGTCGCCGAACAGGCCGCCCGGTTCGGAGTCCGCGACACGGCGTTCGGCGCGGCCGACTCGGAGCAGCTCGTCCGGAGCGTCGAGGCCGACGTCGTCCTGAACGGCATCACCGGCTCGGTCGGCCTCGGCCCGACGCTCGCGGCCCTCGAGACCGGTGCCGTGCTCGCCCTCGCGAACAAGGAGAGCCTGATCGTCGGCGGCTCCCTCGTGCAGCAGGCCGCGGCGCCCGGGCAGATCGTGCCCGTGGACAGCGAGCACTCCGCCATCGCGCAGGCGCTGCGCTCCGGCGCCGACGCCGAGGTGCAGCGGCTCGTCCTGACGGCGAGTGGCGGTCCGTTCCGTGGGCGCACCCGCGAGCAGCTCCGTGACGTCACCCCCGCCCAGGCACTGGCGCACCCGACCTGGGACATGGGTCTCGTCGTCACGACGAACTCCGCGACCCTGGTCAACAAGGGACTCGAGGTCATCGAGGCCCACCTGCTCTTCGACGTGCCGTACGACCGCATCGACGTCACCGTGCACGCGCAGTCGATCGTGCACTCCATGGTCGAGTTCGTCGACGGTTCCACCATCGCCCAGGCGTCGCCGCCGGACATGCGGCTGCCGATCGCGCTCGGCCTGGCCTGGCCGGACCGGGTGCCCGGCGTCGGCGTGCCGCTCGACTGGACGACCGCGAGCACGTGGACGTTCGAGCCGCTCGACCAGGACGCCTTCGGCGCCGTCGCCCTCGCCAAGCGGGTGGGTGAGCTGGGCGGCACGTTCCCGGCCGTGTTCAACGCCGCGAACGAGCAGGCCGTCGCCGCGTTCCACGCTGGTGCGATCGGTTTCCTCGACATCGTCGACACGGTCGAGCGCGTCGTCGAGGAGCACACCGCGGGGGAGCCGTCACTCGACGGCGTGCTCGCCGCGGAGCAGTGGGCCCGCACCGCTGCGGACCGCGCGCTGACCCGCTGACGCGAGTCGCGCCTCCCGTCCGACGCGGAGGCGGCAGACCGCGGACGTGACGCACAGGCCTGGAGGCCCAGCTCGCCTCTCAGACGGCGCTCGGCTCCGTCATGGAATCAGTCCCGTACTCTTTCCCGGTGACCGTCGAATCCGTCCTGCTCTTCGTCCTCGGCGTGGTCGTCTTCATCATCGGCCTGCTGGTCTCGATCGGACTCCACGAGCTGGGGCACCTGTCCTTCGCGAAGCTCTTCAACGTCAAGGTGACGCAGTACTCGCTGGGCTTCGGCAAGGCGATGTGGTCGTTCAAGCGGGGTGAGACCGAGTACGGGATCCGCCCGATCCTGCTCGGTGGGTACATCTCGATGGTCGGCATGCTCAAGCCGCGCGCCTCGGGCCGGGCGAACGCCATCACGAACACCGGCATGTACGGCGCCTTCGTGCAGGACGCCCGCCAGGCCAGCGCCGAGCAGATCGCGGACTCCGGCGGTGACGACTCCCGCGCCTTCTACCGCCTGACGCCGTGGAAGCGGATCATCGTGATGGTCGCGGGCCCGGCCATGAACCTGGTGATCGGCATCGTGCTGTTCGGTGTGCTGCTGTGCGGGTTCGGGGCGCCGACGACGACCTTCACGTCGAGCGTCGGGTGCGTGCTGCCGAACAGCCAGACGACCGAGTGCTCGCCCGGCGACGCGGTGTCCCCGGCGAAGCAGGCGGGCATCGAGTCCGGCGACGTCGTGCTCTCGGTGAACGGTGAGCAGGACCCCACCATCACCCGCGTCTCCGAGGTCTTCCAGGAGTCCGCCGGTGAGCAGGTCACCGTGGTCGTCGAGCGCGACGGTGCCCGCAAGACCCTCGAGATCACCCCGACGACCGCCACCCGCGACGTCTACGACTCCGAGGGCAAGGTCGTCAAGAACGACGACGGCACCACGAAGACCCAGCGCGTCGGCGTGGTCGGCGTCAGCATCGGGCAGTCCCTGGTGCGGCAGTCCCCGGCCGAGGTGCTGCCCGCGACCGGTGCCCAGATCGCGGCGTCGGCGCACCTGATCATCGACCTGCCGCAGCGCCTGGTCGCCGTGTGGAACGCCGCGTTCGGTGCCCAGGAGCGGTCGCAGGACAGCCCCGTGTCGGTGGTGGGCGTGGGCCGCGCGATCGGCGAGGTCTCGTCGATGAGCGGCGTCCCCGTGGTCGACAAGGCGTACACGATCCTCGGGCTGCTGGCCTCGCTCAACATCGGCCTGTTCGTCCTGAACATGGTGCCGCTGCTGCCGCTCGACGGCGGACACATCGCGGGTGCGCTCTGGGAAGCGATCAAGCGACGGTCGTTCAAGCTCGTCGGCAAGGTGGACCCGGGGCCCATCGACCTGGCGAAGACGATGCCGCTGACGATGGTCGTCGTGGTGCTGTTGGCGGGCATGAGCGCGCTGCTCATCTACGCCGACATCGTGCGGCCGGTGAACCTGTTCGGGTAGTCGCTCCGGCGCTACGCTCAGCGGATGACCACAGCCGCCCCGAACCCTCCCGAGGTTCGCACCGTCGAGCGCCAGGGCCTCGACGTCATCGCCGAGACCGACCGGAAGGGCACCCCGAGGGGGCTGTTCTGGCCGTGGTTCGCCGCCAACATCTCCGTGCTCGGCCTGAGCTACGGCTCCTTCGTCCTCGGTTTCGGCATCTCGCTGGCCCAGGCGACGATCGTCTCGGTGATCGGGGTGGTGTTCTCGTTCCTGCTGTGCGGCGTCGTCGCGATCGCCGGCAAACGCGGGTCCGCGCCGACGATGGTGCTGAGCCGCGCGGCCTTCGGGGTCCGCGGCAACCGGGTGCCGTCGTTCCTCAGCTGGGTCCTCACCGTCGGGTGGGAGACGTCGCTCGCCGCCCTGGCGGTCCTGGCGACCTCGACGGTGTTCACCGAGCTCGGCTGGGACGGCGGGGTGCTCACGAAGATCGTCGCGCTCATCGTGGTCGCCGCACTGATCGTCGGAGCCGGCATCGCCGGGTTCGACGTCATCATGCGCCTGCAGACCGTGATCACCGTCGTCACCGCCGTGTTGACCGTCGTCTACATCGTGCTCGCCGCGCCGACCATCGACTTCGCAGCGCTCGGTGCCCTGCCGTCCGGCAGCGGGCAGAACGTCATCGGGGCGCTCGTCCTCGTGATGACCGGATTCGGCCTGGGCTGGGTGAACGCCGCCGCTGACTACTCGCGGTACCTGCCACGGAACGCCTCGACGGGCGGGGTCGTCGGCTGGACGACGTTCGGCGGTGCCCTCGCACCGGCGGTCCTCGTGGTGATCGGCGTGATGCTTGCAGGGTCGTCACCGGACCTGAACGACGCGATCGGAGCCGACCCGATCGGCGCGCTCACGACTGTGCTCCCGGTCTGGTTCCTCATCCCGTTCGCGATCGTGGCGATCCTCGGGCTCGTCGGGGGAGCCGTCCTCGACATCTACTCGTCGGGCCTCGCACTGCTGAGCGTCGGCGTGAAGATCTCGCGTCCGGCGGCCGCGGGCGTCGACGGTGTGATCATGGTCGCCGGTGCCGTCTACGTCGCCTTCTTCGCGCAGGACTTCATCTCGCCGTTCCAGGCCTTCCTCGTGACCCTCGGCGTCCCGATCGCGGCGTGGGCCGGGATCTTCGTCGCCGACGTCCTGCTCCGTCGACGCGCCTACGCCGAAGCCGAGCTCGACGACCGCCGCGGGCGCTACGGCGACGTCCGGTGGCTGCCCATCGCGCTCGTCGTGCTCGGTACCGTGCTCGGGTGGGGCCTGGTGACGAACACCTACGGCGTCCCGGCCTGGCTCAACTGGCAGGGCTACCTGCTCGGCCCGTTCGGCCTCGGTGGCCGCGAGGGGCCGTGGGCCTACGCGAACCTCGGCGTCCTCGTCGCCCTGGTCGTCGGGTTCCTCGGCACGCTGCTGTTCGCGCGCGGCTCGATCCGCCGCCAGGAAGCACTCGCCACCCCGGACGACCTGCGATGAGCGCGGAGATCCCCGACGACGCCTGGCTCGTCGTCATCGACATGCAGCAGGTCTTCACCGGCGAGAACCCGTGGGCCGCCCCGCGGTACGACCACGCCGGCGCCGGCATCGAGCGGCTCCTGCCGCGGTTCACGGGCCGCACGGTCTTCACCCGCTTCGTGGCTCCGGCGCAGCCGGAGGGTGCGTGGGTGCCGTACTACCGCGACTGGCCCTTCGCACTGGTGCCGGACGCCGACCCGCTGTACGCGCTCACCGAGCCGTTCGCGTCGGCCGCCGCGGACCGGAACGACCCCGTCGTGACGGAACCGACCTTCGGCAAGTGGGGGACGAGCCTCCAGGCCGTCGTCGGCGACCACGCGCACCTGGTGCTCACGGGGGTGTCGACCGACTGCTGCGTGCTGTCGACCGCGCTGGCGGCGGCCGACGCGGGTGCGACGGTGACCGTCGTGGCGGACGCCTGCGCCGGCGGGACCGACGAGGACCACGACCGCGCGCTCGCGGTGATGCGGCTCTACGCCCCGCTCATCACGGTCGTCGACTCGGTCCGGGAGCTCTGAACAGACGCACGGGGACCGGACCCGGCACGGTCAGACCGAGCGCGTAGAGTGCTCACGTGCCCGCAGTCAACCTCGGTATGCCCAAGTCCCCCGAAACCCTCGCTCCGCGTCGCAAGTCGCGGCAGATCCGGGTCGGCAAGGTGCTCGTGGGCGGCGACGCCCCGGTGTCCGTGCAGTCGATGACCACGACGCAGACCACCAACATCAACGCGACGCTGCAGCAGATCGCCGAACTCACGGCCTCGGGCTGCGACATCGTCCGGGTCGCCGTCCCCACGCAGGACGACGCCGACGCGCTGGCGATCATCGCGAAGAAGTCGCAGATCCCCGTGATCGCCGACATCCACTTCCAGCCGAAGTACGTCTTCCAGGCGATCGACGCCGGCTGTGCCGCCGTCCGCGTCAACCCGGGCAACATCCGCAAGTTCGACGACCAGGTCGGCGCGATCGCCAAGGCCGCCAAGGACGCCGGCGTCTCGCTCCGCATCGGCGTGAACGCGGGGTCGCTCGAGCCGAGCCTGCTGCAGAAGTACGGCAAGGCCACCCCGGAGGCGCTCGTCGAGTCCGCGGTGTGGGAAGCCTCCCTGTTCGAGGAGCACGACTTCCACGACTTCAAGATCTCGGTCAAGCACAACGACCCGATCGTGATGGTCAAGGCCTACCGGCAGCTCGCCGCCGCCGGTGACTGGCCGCTGCACCTCGGCGTGACCGAGGCCGGCCCGGAGTTCCAGGGGACGATCAAGAGCGCCACCGCGTTCGGCATCCTGCTGGCCGAGGGCATCGGTGACACCATCCGCGTGTCGCTCTCCGCCCCGCCCGCGCAAGAGGTCAAGGTCGGCCTGCAGATCCTGCAGTCGCTCAACCTGCGCGAGCGCAAGCTCGAGATCGTCTCCTGCCCGAGCTGCGGTCGCGCGCAGGTCGACGTGTACCAGCTCGCGAACGACGTCACGAAGGGGCTCGAGGGCATGACCGTCCCGCTCCGCGTCGCCGTCATGGGCTGCGTCGTGAACGGCCCGGGCGAGGCGCGCGAGGCCGATCTCGGCGTCGCCTCGGGCAACGGCAAGGGGCAGATCTTCGTCAAGGGCCAGGTCGTCAAGACCGTGCCCGAGGCCGAGATCGTCCAGACACTCATCAACGAGGCGAACCGCATCGCGGACGAGATGGGTCCGGCCGCCGCCACCGGCACGCCCCAGGTGATCATGGCGCCGTAGGCGCGACCACCCTCCGACCGGAGGCCCGGTGCCAGCTGGCACCGGGCCTCCGGTCCGTCGTCGTGCGGCGCTGGTGCCGGCGCCAGCGCCGGTCGGCACGGTGCGTGCTTCGCGAGCGGCCGGCGGGTTGATCGCCTGGTGCGAGCCTGCAGGCGCGCACGGAGCGGCTGGTGCCGCACCGGGCGATGAACCTCGCACGGTGCGGCTCCGCTCCGCGGCGCCCGCGGCGCCCGCGGCGCACCGCGGACCGGCCCGGAGGCCCGCTGTGGCTGCTCGACGCGCGTCCCCTCCGCACGGTGCGGACTTCGCGAGCGGCCGCCGCGTTGACCGCCCGGTGCGAGCCTGCAGGCGCGCACGGAGCGGCTGGTGCCGCACCGGCCGATGAACCTCGCACGGTGCGGCTCTGCTCCGCGTCGCCGGCGGCGCCCGCGTCGCCGGCGACGCGCGTGACGCACCGCGGACCGGCCCGGAGGCCCGTTGGGGCTGCTCGATGCGCATCCCCTCCGCAGGGTGCGGACTTCGCGAGCGGCCGCCGCGTTGATCGCCCGGTGCGAGCGTGCAGGCGCGCACGGAGCGGCTGCCGTCGCACGGGCCGGCGAACCTCGCACCGTGCCGAACGGCGCCGCTCGCGCCCAGCGGCGGGCACACCGCAGCGAACCCGCGCCGTCGGCCCGCCGCCACTAGGCTTGCCCCGTGGTCACACGGCTTTCGCATCTGTTCCTCCGTACGCTCCGCGACGACCCCTCCGACGCCGAGGTGACGAGCCACAAGCTGCTCGTCCGCGCCGGGTACGTCCGTCGCCAGTCCCCGGGGATCTTCGCCTGGCTGCCGCTCGGCCTCCGGGTGCGCGCCAAGATCGAGGCGATCATCCGCGACGAGATGGTCGCAGCCGGTGCGCAGGAGGTCCTGCTGCCCGCGCTCCTGCCGCGTGAGCCATACGAGGCGACGAACCGCTGGACCGAGTACGGCGACGGCATGTTCCGCCTGCAGGACCGCAAGGGTTCCGACTACCTGCTCGCCCCCACGCACGAGGAGATGTTCGCGCTCCTGGTGAAGGACCTGTACTCGTCCTACAAGGACCTGCCGGTCACGCTGTTCCAGATCCAGGACAAGTACCGCGACGAGGCCCGGCCCCGCGCCGGACTCCTGCGCGGCCGCGAGTTCACCATGAAGGACGCGTACTCGTTCGACCTCACCGACGAGGGCCTCGAGCGCAGCTACCAGGTCATGCGCGACGCGTACGAGAAGATCTTCGCCCGCCTCGGCCTCGACTACGTCATCGTCAAGGCCGACGCCGGCGCGATGGGCGGCTCCAAGTCCGAGGAGTTCCTGCACCCGATCGGCGTCGGCGAGGACACCTTCGTCCGCAGTGCCGGCGGCTACGCGGCCAACGTCGAGGCGTACGTCACCCCCGTCCCCGAGTCGCTGCCGATCGAGGGCCAGCCGGAGCCCGTGCTGCTGCCCGCCTCGGACACCCCGACGATCGACACGCTCGTCGCCCACGCCAACCAGGTCGCGCCGCGCGAGGGTGCACCGTGGACCGCGGCCGACACGCTGAAGAACGTCGTCCTGGCGCTCACCCACCTCGACGGCACGCGCGAGGTCGTGGTCGTCGGCCTCCCCGGTGACCGCGACGTCGACCTGAAGCGCGCCGAGGTGTCGTTCGCCCCGGCCGAGGTCGAGGCCGCCGGCGACGACGACTTCAAGAAGCACCGCGGTCTGGTGAAGGGCTACATCGGCCCGCAGGTCCTCGGCGCCGACAGCGCCACCGGCCTCCGCTACTTCGTCGACCCGCGTGTGGTCGACGGCACGAGCTGGATCACCGGTGCAAACGAGCGCGGCGTGCACGTGTCCGGCCTCGTCGCCGGCCGTGACTTCGTGGCCGACGGTGTCGTCGAGGTCTCCGACGTCCGCGCCGGTGACCCGTCGCCGGACGGCTCCGGCCCGCTCGAGACCGCGCGTGGCATGGAGATCGGGCACGTCTTCCAGCTCGGTCGCAAGTACGCCGAGGCGCTCGGTCTCAAGGTGCAGGACGAGAACGGCAAGCTCGCGACGGTCACGATGGGCTCGTACGGCATCGGCGTGACCCGCATCCTCGCGATCCTGGCCGAGTCCCACAACGACGAGAAGGGCCTGGTCTGGCCGAAGAACGTCGCGCCGTTCGACGTGCACATCGTCGCCACCGGCCGTGACCAGGTCGCCTACGAGCTGGCGGCCTCCGTCGTCGCCGAGCTCGAGGGCGAGCGGTTCGACGTGCTGTACGACGACCGCCCCAAGGTCTCGCCCGGCGTGAAGCTCCGTGACGCCGAACTACTCGGCATGCCGATCGTCGTCGTCGCCGGTCGCGGCGCCGCCGATGGCGTCGTCGAGCTGTGGGACCGCGCGACCGGCGACCGCCGCGACGTGCCGGTGGCCGAGCTGCTCGACGCGGTCCGCGCGATCTAGACGCGACCCCTGACGGACGGGCGCGCCCCGCTCAGCGGTGACGCGCCAGCGTCACGCGGGGCGCGCCGACCGAGCCTGCGAGGGAGGGGTGCGACGCCGCCACGGGCCTCCTGTCCGCCTCCTGGTTCTGGGGTACGCTTGTGGCCGACTTCTGCGCAGTTCCACCCCGCAGGAGCGACTCATCTGAATACGGAGGCACCTCGGTGAAGATCGATCTCGCAGTCCTGCGACTCATGGAGCGCGAGCGGGAGATCCCGTTCGACGAGCTCGTCCAGATCATCGAATCTGCCATCCTGACCGCCTACCAGAAGCACGCCGACGAGAACGGCGAGCCGGCCCACGCGCAGTCGCGTGTGGAGCTCGACCGCAAGTCCGGCGAGGTCAGCGTCTACGTCCCCGAGCTCGATGACGAGGGCACCGTCATCGGTGAAGCCGTCGACCAGCCGAGCGACTTCGGACGCATCGCGGCCTTCGCGGCGAAGCAGGTCATCAACCAGCGCCTGCGCGACATCGGCGATGACAAGATCCTCGGCGAGTTCCGCGGCAAGGAAGGTGACATCGTCGCAGGCGTGGTCCAGCAGGGCCCGAACCCGAAGATGGTGCACGTCGACCTCGGCACGATCGAGGCGATCCTGCCGCCCGAAGAGCAGGTGCCGGGGGAGTCGTACAAGCACGGCTCCCGCATCCGCGTCTACGTGACGAGCGTCGCCCGTGGCAACAAGGGCCCGCAGATCATCGTGTCGCGCACCCACCCGGGCCTCGTCCGGAAGCTCTTCGCACTCGAGGTCCCGGAGATCGCGTCCGGTGTCGTCGAGATCACCTCGCTCGCCCGCGAGGCCGGCCACCGCACGAAGATCGCCGTCAAGGCGAACGAGCCCGGCGTGAACGCGAAGGGTGCCTGCATCGGCGAGCTCGGCGCACGTGTCCGTGCGGTCACGAACGAGCTCGGTGCCGAGAAGATCGACATCGTCGACTACTCGTCCGACCTCGCGTCGTTCGTCGCGAGCGCCCTGTCGCCGGCCAAGGTGACGAGCGCGTTCGTGCTCGACGCCTCGACGAAGGCCGTCCGCGCGCTCGTGCCGGACTACCAGCTGTCGCTCGCGATCGGCAAGGAGGGGCAGAACGCCCGCCTCGCCGCGAAGCTCACCGGTGCCCGCATCGACATCCAGCCGGACTCCATCCTGGACGGCGAGGACTAGGACGATTTCGCTCCCGGCGCGCCCTGCGAGGGCGCGCCGGATCGCGCACGTCCGAGGCAAGGAGTAGAGTGGTTCCCGTCAGAACGTGCATCGGCAGTCGTCGTCGCGCTTCCCGATCCTCCCTCCTCCGAGTCGTCGCCCTGAGCGATGGCCGTGTCGTGGCGGATCCGAAGGCAGTCATGCCGGGCCGGGGAGCGTGGCTCACACCGACCGTCGATGCCTACGATCTGGCCGTCAAGCGCAGGGCTTTCCGCCGTGCGCTCCGGTTGGATCGCGATCCCGACACGTCCGCGGTGCTCGACCACATCGTCGGTCTCCCACAGGAACCGGCCGAGCGCCCGGACATGACAGAACAGGCTGAACGGCTTATGGACAACTGATGAGCGGCTCGAAATGAGACCCGTCATCCATTGAGTCCTGCCCCTTCACGGGGTGGGACCCGTGAAGGAGAACAGTGGCTAAACCACGCGTACACGAGATCGCAAGCGAACTCGGCGTCGACAGCAAGACCGCACTCGAGAAGCTCAAGGAGCTCGGCGAGTTCGTCCGGGGTGCCAGCTCGAGCATCGAGCCCCCCGTGGCACGGAAGCTCCGTGCCGCCCTCCAGGCAGACGGCGCCCCCGCGGCGAAGCCCGCCGCCTCGACCTCCGCGCCGAGCGCACCCGCCAAGGCCAGCGCGCCGAAGTCGAGTGCACCCAAGCCCGGCGGCCCCCGTCCGGGTCCGGCTCGTCCGGCACCGGCTCCCGAGCCCGAGGCCCCGGCAGCACCCGCTGCCGACGTCCCCGCACCGGCCGCACCGAAGTCCGTCGCCCAGCGACAGGCCGAGGCAGAGGCTGCGCAGAAGGCCCGTGCCGAGAAGCAGGCCGCTGAGAAGCAGGCCGCCGAGCAGGCAGGCGGGTCCACCGACGCTGCTCCGAAGTCCGACGCCGTGAAGCCGGGCACCAGCCCGAAGGCTCCCGCGGCAGCCGGTCCGAAGCCGGGTGGCCCCAAGCCCGGTGCACGTCCGGGCAACAACCCGTACTCGTCGAACCAGGGCATGGGCTCGCGCCCGCCGCGCCCCGGCAACAACCCGTACTCGTCCAACCAGGGCATGGGCCAGCGCCCGGCCGCCGGCGCAGCCGGTGGCGGTGGCATCCCGCGTCCGCAGCCCCCGCGTCCGGGCACGCCCCGTCCGGGTGCTCCGCGTCCGGGTGGTCCCGGTCAGGGCAATCGTCCCAACGGCTTCGGGCAGCGCCCGGGCCAGGGTGGTGGCCGTGGCGGCCCCGGTGCCCGTCCGGGTGCCGGCGGCGGTGCCGGTGGCGGCTTCCCGCGTCCGGCCTTCAGCGGCCCGCGTCCCGCCGGTGGCGGTGGCCGTGGTCGTGGCCCCGGTGGTGGTACCGCCGGTGCGTTCGGTCGCGGTGGCGGCAAGAGCCGTGCCCGCAAGTCGAAGCGGACGAAGCGCGCCGAGTACGAGATGCGTCAGGCCCCGTCGCTCGGCGGTGTGCAGGTCCCTCGTGGCGACGGCAACACGGTCGTCCGACTCCGTCGTGGTGCGAGCATCTCGGACTTCGCGGACAAGATCGACGCCATGCCCGGCAACCTCGTGACGGTGCTGTTCCACCTCGGTGAGATGGCGACTGCGACCGAGTCGCTGGACGAGGCCACGTTCGAGGTCCTCGGTGACGAGCTGGGCTACAAGATCCAGATCGTCTCGCCCGAGGACGAGGACAAGGAGCTCCTCGAGGGCTTCGACATCGACCTCGACGCAGAACTCGAGGACGAAGACGACGACGTGCTGCAGCAGCGGCCGCCGGTGGTCACCGTCATGGGTCACGTCGACCACGGCAAGACCCGCCTCCTCGACGCGATCCGCAACTCGAAGGTCGTCGAGGGCGAGGCCGGTGGCATCACCCAGCACATCGGTGCGTACCAGATCGTCGCGCAGCACGAGGGCATCGACCGCCCGATCACCTTCATCGACACCCCGGGTCACGAGGCCTTCACGGCCATGCGTGCCCGTGGTGCCCAGGTGACGGACATCGCGATCCTCGTGGTCGCGGCGGACGACGGCATCATGCCGCAGACCATCGAGGCGCTGAACCACGCGCAGTCGGCCGGTGTGCCGATCGTCGTCGCGGTCAACAAGATCGACAAGGAAGGCGCGAACCCCGCCAAGGTCCGCCAGCAGCTCACCGAGTACAACCTGGTGGCCGAGGAGTACGGCGGCGACGTCATGTTCGTCGACGTGTCGGCACGGCAGAACATCGGCATCCAGGAGCTCCTGGACGCCGTGCTGCTCACCGCGGACGCCGGTCTCGACCTGCGTGCGAACCCCGACAAGGACGCCCGTGGTGTCGCGATCGAGGCCCGGCTCGACAAGGGTCGCGGTGCAGTCGCCACGGTCCTCATCCAGTCCGGCACGCTCCACGTCGGTGACGCCATCGTGGCGGGCACGGCCTACGGTCGAGTCCGTGCGATGACGGACGAGAACGGGGTCGCGGTCAAGGCTGCGACGCCGAGCCGCCCGGTCCAGGTGCAGGGTCTGTCCTCGGTGCCCCGCGCCGGTGACACCTTCCTCGTCACCGAAGAGGACCGCACGGCGCGTCAGATCGCTGAGAAGCGTGAAGCCGCCGAGCGCAACGCCCTGCTGGCGAAGTCGCGCAAGCGCATCTCGCTCGAGGACTTCACCCGTGCGCTCGAAGAGGGCAAGGTCGAGTCGCTCAACCTCATCATCAAGGGTGACGTCTCCGGTGCCGTCGAGGCACTCGAGCAGTCGCTCCTGGACATCGAGGTCGACGACAGCGTCCAGCTCCGCATCCTGCACCGCGGTGTCGGTGCGATCACGGAGTCGGACATCGACCTCGCCACGATCGACAACGCCATCGTCATCGGCTTCAACGTCCGTCCGGACGTCAAGGCCCGTGAGCGTGCGGCGCGCGAAGGCATCGACGTGCGCTTCTACTCGGTCATCTACAACGCACTCGACGACATCGAGCAGTCCCTCAAGGGCATGCTCAAGCCCGAGTACGAAGAGGTCCAGTCGGGCGTCGCCGAGATCCGCGAGGTGTTCCGTTCCTCGAAGTTCGGCAACATCGCGGGTGTCATCGTCCGCTCCGGCACGATCACGCGCAACGCCAAGGCGCGCGTCATCCGCGAGGGTGTGGTGGTCGCCGATGGCCTGGCCATCGAGTCACTGCGTCGCTTCAAGGACGACGTGACCGAGGTCCGCACGGACTTCGAAGCCGGTATCGGTCTGGGCAAGTTCAACGACATCCAGATCGGCGACGAGGTCGAGACGACCGAACTCGTCGAGAAGCCGCGCGACTGATCGCGTGACTCCTCTGGGCCCCGGCCTCCCCACGTGGGAGGCCGGGGCCCGACCCCTTTCCCACGCAGGACCACCGGCGGGAAGCGTCCCGCCACTGCCTCAGGAGGCACCCAATGGCCGATCCGCAGCGCGCACGCAAGATGGCGGACCGCATCAAGGAAGTCGTCGCACGTCGACTCGACAAGGGTCTGCGGGACCCGCGACTCGGGTTCGTCACGATCACCGACGTCCGTGTGACCGGTGACCTGCAGCACGCGTCGATCTTCTACACCGTGTACGGCACCGACGAGGAGCGTGCGGACTCCGCCGCGGCGCTCAAGGCCGCGACCGGCATGCTCCGGTCCGAGGTCGGCAAGAACATCACCGCCCGGCTCACGCCGTCGCTCGAGTTCATCGCCGACGCCCTGCCCGAGACCTCGGCGCACATGGAGGACCTGCTCGTGCAGGCCCAGGTGCGCGACGAGCAGGTCCGCGCAGCCTCGGTCGGTGCGACGTACGCCGGCGACGCCGACCCGTACAAGCGCGACGAGGACGACGACGCCGACGACGCTGCCGAGACCGACGGCTCCGCCGAGCCGCGTTCCTAGACCCCGGGCAGCTGGTAGCCGCTCGCGTCGTCCCCGACGGCCAGTCCGTCACGCACGAGCGACGCGAGCGCCCGGTCCCGCTGGTCGGCGTCCGGCCACACCGGTTCGATCTCGGACCGGGTGACCGGCACGTCGCTGGCGCGCAGCTCGGCCATGATCAGGCCGCGCACCTGGCGGTCACTGCCGGCGAACTTCGCCTGCCGCGGTGCCCGCGGCCCGTCGTGCTCCGGGTACCCGGCCGCACGCCACGCGCAGCGGTCCGCGATCGGGCACGCATCGCACGCGGGGGAGCGGGACACGCACACCAGCGCGCCGAGCTCCATCACGGCGGCGTTCGTGGCGGCGGCGTCGTCGCGGTCCGCCGGCAGCACGGACTCCATCAGTGGCAGGTCCTGCTTCGCCTTCGCCGGCCCGGGTTCGCCCTGGCCGAGGACCGCACGTGCGAGCACGCGGCGCACGTTGACGTCCACGACCGGGTGCCGGTCGCCGTACGCGAAGACCGCGACGGCGCGGGCGGTGTAGTCGCCGATGCCCGGCAGGGCGAGCAGGGCGTCGACGTCGCGGGGCACGACGTTGCCGTGGTCGTTCGCGATGGCGGTCGCCGCCGCGTGCAGCGCGAGCGCGCGTCTCGGGTAGCCGAGCCGGTCCCAGGCTCGCACCGCCTCGGACGGGGGCGAGTCCGCGAGGTCGCGAGGCGTCGGCCAGCGGGTGAGCCACGCCTCCAGTCGGGGGACCACGCGCGCGACCTGCGTCTGCTGCAGCATGATCTCGCTGACGAGCGTCCCCCACGCGGGGAAGCCGGGGCGGCGCCACGGCAGGTCCCGCGCCTGCTGCCGGAACCACGCGATCAGCGGGGTCGCGATGTCGGGCCGTTCCGGCGTGGCCGACTCCTGCACACCGCGTCGCGCGGTCGGTTTGTCCACGTCCGGTCTGGAGGCCCGACTCGCGTTCACCTCGACAGCCTACGGTGGACGCATGGCACGCTGGGCACCCGAAGAGACCGACACGATGGCTGCGATCGCCGCAGAGGCGATCGCGCAGGTCGGCACGAACCGTACTGTCATCGGCATCGACGGGCAGGACGGCACCGACCTCGAGCGGGTCGCGGCCGCGCTCGTCACCGGTTTCGAGCAGCACGGGATCTCCGCGATGGCGGCCGCCGCGCCGTCGGCCGACCAGGACACGCTCCGGTCCGACCTGGTGACGCCCTTCCGCACGACCGGAGCCGGTGACGGTGTCCTGATCGTGCACGGGCGGGGGACCCTGGCCCCCGGGGTCCGTACCCTGTGGCGCTGGTCGCTGTGGGTCGAGCAGGAGTCCGGCCGGCTCGAGCGTCGTGCCGACGTGAAGATCGCGGCCTCCGCGGTGCTCGACGTCACCGATCCCGAGCACCCCCGCCGCGAGTGGAACGACGCCTGCTGACCGGCGCTGGTAATCTCGCCTGGTGCTCGAAACCGCGCCGGACGGCATCCTCCTCGTCGACAAACCGCAGGGGATCTCCAGCCACCGGGTGGTCTCCATCGCCCGTCGCCGCCTCGGCCTGAAGAAGGTCGGCCACGCCGGCACCCTCGACCCCATGGCGACGGGGCTGCTGCTGCTCGGTATCGGGCCGTCCACCCGGTTGCTCACGCACCTGGTGGGCCTCGACAAGACCTACACGGCGACCATCCGGCTCGGTGTCTCCACGGACTCCGACGACGCCGACGGCACGCCGACCGCTGCTGTCGGTGTGGCCGCTGCCGACGTATCGGACGACGCCGTCGAGACCGCCGTCGCGGCGCAGCGGGGCGTGATCGACCAGGTCCCGTCCACGGTCAGCGCGATCAAGGTCGACGGGCGCCGTGCCTACGACCTGGCGCGCAAGGGCGAGGCGGTGGAGCTCAAGTCCCGCACGGTGACCGTCTCGCAGTTCGACGTGACGACGCGGAACGAGCGGACCGTCGCCGTCGACGGCACCGACGTCGCCGTGGTGGACCTGGACGTCGTCGTGACCTGCTCGTCGGGCACCTACGTCCGCGCGCTCGCCCGTGACGTCGGCGCGGCCCTCGGCACCGGGGCGCACCTCGTCGCCCTCCGTCGGACACGCGTCGGACCGTTCGACGTGCAGGACGCCATCGACCTCGAGGACGACGCCGTCGACGTCCGCGCCGCGCTCGCACGTCCGGCGGACATCGCCCGCCGACTCTTCTCGTCGGTGACGCTCGACGCAGCCTCGGCGAAGGACCTCACCGACGGCAAGCGTGTCGCGGCCGAGCACCCCGACTCGGACGGACCGGTGGCAGCGGTCACCGCGTCCGACGACCGGCTGGTCGGCCTCGTCTCCGTCCGCCGCGGACTGCTCCGGGTCATCACGAACTTCCCGACGCCCGGTGCGTCGTCCTCCTCGCAGACCGGAGCCCGCGCGTGATCGAGTGGTACATGTGGGTGCAGCTGGTGCTCGCCGTCGTTGTGGGGCTCTTCGCGGTCGTCGTGGGGTTCATCGGCTGGAAGCCGAACGACTACACCGTCGGCGCCCTCGTGCTCATCGAACTGCTGCTCCTGGCGCAGGGCGTCATCTCGATCGTGCTGCCGGCGACGGGCAGCCCGCCCGACGGCAACGCGCTCGAGTTCGGGGTGTACGCCGTTTCTGTCCTGCTCGTCCCGCCGGCCGCGGTCGTGTGGGCACTGATCGACCGCACGAAGTGGAGCACCGTGGTGCTCGGCGCGGGGGCCTTCACCGTCGCGGTGATGGTCTACCGGATGTACCAGATCTGGTTCGCGCTGAACTGACGCCGGAGGTCATGCGCGCAGCCGGGCGTCGGTAGAATCGGTGCAATGGCGACCAGATCCTCACTCGCGACCGGCATCGGCCGCGTCCTCATCGCCGTGTACGGCATCCTCGCGCTGGCGGCGACCGGACGCAGCGTCGTGCAGATCATCGAGAAGTTCTCGTTCGCACCGTTCGCCTACACGCTCAGTGCCGTCGCTGCCGTCGTCTACATCGTCGCGATGATCGCCCTCATCGTGCCCGGCCGGTTCTGGTACCGGGTCGCCTGCGTCACGATCGTGTTCGAGATGACCGGCGTGCTCGTCATCGGCACCCTGTCGCTGTTCGACCGCCAGCTGTTCCCCGACGACACCATCTGGTCGTACTACGGCTTGGGCTACGCCTTCGCGCCGCTCGTGCTGCCGATCGCCGGGCTCTGGTGGCTCCGCAAGCACCACCGCACGGTCACCGAGCCGTCGGCACCGGCTGCGTCCTCGTCCACCGCCCCGGCGAGCGAGTAGGAGCCACCGTGCAGTTCTACGAGGACACCGCCGACGTGGCGGACGGGTTCGGCCCGAGCGCCGTCACCATCGGGAAGTTCGACGGCGTGCACGTCGGGCACCGAGCCGTCATCGCACACCTCGAGCGCGCCGCCCGCGAGCACGACCTCGTGGCCACCGTGGTCACGTTCGACCGCCACCCGCTCAACGTCATCGACCCGCCGCACGTCCCGCCGGCACTGACCAGCACCGCGCAGCGCCGCGAACTGCTCGAGGAGGCCGGGGTCGACGCCACCCTGCTGCTCCGCTTCGACCAGGAACTGCAGTCGAAGTCGCCCGAGGCGTTCGTGTCCGAGATCCTCGTCGACACCCTGCACGCCCGGCTCGTCTTCGTCGGCAGCGACTTCCGCTTCGGTGCGAAGGGCGCCGGTGACGTCGCGCTGCTCCGGACCCTGGGGGAGCAGCACGGCTTCACCGTCGAGCTCATCGACGACGTGGACCTCATCGACGACGTCCGACCCGACGGTGAGCGCCGCGTGTCCTCCACCTGGATCCGGGAGCTCCTGGGCCAGGGCCGCGTGGCCGAGGCCGCACGACTCCTCGGGCGGGAGCACGCCGTGCGGAGCGTCGTGGTGCACGGCAACCAGCGCGGCCGGGCGATGGGGTACCCCACCGCGAACCTCGACCCGGCGTGCGAGGGCTTCGTCCCCGCCGACGGCGTCTACGCCGCCCGGGTGCTGCACGACGGCACCGTCTACCCGGCAGCGGTGTCGGTCGGCAACAACCCGACGTTCGAGGGTGTGCCGGCGAAGCAGATCGAGGCGCACCTGCTCGACGTCGACATCGACCTGTACGGCGATCGGATCTCGGTGCTCTTCGTGTCGTACGTGCGCGGCATGGTGAAGTTCTCGTCGATGGACGAGCTCGCCGCGCAGATGCGGCAGGACGACCTCGACATCCGGCTGCTGCTCGGACTGCCCGCGCCGGTCTGACCTGCCGAGCACGCTGAAGCGGCCACCACGAACGACGCCCCCGTGACCGATCGGTCACGGGGGCGTCGTTCGTGCTGCGGAGGCTCAGCCGCCCAGGGCGTCGAGCCAGATCTTGCGGGCGTCGAGGGCTTCCTGCGCGTCCTTGATCTTCCGGGCGTCACCGGTGGCCTGCGCCGCGGCGAGCTCGGACTGGAGCTTGCCGATCGCGTCTTCCAGCTGGCTCGCGAGGCCGTTCTGACGGGCCTTGCGCTCCGGGTTCGATTCCTTCCAGTGCGCGTCCTCGAGCCCACGGACGTGGTCCTCGATGGCACGCAGGCGGTCCTCGACCCGACGGACGTCGCCGCGGGGGACCTTGCCGATCTCGTCCCAGCGGCGCTGGATACCGGTCAGGGTCTTGCGCGCGGCGACGCGGTCGGTCGCCTGCAGGAGCGGCTCGGCCTCGGTCAGCAGGGCCTGCTTCGCCTCGAGGTTGGCGGAGAACTCTTCGTTCTCGGCTGCGCTCTCGGCGTGGCGCTGCTCGAACAGCACGTCTCCGGCGGCCTTGAAGCGCGCCCAGAGTGCGTCGTCGTGCCGCTTGCCTGCACGCCCGGCGTTCTTCCAGTCGTCGAGGAGCTGGCGGTAGTCCGGGATCGCATCGGAGCCGCGGGGTGCGAGGGCCTCGGCCTGCGCCACGAGCTCCTGCTTGCGGGTCCGGGCGTCACGGTGTTGTGCATCCAGCTCGGAGTAGAAGGCACGACGGTGCTGGTCGACGGTGGACCGCGCTGCGCGGAACCGCTTCCACAGGTCGTTCGCCTCGTTCTTGGGGATCCGCGGCCCGTCGTGCTGGTGCTGCTGCCAGCGCGCGAACACGTCGTCGAGCTGCGCCGTGATCTGCTTCCACTGCGCGCGTGCGGGGTCCACCGCGGCGAGTGCCTCGGCTTCCTCCACCAGGGCGGTGCGGTGCGCCAGGGCGTCCTGCAGGGCCTGCTGCGCCTGCTCCGCCTGCTCCTTGGTGAGCGAGCCGAGCTGCTCGGCGAGGACGCCGACGCGGGTCTCGAGCGACTTGATGTCACCCACCACCCGCGCGTCGGCGACCAGGGCCGTCAGGTGCTCGACCGTCCGGGCGACGTCGTTCGCCGACGCACCGCGCTGGACGCGCTGCTCGGCGATCTTCACCTGCCCCTCGAGGTCGGCGTACTTCCGCGCGAAGTAGGCGAGGGCTTCTTCGGGGGTGGCGTCCGGGTACTCACCGACAGCACGTTCGGTCTCTTCGTACCGGACGTACACGGTCCCGTTCTCGTCGACCCGCCCCCAGGTCGTTGCTTCGTCAGATCCCACAGGTCTCGCCTCGATCGTGGTCGTGCATCGCCGACGTCACCGTCGGCACGGTCAGGTCGTCAGCCTATTGCACGGACGGGCTCCGCCGCCCGACCGGTGCGACGGGTTGTGGACTACTTCTGCTCCGCGATGGTCGCGTCGGTGATCTCCGTCGCCACCTTCGGCTCACCGGTGCCGTCGCTGCCGGGGGACGCGATGCCCTTCGCGGCGATCTCCGACTCGAGCTCGGACAGACCGCTCGTGACCTTGCCGACGACCGTGTAGCCGCCCGTGGAGCCGTCGAGCGTGGTGTCCCCGTAGACGATGAAGAACTGCGTCGACTGCGAGTACGGGGAGTCCGACCGCGCGATCGCGATGGTGCCCTTCTCGTAGACGCCGTCCTCCGGCACGTTCTCGAGCGGGCCGTACTCGAAGCCGGCGTCGCCGGTGCCGTCGCCGTTCGCGGAGCCGCACTGCAGGAACTTCAGGCCGTCGCTGTCGGCGAGCCGGTGGCAGGTGGTGCCGTTGTAGAACTGCTCACGGATCAGCGAGATCTCGGCACTCGTGGCCTGCGGCGCCTTGGCACCGTCCAGCTCGATGCCGAGGTCGATGCTCTTGTTGAGCGTGAGCGTGCCGGTCCAGGTCGCGCCCTTCGCGATCGACTTGCTCGGCACGTCGCCGGTGTTGCCGGCAGTGGCGCTGGGCGACGGCGTGGCCGTCGACGACGCGGAGGCGCTCGGGGCCGGGGCGTCCGACCCCCGCGACCCGGCGAAGGCGAGCTGCGACCCGGTGGCGAGGGCCGCGACGAGGACGAGGGCACCGGCGCCGATCAGGTTGTCCCGCACGCGGCGGCGTCGCTGCCGCTCGTGGAGCCCCTGGCGGGCCTGGTAGAGGCGGAGGCGCTCGCGCGCCTCACGGTTGTCACGCGCTGGGTTCTTCGGTGCCACGGTGCTGGTCTGCCCTCTCGTCGCAGTGTGCAACGAGCGTAGCCGAACGGTCACCACCACCACCTGGCGGGAGGCGCGGCCTGCGTCGGTGGACCGGCCTACGATTGCAGGATGGCAGCGGATCGTTCGGGAATGCACGCGCCCACCACGGGTGGTCGCGCCGGTCTCGCGCAGGGTTCCGTCCCGCTCGCCGTCCGGATGCGCCCCACCAGCCTCGACGAGGTCGCCGGTCAGCAGCACCTGCTCGGCCGGGGTTCGCCCCTGGTGCAGCTCGCCACCGGCACGCGTGAGAACCCCGGCGGGGTCTCCGTGATCCTGTGGGGACCGCCGGGCACCGGCAAGACCACGCTGGCGCAGGCCATCGCACGGCAGTCCGGTCGCGAGTTCGTCGAGCTCTCCGCCGTGACCGCCGGCGTGAAGGACGTGCGCGAGGTCATGGAGAAGGCGCTGACCCACCGGGACCTGTACGGGTCGACCACGGTGCTGTTCCTCGACGAGATCCACCGGTTCAGCAAGGCCCAGCAGGACGCCCTGCTGCCCGGCGTCGAGAACGGGTGGGTCATCCTGATCGCCGCCACCACCGAGAACCCGTCGTTCTCGGTCATCTCGCCCCTGCTGTCCCGCTCGCTGCTCCTGACGCTCAAACCGCTCACCGATCCCGACCTCGGCATGCTGGTCGACCGCGCGGTGGAGGACCCCCGCGGGCTCGGCGGTGCCGTCGTCCTCGGTGACGAAGCCCGCAGTGCGATCATCCGCCTCGCGTCCGGCGACGCCCGACGTGCCCTGACCGCGCTCGAGGCCGCGGCGGCGTCGGCCACCGCCGCGCAGGACGAGGACGACGACACCGTGCCCGTCGTCGACGCCGACACCGTCGCGGCCGCGGTCGACCGGGCCCTGCTGCGTTACGACCGACAGGGCGACGAGCACTACGACGTCATCAGCGCGTTCATCAAGTCGGTGCGGGGGAGCGACGTCGACGCGGCCCTGCACTACCTCGCCCGGATGATCGAGGCAGGCGAGGACTCCCGGTTCATCGCGCGCCGGATCATCATCTCCGCGTCCGAGGACATCGGCATGGCCGACCCCCAGGCGCTCCCCATCGCGGTCGCCGCGGCCCAGGCCGTGCAGCTCATCGGGATGCCAGAGGGGCGGATCCCGCTGGCCGAGGCCGTCGTGTACCTGGCGACGGCGCCGAAGTCGAACGCCGCCTACAACGGCATCAACCAGGCGATGGCCGACGTCAAGGCGGGGCGCATGGGCACGGTCCCGATGCACCTGCGCGACGCGCACTACGCCGGGGCGAAGCGCCTCGGGCACGGCAAGGGGTACGTCTACTCCCACGACGCCGAGCACGGGGTCGCCGAGCAGCAGTACCTGCCGGACGCACTCGAGGGCACCGAGTACTACACGCCGACGGCCAACGGCTACGAGCGCGAGGTCGGGCCGCGGCTCGAACGACTCCGGAAGATCACACGCGGCCACTAGCGTCGGTGCTTCTGCGCTCGCCCCGATGCTGCTAGCATTGCCGGGCCTACGTCCTGGTCCTCGAGCACGGCTGCGTCGAGGACAGAGTGCCACTCCGGTGGTACGGGGGCAGAGGTTCGGACTGTAGCCGTCCGATCCCACAGGCTCATCCCTCTGGATCCCGTCGTCGGGGCCACCGGCACTCGCGTGCCCGGCCTCCGGTGAGTATTCAGTTCGAACAGAGAAAAGGACCCTGTGTCTACCAAGTCACGTACCCGCAGCAAGACCCGCCTGTCGCGCGCACTCGGCATCCCGCTGACGCCGAAGGCTGCCCGTTACCTCGAGAAGCGCCCCTACGGGCCCGGTGAGCACGGCCGTACGCGCCGTCGTGCGGACAGCGACTACGCCGTCCGCCTCCGTGAGAAGCAGCGTCTGCGCGCCCAGTACGGCATCCGCGAGAAGCAGCTCCGCATCGTCTTCGAAGAGGCCCGCAAGACGAAGGGCCTGACCGGTGAGAACCTGGTCGAGCTCCTCGAGCAGCGCCTCGACGCCCTCGTGGTCCGCGCCGGCTTCGCCCGCACCACCGCGCAGGCCCGTCAGCTGATCGTGCACCGCCACATCCTGGTCGACGGCAAGCTCGTCGACCGCCCCTCCTTCCGCGTCAAGGAGGGCCAGCTGATCCACGTCAAGGCGAAGTCCGAGTCGATGGAGCCCTTCCAGGTCGCCGCTGCCGGTGGCCACCAGGAAGTCCTCCCGAAGGTCCCGGGCTACCTCGAGGTCGAGATCGAGAAGCTCCAGGCCCGCCTCGTGCGTCGCCCGAAGCGCGCCGAGGTCCCCGTGACCTGTGAAGTGCAGCTCGTCGTCGAGTACTACGCAGCTCGCTGATCCACTGATCACACCCGAACGGCGGGTCGTCCTCTCGAGGGCGACCCGCCGTTCGGCGTTCCGGCACCGGCGACTAAGCTTGTCCGGGCATGCACCGCCCGGGTGCACAGAGGGAGAGGCACCGTGAAGCAGCTGTTCTTCGTCGCCGTCGGCATCGTCATCGGGTTCGCCGTCGCACACCGGGTCGCCCAGACCTCCGGTGGCGCCCGGCTCTTCGCCGAGGTGAACGCCAGGACGAAGGCCTTCACGGGTGCCGTCGCGGACGGCTACCGGTCGCGCGAGGCCGAGCTCCGGACCGACGTCTGAGCGCTCCGACCGAGCAGCCTCGACCCTCCTCCACCCACGACCTGAACCCAGGAAGCACCATGCAGACCGCAGAGATCCGCCGCCGTTGGCTCCAGTACTTCGGTGACCGCGGCCACACCGTCGTCCCGTCCGCGTCCCTCGTCTCCGACGACCCGTCGCTCCTCTTCACGGTCGCCGGCATGGTGCCGTTCATCCCGTACCTGACCGGTCTCATCCCGGCGCCGTTCCCGCGGGCGACGAGCGTGCAGAAGTGCATCCGCACGAACGACATCGAAGAGGTCGGCAAGACCCCTCGCCACGGCACGTTCTTCCAGATGAACGGGAACTTCTCGTTCGGCGACTACTTCAAGGAGCAGGCGATCCAGTTCGCCTGGGAGTTCCTGACCAACCCGGAGACCGACGGCGGACTCGGCTTCTCGCCGGACGACCTCTGGGTCACCGTCTACGAAGAGGACGACGAGGCGATCGGCTTCTGGAAGCAGCACTCGTCGCTGCCCGACGAGCGGATCCAGCGCCTCGGCAAGGACACCAACTACTGGTCGACCGGACAGCCCGGACCCGCGGGTCCCTGCTCGGAGATCTTCTTCGACCGTGGCCCCGAGTACGGCATCGACGGCGGCCCGGCGACGGACGACGACCGCTACGTGGAGATCTGGAACCTCGTCTTCATGCAGTACCAGATCGCCGACGTGCGGTCGAAGTACGACTTCGAGATCACCGGCGAGCTGCCGAACAAGAACATCGACACCGGCATGGGGCTCGAGCGCGTCGCCTTCATCAAGCAGGGCGTCGACAACATGTACGAGATCGACCAGGTGCGGCCGGTGCTCGACCGCGCAGCCGAGATCTCCGGCCGACGCTACGGCGCGGTGCACGAGGACGACGTGCGGATGCGCGTCATCGCCGACCACGTCCGTTCCTCGCTGATGCTCATCGCCGACGGCGTGAGCCCGTCGAACGAGGGCCGCGGGTACATCCTCCGTCGTCTGCTCCGTCGCACCGTCCGCGCGATGCGCCTGCTCGGTGTCGAGGCACCCACGTTCCCCGAGCTCTTCCCGGCGTCCCGCGACGCCATGCGCGACGCCTACCCCGAGGTGGCGTCCGACTACGACCGGATCTCCCGCATCGCCTACGCGGAAGAGGAGACCTTCCTCCGCACCCTGGCGCAGGGCACGACCATCCTCGACGTCGCCGTCGAGCGTGCGAAGCAGGACGGCGCCCCGTCGATCGGCGGCGACACGGCGTTCCTGCTGCACGACACCTTCGGGTTCCCCATCGACCTGACGATGGAGATGGCCGAGGAAGCCGGGGTCCACGTCGACCGCACGGCGTTCGAGACCCTGATGTCCGAGCAGCGTGCCCGGGCGAAGGCCGACGCGAAGAGCAAGAAGACCGCGATCGCCGACCTGAGCGTGTACAGCGCGTTCCGGGCCAAGGGCGAGACGACGTTCCTCGGCTACGACGCGCTCGAGGCCGAGACGCGCGTGCTCGGCATCATCGTCGGCGGTGTGAGCGTCGACCGTGCGGTCGCCGGTGACATCGCCGAGGTCATCCTCGGCGAGACCTCCCTGTACGCCGAGTCGGGCGGCCAGGACGCCGACCAGGGCTCGATCGTCGGCAACGGGTTCGACCTCGAGGTCCTCGACGTCCAGCGACCGGTCTCCGGACTGTGGAGCCACACCGTCCAGGTCCGCTCCGGCGAGGTCGCCGTCGGTGACGCCGCGAGCACCGTCGTCGACGCGGAGTACCGCCGCGGCGCGACCCAGGCGCACTCCGCGACGCACCTGGTGAACGCGGCGCTCCGCGACATCCTCGGGCCGGAGGCGCTGCAGGCCGGTTCGTACAACAAGTCCGGCTACATGCGCCTCGACTTCTCGTGGTCGCAGCCGGTCTCGCTCGAGACGCGCTCCGAGATCGAGGAGGTCGTGAACACCGCGATCCGCACCGACCTCGAGGTCTCCACGCGCATCCTGCCCATCGACGAGGCGAAGGCCCTCGGGGCACAGGCCCTGTTCGGTGAGAAGTACGGCGCCGAGGTCCGCATGGTCGACATCGGCGGCCCGTGGTCACGCGAGCTCTGCGGTGGTACGCACGTCGCCTCGAGCGCGCAGATCGGGCTCGTCAACCTGGTGGGGGAGTCGAGCGTCGGTTCGACGAACCGCCGCGTCGAGGCGCTGGTCGGGCTCGAGGGGTTCCGCGACCTCGCCGTCGAGCGCACGATCGTGTCGCAGCTCTCCAGCGCGCTCAAGGCTCCCCGTGCCGACCTGCCGGCCCGCGTGCAGAACCTGATGGAGGACCTCCGGTCCGCCCAGAAGAAGCTCGCCGAGTACGAGTCGGCGAACCTGCAGCAGCGCGTGCCCGCCATCGCCCGGAACGCCACCACCGTCGGTGCCACCACCGTGGTCGCCGAGACGGTCGACGGCCTGCAGTCCGGCGACGACCTGCGCTCGCTCGCCACCGGCGTGCGGGGCCAGCTCGGTGACGGCGCGGCCGTCGTCGTGCTCGGTGCCGTCGTGGGCGGCAAGCCGATCGTGATCGTCGCGACCAACGACGCCGCCCGTGCTGCGGGCGTGCAGGCGGGCCCCCTCGCGAAGGAGGCCGCCGGCGTGCTCGGTGGCGGTGGCGGCGGCAAGCCGGACCTGGCGCAGGGCGGCGGGACCGACGCAGCAGCGCTCCCCGCGGCGCTGCGTGCCGTGACCGCACGGCTCGCGGGCTGACCGTGGGCATCCGGTCCGGGCGGCGGCTCGGCGTGGACGTCGGACGCGCCCGGATCGGGGTCGCCGTGTGCGACCGCGACGGCCTGCTGGCCACGCCGGTCGAGACCGTCCGTCGTGACGACTCGAGGGACCTCCGGCGCATCCTGGAGCTCGCGGACGAGTACGACGTGCTCGAGGTCGTCGTCGGACTGCCGCTGTCGATGTCGGGCGGGGACACGGCCTCCACCGAGGACGCTCGCGTGTTCGCGGCCCGGATCGCGGCGCGTCGGCCGGTGCGCCTGGTCGACGAACGACTGTCGACCGTGACCGCCCAGCGAGGGCTGCACCAGGCCGGCAAGAACACGAAGAAGTCCCGGGCCGTGATCGACCAAGCAGCCGCTGTTATCATTCTGCAACACGCGCTCGACCACGAGCGCAGTGCCGGTGCCCCTCCGGGCACCACGCTTCCCTGACAGGGCTGCCCGGTACCGCACATGGGTGCTCTCGTCGTCAGCTGTGAGGACGACGGTGCCCAGGTGGAGTTCCCGACCGAGAGACCGAGGACGTTGGCAGACGATCTGGACTGGAACGCGATCATCGCGCCCGGCAACGACGCCGAGCGGCGGAAGGCGACTTCCGACCGCACGACAGGCACCGATGACCGCGACGACGCTGGTCGGGTGACCCCACCGCCGGCGCCCCCGATGTCCCGACGCGAAGCCCGCGCCCTCGAGGCTGAACGAGCCCGCGTCGCAGCGACCGACGAGCCGTCGGCCGCCGAACGGACCAACGACGCGCCGGTCGCCGAACGGACCAACGACGCGCCGGCAGCCGCACGCGACGAACGCCCTGCGTCCCCCGCCGACGCACCGATCGCCACCCGCCCCGAAGACCTGCACCCCGAGGTCGCCGCACTGCTGACCGGCGAGCTGCCGACCGAGTCCGCGGCGACCGCCGCGGCCGGCGGATCCGGAGCCGACGGGACGGACGACGGTGACGCGACCGGCGGCGGTGGTGCCGCGGGAGGCGGCGGACGCGGGGGACGAGGCGGCGGAGGACGCGCCTCCAGGCCGCCCCGCGAGCCACGGCCGAAGCGCCGGCGCGGACCGCTCGTCGCGGGGCTCGTCATCGTCGCGGTCGTGCTCGCTGCCGGCGTCGGGGCGTACACGTTCGCCGCACCCAAGATCCAGCAGCTCATCGCGGCGATCAGCGGCGCGCAGGAGCCCGACGACTACACGGGCAACGGCACCTCGAAGGTGACCATCACGATCAAGCAGGGCGACATCGGCGAGAACGTCGCCGCGACGCTGCAGCGCAGCGGCGTCGTCAAGGACTCGAAGGTGTTCTACAAGCTCCTGCTGGCCTCGCCGGACGTGCAGTTCCAGCCCGGTTCGTACGCGCTGAAGAAGCAGATGAGCTCGAAGTCCGCGCTGGTGGCCCTGCAGGACAAGGACAACCGCGTCCAGGCGTCGATCATCATCCCGGAGGGCACGGCACTCGCCGACATCAAGGCCGGGATGGTCTCGAAGGCCGGCCTGACCGAGAAGCAGGTCGACGCGGCCGCGAAGGACCTGTCGGCCTACGACCTGCCGTCCGGCGTCACGACGCTCGAGGGCTGGCTCTTCCCTGCGACCTACCCGATCAACCCGGGCTGGACCGCCGAGCAGTACTTCAAGTCGATGGTCGACACCATGAAGGAGCACCTGTCCGCCGCCGGCGTCAAGGAGGCCGACCAGGAGCGCACCATCGTCTTCGCGTCGCTGGTGCAGAAGGAAGCCGGTCTCGCAGCCGACTACCCCAAGGTCGCCCGGGTGTTCCAGAACCGCCTCGACCAGGGGATGAAGCTGCAGTCCGACGCCACGGTCGCGTACGGCACGGGCAACACGCACACCGTGACGACCACCGACGCCGAGCGTGCGGACGCCTCGAACGAGTACAACACCTACGTGCACGAAGGACTGCCGCCCGCACCGATCTCCAACCCCGGGGACATCGCGATCAAGGCCGTGACGAACGAGGCCCCGGGCAAGTGGCTGTACTTCGTGACGGTCGACCTGGAGTCGGGCAAGACCGTCTTCTCGGACACCTACGACCAGCACCTGGTGGCGGTCGAGCAGTTCCAGGCGTGGCTGCGGGCGCACCCCGACTACCAGTAGGCGACGACGTCGCACGGACCAACGCTGTGGGAGGATTGCGGCATGCTTCGTTGGTTGACTGCTGGTGAGTCCCACGGACCCGAACTGATCGCCATGCTCGAGGGCCTGCCCGCGGGTGTCCCGGTGTCGTTCGAGTCCATCCGTGCCGATCTCGCGCGCCGCAAGCTCGGCTACGGCCGTGGCTCGCGGATGAAGTTCGAGCAGGACGAGCTGCACGTGTCCGGCGGTGTCCGGCACGGCTACTCGCTCGGCAGCCCCATCGCGATCCGCATCGGCAACACCGAGTGGCCGAAGTGGGTCGAGGTCATGAACCCCGAGCCGATCGAGTCCACCGAGATGTCCCGCGGGCGGAGCGCGCCGCTCACCCGTCCGCGTCCGGGCCACGCTGACCTGGTCGGCATGCAGAAGTACGGCTTCGACGAAGCGCGCCCGATCCTGGAGCGGGCGAGTGCCCGCGAGACCGCCGCACGCGTGGCGCTCGGTGCCGTCGCGAAGTCGTTCCTGGCCGAACTCGGCATCCGCTCGGTGGCGCACACGCTGCAGGTCGGGACCGTCCGGGTCCCCGACGGCACGGACCTGCCGCTTCCCGACGACGTGGACCGCCTCGACGAGGACCAGCTGCGCTGCTTCGACGCCGAGACCTCCGCCCGCATGGTCACCGAGGTCGAGGCCGCGAAGAAGGACGGCGACACCCTGGGCGGCGTCGTCGAGGTGCTGTTCTACGGCGTCCCGCCGGGCCTCGGCTCGCACGTGCACTGGGACCGCCGGCTCGATGCCCGCCTGGCCGCCGCGATCATGGGGATCCAGGCCATCAAGGGGGTCGAGGTCGGTGACGGCTTCGCGACCGCCGGCCGCCGGGGCTCTGCCGCGCACGACGAGCTGTACCGCGAGGACGGCGAGATCTACCGCACGAGCGACCGCGCCGGTGGGACCGAGGGCGGGATGTCCACGGGCACCGTGCTGCGTGTCCGCGCCGGGATGAAGCCGATCGCGACCATCCCGCACGCCCTGCACACGGTGGACGTCGTCTCCGGTGAGGACGCCTCGGCGCACCACCAGCGCTCGGACGTCTGCGCCGTCCCGGCTGCGGGTGTCGTCGCCGAGGCGATGGTGGCCCTGGTGCTCGCCGACGCGGTGCTCGAGAAGTTCGGTGGCGACAACGTCGTCGAGACGAAGCGCAACCTCGACGCCTACCTCGCCGCGATCCCGGAGACCCTGCGCACGCGCCGGACCGAACCGTCGGCGACGTCGACCGACCTGTGAGCACCGACGTCCGACGCGCCGACGCGCCGGTGGTCGTCATCGGCCCGATGGGTGCCGGCAAGTCGAGCGTCGGCAAGCGGGTGGCGAAGGCCCTCGGCGTCCCGTTCACGGACACCGACCGGGTCATCGTGCGCGAGCACGGGCCGATCCCCGGGATCTTCGCCGACCGCGGTGAGCCGGCGTTCCGCGCCCTCGAGGCCCAGGCGGTCCGGGCGGCGCTGGCCACCGGCGGCGTCATCGCCGTGGGCGGGGGAGCCGTCACCCACGCGGACACCCGGCAGGCCCTGAGCGGAGCGCGCATCGTCCTGCTCACCGTGTCGCCCGAGGCCGTCGCCGACCGGATCGCCGGGTCCGACCGGCCGTTGCTGGCAAACGGCGGGATGGACGCCTGGCAGACGATCATGGACGAGCGGGCCGCCACCTACGCCGAACTCGCGCACGTCGTGGTCGACACGTCGCGCCGGCCGATGTCCCGCGTGGTCGACGAGGTCGTCACGTGGCTGCGCAGCGACGCCGGCACCACCGCCGCGCCCGGCAGCACGACCAGCAGCACCACCAGCACCGAAGGAGCACCGTGACCGAGTCGACCCTGCCCGCCGGGACCACCGAGATCCGGGTCGGCGGTGACGACGGCTACACGGTGGCCGTCGGCACGGACCTGCTCGGCGCCCTGCCCGCGATCCTGGGCCCGCGTGTCGCCAAGGTCCTCATCGTGCACTCGCCGACGCTCGGTGCCCGGGCGAACGAGCTCCGCGCGCTCCTGGTCGAGGCCGGGCTCGAAGCCCTGATCGCCGAGGTCCCCGATGCCGAGGGCGCCAAGCGCGTCGAGGTCGCGGCGTTCTGCTGGCAGATCATGGGACAGGCCGACTTCACCCGTACCGACGCGGTCATCGGCCTCGGTGGCGGTGCCGTCACCGACCTGGCCGGCTTCGTCGCCGCGACCTGGCTGCGCGGTGTGCCGTACGTGGCCGTCCCGACCAGCGTGCTCGGCATGGTGGACGCCAGCGTCGGCGGCAAGACGGGCATCAACACGAACGAGGGCAAGAACATGGTGGGCGCCTTCTACGCTCCCCGTGCCGTCGTCGTGGACCTCGACCTCGCCCGCACGCTGCCGCGCAACGAGATCCTGACCGGGTTCGCCGAGATCGTGAAGGCCGGGTTCATCGCCGTGCCCGAGATCCTGGACATCGTCGAGGCCGACGTCGACCGGGTCACCGACCCGACGACGCCGGAGTTCCGCCGGGTCGTCGAGCTCGCCATCGCGCTCAAGGCCGAGGTCGTCTCGGACGACTTCACGGAGCAGGGCCGACGCGAGATCCTGAACTACGGGCACACCCTCGGGCATGCGATCGAGCACGCTGAGCGGTACCAGTGGCGCCACGGTGCAGCGGTGTCGGTCGGCATGGTGTTCGCCGCCGAGCTCGCCCGACTGACCGGCCACCTGGACGACGCCACGGTCGACCGGCACCGGGCGATCCTCGAGTCGCTCGACCTGCCGACCTCGTACGGTGTCGGGCGGTGGCAGGGGCTGCTCGCCACGATGCGTCGCGACAAGAAGGCCCGTGCCGGCATGCTGCGGTTCATCATCCTGGACGGCGTCGGCAAGCCCGTCGTGCTCGAGGGCCCCGAGGACCACCTGCTCTTCACCGCCTACCAGGAGGTCGGCGTCTAGCCTGCTCGGTCAGCGCAGGACCTGACGAATCCACTCCGAGACCGCGCCCCGCGCCGGGCCCGCGCCGACCTGTGGAAGCCGCGCCGGGCCTCCAGGCTGTGGAGGACGACAGGACGACGTGACGGACGGCACCACCCGCACGCTGCGGACCCAGCACCGGGGAGCAGACTGGCGGGCGTGCCCACCCCACCCCGACTGAGCGACCTCTCCGGCCCGCGCGATGCCGACACCGGCACCCTGCGCTCCCGTGGTCGACGCTTCACCGAACTCCTCTCGATCGCCCGCCGCCACCACCTGGTGCCGTTCCGTCGTCTCGACTTCTCGCACGACCCGGCAACGTCGGACCTGCGTCGCGACCAGGCCGAGCACCTGCGCCGGGCGTTGGAGGAAGCCGGTGGTGGATTCGTGAAGATGGGCCAGCTGCTGTCCACCCGTGACGACCTGCTGCCCGAGGAGTGGACCGAGGGACTCGCCCACCTGCAGCGGAACGTCACGGCGGCGCCGGCCGACGAGGTCCGTGCGCTCCTCGAGCAGGAGCTCGGTGCCCCGGTCGACCAGGTGTTCGCGACCTTCGACCCGGTGCCCGTCGCAGCGGCGTCCATCGCGCAGGTGCACCGCGCCCGGCTGCCCGACGGCACCGCGGTCGCCGTGAAGGTGCAGCGGCCGGGGATCGACGCCGCGGTGCGCCGCGACGTCGACATCGCGCTGCGGGTCGTCCGGTTCATGGCCCGGTGGTCGACCGAGGCGCGGCAGGTCGGCGTGCAGGACATCGCCGGCCAGTACGCGGACGACCTGATCCGGCAGGTCGACTTCGTCTCCGAGCTCCGGAACCTCACCGCGCTGCGTGCGGCCCAGGCCCGCAGCGCGCGTCCGGACGAGGTCCGGTTCCCGGACCCCTACCCGGACCTGTCCGGCCGGCGTGTGCTGGTGATGGAGTTCCTGGAGGGCGACACGCTCAGCGCGATCCGCGCCGAGCGTTCCGAGCGCGACCTCGACGCGCCGATGCGCGCGATCCTCCGCGCCTTCCTGCGCCAGGTGGTCTTCGACGGCCTGTACCACGCGGACCTGCACCCGGGGAACGTCCTGGTGCTGCCCGATGGTCGGCCCGCGTTGATCGACTTCGGATCGGTCGGGAGGCTCGACCCGGGTCTCCGGGACACGGTCCAGGACCTGTTGGCCGCGTACCTGCAGGACGACACGTCCCGGATCGCCGATGCGGTCCTGCGGATGGCACCCGTGCGCGATGCGCACGACGAGCCCGACTTCCGTCGGGACATCGCCCGCTTCGTCGCGGACGAGCTCGGCCCGGGTGCACGCATCGGCGTCGACACCGTGGACGACGCGGTCGAGGTCTTCGGGCGGTACCGGCTGAAGCCGCCGCCGGACTTCGTCGCCGCGGCCCGCGCCCTGGCCATCTTCGAGGGCACGCTCCGCACGCTCGCGCCGTCGTTCGACCTGCTCGAGGAGTCCCGCGGACTCGCCCGGGAGCAGATCACCGACCAGCTCCGGCCGGGCAAGCTCCGCGACCTGGCGGCGAAGGAGCTGCTCGGCGTCGTGTCGGCTGCCCGTCGCCTGCCCCGCCGGGTGGACCGCATCGGCGAGGCGATCGAGACCGGCCGGTTCACGGTGAACATCCGGCTCTTCGCGGACAGCCGCGACCGGCAGCTCGTGTCCGGGATGATCCGGCGCATCCTGCTCGTGCTGCTCGGTGCGGGGGCGGGGATCCTGGCGATCGTCTACCTGTCGTTGCCGGCGCGACCGACGGCGGCCCTGTCCACCGGGGTCGCGGGCGGGTTGCTCGGGGGAGCGGCGGTGGTGCTGCTCGGCTGGGCGGCGATCGACGCCTGGCTCGCCCGACGGCGGCGCTGACCGCGGGCCCGGCGCCCGTCCGTGACCGGCGCGTCCAGCACGCACGCGCACCGCTCCGGCCGCCGGGCGGGCGTCCGCTACACTCGTCCGGGGCCGTCCGCGGCCCGAGGACACTTCACAACACGACCGAACGGGACACCGACGACTCATGGCCAGTACCACAGACATCAAGAACGGCGCCGTTCTCATCATCGACGGCCAGCTGTGGTCGGTCGTCGAGTTCCAGCACGTCAAGCCGGGCAAGGGCGGCGCGTTCGTCCGCACGAAGCTCAAGAACGTCGTCTCCGGCAAGGTCGTCGACCGCACGTTCAACGCCGGCGCGAAGATCGACACCGCCGTCGTCGACCGTCGTGACTACCAGTTCCTCTACGAGGACGGCGACTCCTACGTGTTCATGGACACCGACACGTACGACCAGATCCCGGTCTCCGCGACCGTGGTCGGCGACGCCAAGAACTACCTGCTCGAGTCCGCGATGGTCACCATCGCGATGAACGAGGGCAACCCGCTGTACGTCGAGCTCCCGACGTCGATCGTCACCGAGGTCGAGACCGAGCCCGGCCTGCAGGGCGACCGCTCCTCCGGCGGCACCAAGGACGCGACCATCATCGCGACCGGCCACCGCATCCAGGTCCCGCTGTACCTGGAGAGCGGCACCCTGGTGAAGATCGACACGCGCGACGGCAGCTTCCTCGGCCGCGTCAACTCCTAGGCGCTGACCGTATGAGTGCTCGTTCGAAGGCCCGCAAGCGCGCCCTCGACATGCTGTACGTCGCCGAGGTGCGTGAGCTGCCGATCGCGGACGTGCTCGCCACCGAGACGGTCCGGCACCTGGACCAGCCGGAGCGTGCCTCCAGCTGGGACTACGCCCGCCAGATCGTCACGGGTGTCGACGATGCCCGTCACGAGATCGACTCCGTCATCGTCGACCACGCCCAGGGCTGGTCGATCGCCCGGATGCCGGTCCTCGACCGCTGCATCCTGCGGATGGCCGTCTGGGAGCTCCGGTTCAACCCGGAGGTGCCCGACGCCGTCGCCATCGCCGAGGCGGTCGAGCTCGCGCAGTCGCTGTCCACCGAGGACTCCGCCGGCTTCGTCAACGGCGTGCTCGGGGCCGTCGCCGGCGGTCGTGCACCGTCCGGTCGGACGGTCGCAGGAGACCAGGAGTCCCGGTAGGGTTGACCACGTCAGCATCCTTTAATGCCGTCCAGTGAGGCGGGGAAGGGGGTCGACGTGGGAACCAGAACGGTCCTGCAACAGCCCGACATCACGCGTGCCCTGACACGCATCGCGCACGAGATCCTCGAAGCCAACCACGGGGGCTCGGACCTCGTGCTCCTCGGCATCCCGACCCGCGGCGCCGTCCTGGCGGAACGCCTCGGCCGGATCCTGGCCGGCATCGAGCCGGAGTGGTCCTCGGCCGCCGGCGGCATCGGGACGGAGCGTGTCGGCACGCTCGACGTCACCATGCACCGCGACGACCTCGGCCACGGCATCGGCCGCGCGCCGCACCGGACGGTGATCCCCGCCGGCGGCATCGACGGCAAGGTCGTCGTGCTCGTCGACGACGTGCTGTACTCCGGCCGCACCGTCCGCGCCGCGCTCGACGCGCTGCAGGGCATCGGCCGGCCGCGTGCCGTCCGGCTCGCCGTGCTCGTCGACCGCGGCCACCGCGAGCTGCCGATCCGCGCGGACCACGTGGGCAAGAACCTGCCGACGGCGTCCGACGAGCGGGTCACGCTGCACCTGGCCGAGACCGACGGCGACGACACCGTGTTCATCGAGCAGGGGGTGGCGTGATGCGGCACCTGCTCTCCACCGCCGACCTGTCCCGCGACCAGGCCGTCCACATCCTCGACGTCGCCGAGGAGATGGCCGAGGTCAACACGCGCGAGGTCCGGAAGCTCCCGGCCCTGCGCGGCAAGACCGTGGTGAACCTGTTCTTCGAGGACTCCACGCGCACGCGCATCTCGTTCGAAGCCGCCGCGAAGCGCCTGTCCGCCGACGTCCTGAACTTCGCCGCGAAGGGCTCGAGCGTCTCGAAGGGCGAATCCCTGAAGGACACCGTGCAGACCCTCGGCGCGATGGGCATCGACGGCATCGTCATGCGCCACGGTGCATCGGGCGCGCCGCGGGTGCTCGCCGACGCCGACTGGATCGACGTGCCGGTGGTCAACGCCGGTGACGGCACCCACGAACACCCGACGCAGGCACTGCTCGACGCCTTCACCATGCGCCGCCGCCTGCACGGTGCCGGCTCGCGCGGCCAGGGCCTCGACGGCGTGCGCGTCCTGATCATCGGCGACGTGCTGCACAGCCGAGTTGCCCGTTCGAATGCCTGGCTGCTCCGCACCCTCGGCGCGAGCGTGACCTTCGCCGCGCCGCCGACGCTGCTGCCCGCCACCCCGACGCCGTTCGGCGCCGCGGTGCACCACGACCTCGACACGGCCCTCGCCGAGGACCCGGACGTCGTCATGACGCTCCGCATCCAGCAGGAGCGCATGAACGACGCCTTCTTCCCGAACCCGCGCGAGTACACGCGGCACTGGGGCCTGACGGCGGCGCGCTTCGGTCGGCTGTCCGAGCGCACGCTGATCATGCACCCCGGTCCGATGAACCGCGGGCTCGAGATCGCCGGCGTCGCCGCCGACGACCCCCGTTCGACGGTCGTCGAGCAGGTCGAGAACGGCGTCTCGGTCCGGATGGCCGTCCTCTACCTCGCCCTGACGGGCAGTGCCGGAACCGGCACCGACGCGAAGGAGTCCGCCGCATGACCGCTCACCTGATCCGTGGCGCGCAGCTGGTCGACGGCTCGCGTGCCGACATCCGTCTGGAGGCCGGGCGCATCACCGCGGTCGGGTCCGGTCTCGACACGGTCGGCGCCACCCCCGTGGACGCGGACGGCCTCATCGCCCTGCCCGGTCTCGTGGACCTCCACACGCACCTGCGCGAGCCCGGCCACGAGGAGTCCGAGACCGTCCTCACCGGCTCGCGTGCTGCGGCCGCCGGTGGCTTCACCGCCGTGAACGCCATGGCGAACTCGAGCCCCGTCGCCGACACCGCCGGGGTCGTCGAGCAGGTCCAGGCCCTCGGCGACGACGCCGGCTACGTGACGGTCCGCCCGATCGGTGCCGTGTCGCAGGGGCTGCAGGGCACGCACCTGTCCGAGATCGGCGCGATGGCGACCTCGCGTGCGAAGGTCCGGGTGTTCTCGGACGACGGCTCCTGCGTGGCCGACCCGCTGCTCATGCGCCGCGCGCTCGAGTACATCAAGGGCTTCGGCGGGGTGCTCGCGCAGCACGCCCAGGAGCCCCGGCTGACCATCGGCGCGCAGATGAACGAGGGCCGGCTGTCCTCGGAGCTCGGCCTCGCCGGGTGGCCCGCCGTCGCGGAAGAGGCGATCATCGCCCGCGACGTCCTGCTCGCCGACCACGTCGGAGCACGCCTGCACGTCTGCCACGTCTCGACGGCCGGCAGCGTCGAGGTGATCCGGTGGGCGAAGTCCCGCGGCATCGACGTCACGGCCGAGGTCACCCCGCACCACCTGGTGCTCACCGAGGACCTCATCGCCGGCCACGACGGTGCGCCCGGCTACGACGCCCGCTACAAGGTGAACCCGCCGCTCCGCGCCCGCGAGGACGTCGAGGCGCTCCGCGCGGCCCTGGCCGACGGCACCATCGACATCGTCGCGACCGACCACGCACCGCACACCGCCGAGGCGAAGTGCTGCGAGTGGCCCGCCGCCGCGAACGGCATGGTCGGCCTCGAATCCGCGCTGAGCGTGGTGCAGTCCGCCGTGGTCGACGACGGCCGGCTCGACTGGGCCGACGTCGCGCGGGTGCTGTCCGAGGCGCCGGCGCGGATCGGGCAGGTCGAAGGGCACGGGCAGCGCATCGCCGAGGGAGCACCCGCCGAGATCACGCTCTACGACCCGTCGGCCAGCCGCGAGTTCGCGGTCACCGACCTCGCCGGGCAGTCGCAGAACTCGCCGTACCTCGGCATGACCCTGCCGGGCCGGGTCGTCGCGACCTTCCACCAGGGGTACGCGACGGTGCTCGACGGCCGGGTCGTCGACGCGGACACGATCGCGGCGCACGCCGCGGCGCTCCGGACAGGGGCGCGCGCATGAGCGGCGACGCGCAGCGCTGGCTCCTCGGCGCGGTGATCCTGCTCGCGGTCGCCGCCCTGTTCGTCGCGATGGCGCGCACCTGGCGGACGCGGACCAGGAAGCAGGCGGAAGCCGTGCCTCCGGTCCGCGTGCCGGCCGACCTGGCACCGGCGGTCGGGTCGTGGGACGGGTTCACCGTCGCGACGACCCGCGCCGACCAGCCGTTGGAACGCATCACCGCAGGCGGCCTCGGGTTCCGCGGCCGCGGCGGGGTGACGGTCCACGCGACCGGCGTGGTGATGCGCCTCGCCGGTACCGACGACCGCTGGATCGCGCGCGACGCGGTCCGCGGCGCCGACCGATCCACGTGGGCGATCGACCGAGTGGTCGAACCCGGGGGACTGGTCCGTCTGCGATGGACGGCGACCGGCGCCGCAGGTGCGACGGACCTGGACACCTACTTCCGGTTCCCGGAGGGCGACGCAGCCGCGCTGCACGCCCTGCAGGGACTGACCGAGACCGGGCCGCAGGCGACTGCGGCCGATGCTCCGCGAACCGCGGGCGAAGGGAAGAAAGCATGACACGCGAACGGGCCGTCCTGGTCCTCGAAGACGGCACCCGGTACGACGGCTGGGCCTACGGCGCCCGTGGGCGCACGCTCGGCGAGGTGGTCTTCGCGACCGGCATGACCGGCTACCAGGAGACGCTGACCGACCCCTCCTACGCCGGACAGATCGTGGTGCAGACCGCGCCGCACATCGGCAACACCGGGGTGAACGACGAGGACCCCGAGTCCCGTCGCATCTGGGTCGCCGGGTACGTGGTGCGCGACCCCAGCCGCGTGGTGTCGAACCACCGCGCGAACGCCACGCTCGACGACCACCTGGTGCGCGACGGCATCGTCGGCATCTCCGGCATCGACACCCGCGCACTGACCCGCCGCATCCGTGACGCCGGCGCCATGAAGGGCGGCGTCTTCAGCGGTCCGGACGCGGCGCTGTCGGCCGAGTCGCAGCTGGACGCGGTCGTGTCGCAGGCGACCATGGCCGGCGCGAGCTTCTCGGCGGTCGTTTCCACCCCGGAGACCTACGTCGTCCCCGCCGTCGGCGAGCAGATCGGCACCCTGGCCGTGCTCGACCTCGGCGTGAAGGCCTCGACCACCCGGTACCTCGCCGCCCGCGGCTTCGAGGTGCACGTGGTGCCGCAGGACATCTCCGCTGCGGAGCTGGAAGCCCTCGCACCGGACGCCCTGTTCTACTCGAACGGCCCCGGCGACCCCGCCGCGTCGGACGCGCAGGTGGAGCTGCTGCAGGACAGCCTGCGCACCGGCCGGCCGTTCTTCGGCATCTGCTTCGGCAACCAGCTGCTCGGCCGCGCGCTCGGCTTCGGCACCTACAAGCTGCCCTTCGGTCACCGCGGCATCAACCAGCCGGTGCTCGACACGACCACGGGCAAGGTCGAGATCACGAGCCAGAACCACGGCTTCGCGGTCGACGCGCCCCTCGGTGAGGTCCTCGAGTCGCCGGCCGGGTTCGGTCGGGTCGAGGTCTCGCACTACTCGCTGAACGACAACGTGGTCGAGGGCCTCCGCGCGCTCGACGTGCCGGCCTTCAGCGTGCAGTACCACCCCGAGGCCGCCGCCGGACCGCACGACAGCATGTACCTCTTCGACCGGTTCGCGGACATGGTGCGCGAGCGTCGCGACGGGGAGCCGCTCGACGCGGCCACCGCCGACGCCACGACCCCCGCAGCAGACATCACCAAGGAAGCGAACTGATGCCCAAGCGCGCAGACATCAACTCCGTCCTCGTCATCGGCTCCGGCCCGATCGTCATCGGTCAGGCCGCCGAGTTCGACTACTCCGGCACCCAGGCGTGCCGCGTCCTCCGGGCCGAGGGCGTCCGGGTCATCCTGGTCAACCCGAACCCGGCGACGATCATGACCGACCCCGACTTCGCCGACGCGACCTACATCGAGCCGATCACGAACGCGTCGCTCGAGGAGATCATCCGCATCGAGAAGCCGGACGCCGTCCTGCCGACCCTCGGCGGCCAGACGGCCCTGAACGCGGCCATCGCGCTCGATGAGGCCGGCATCCTCGCCAAGCACGGCGTCGAACTCATCGGTGCCAAGGTCGAGGCGATCCAGCGCGGCGAGGACCGTCAGCTCTTCAAGGAGCTCGTGCTCGAGTCCGGCGCCGACGTCGCCCGCAGCCACATCGCGCACACGTTGGAGGAAGCGAAGGAGTTCGCGAAGGACCTCGGGTACCCGCTGGTCGTCCGACCGTCCTTCACCATGGGCGGCCTCGGCTCGGGCTTCGCCTACAACGAGGCCGAACTCGTCCGCTTCGTCGGCGACGGGCTGCAGTCCAGCCCGACGACCGAGGTCCTGCTCGAGGAGTCCATCCTCGGCTGGAAGGAGTACGAGCTCGAGCTGATGCGCGACAACTACGACAACACCGTCGTCATCTGCTCCATCGAGAACGTCGACCCGGTCGGCGTCCACACCGGTGACTCGATCACGGTCGCCCCCGCGCTGACCCTGACCGACCGCGAGTACCAGAACATGCGGAACATCGGCATCGACATCATCCGTCGCGTCGGCGTCGACACCGGTGGCTGCAACATCCAGTTCGCCGTCGACCCGTCCAACGGCCGCGTCATCGTCATCGAGATGAACCCCCGCGTGTCCCGCTCGTCGGCCCTCGCGTCGAAGGCCACGGGCTTCCCGATCGCCAAAATCGCCGCGAAGCTCGCGATCGGCTACCGGCTCGACGAGATCGAGAACGACATCACGAAGGTCACCCCGGCGAGCTTCGAGCCGACGCTCGACTACGTGGTCGTGAAGACCCCGCGGTTCGCGTTCGAGAAGTTCCCGGCCGCCGACGCCACCCTGACCACGACGATGAAGAGCGTCGGCGAGGCGATGGCCATCGGCCGGAACTACGCCACCGCACTGCAGAAGTCGCTGCGCTCGCTCGAGAAGCGCGGGTCGAGCTTCCACTGGGACACCCCGGCGTCCGAGCTCGACAAGGACGCCCTGCTGGCGAAGTCGTCGATCCCGACCGACGGCCGCATCGTCACGGTCCAGCAGGCCCTGGTCGCGGGTGCCACCGCGGACGAGGTCTTCGAGGCCACCAAGATCGACCCCTGGTTCATCGACCAGATCGTGCTCATCAACGAGGTCGCGGACGAGGTCCGGGCCGCCGACACCCTCGACGCGGACACGATGCGCTGGGCGAAGGAGCACGGCTTCAGCGACGCCCAGATCGCGAGCCTGCGCAGCACGGATGCGGCACCGGTCTCCGAGCAGCAGGTCCGTGACGAGCGGCACGCCCAGGGCATCCGACCGGTCTTCAAGACCGTCGACACCTGCGCCGGCGAGTTCCCCGCCCTGACGCCGTACCACTACTCCTCGTACGACACCGAGACCGAGATCACGCCGAGCGACCGCAAGAAGGTCGTCATCCTCGGCTCCGGCCCGAACCGCATCGGACAGGGCGTCGAGTTCGACTACTCCTGCGTGCACGCGTCCTTCGCGCTGAGCGCGGCCGGGTTCGAGACGATCATGATCAACTGCAACCCCGAGACCGTGTCGACCGACTACGACACCTCGGACCGCCTGTACTTCGAACCGCTGACGGCCGAGGACGTCCTCGAGGTCATCGAGGCCGAGGCCGCGTCCGGCGAACTCGTCGGTGTCGTCGTGCAGCTCGGTGGCCAGACCGCCCTGGGGCTGGCGAAGCCGCTCGAGGCCGCGGGCATCCCGATCCTCGGCACCAGCCCCACCGCGATCGACTCGGCTGAGGAGCGCGGGCAGTTCTCCGCCATCCTCGACGCCGCCGGTCTGCTCGCACCGCGCAACGGCACGGCCCACGACCTGGCGAGCGCGACCACGGTGGCCGAGGAGATCGGGTACCCCGTCCTCGTCCGCCCGTCGTTCGTGCTCGGCGGCCGCGGCATGGAGATCCTGTACGACTCCCCGTCGCTCGCGGACTACTTCGACCGGATGGCCGACCAGGCGATCATCGGCCCGGAGCTCCCGCTGCTGGTCGACCGGTTCCTGGACGACGCCGTGGAGATCGACGTCGACGCGCTCTTCGACGGCGAGCGGCTCTACATCGGCGGCATCATGGAGCACCTCGAAGAGGCCGGCATCCACTCCGGCGACTCGGCCTGCACCCTGCCCCCGGTCGGCCTCGGCCGCGCGGAGATCCAGGGCGTCGTCGACGCGACCGAGAAGATCGCCCGCGGCATCGGCGTGCAGGGCCTGCTCAACGTCCAGTTCGCCATCGGCGCCGGCGTGCTCTACGTCCTCGAGGCGAACCCGCGCGCCAGCCGCACCGTGCCCTTCGTCTCGAAGGCGCTCGGCATCCCGCTGGCCAAGGCCGCGTCCCGCATCATGACCGGCACCACGGTCGCCGAGCTCGTCGCCGAGGGCATGCTGCCCGAGCGTGACGGGGCGTTCGTGCCCGCGCAGTCGCCGGTCGCCGTGAAGGAAGCCGTGCTGCCCTTCCGTCGCTTCCGCACCCGCGAGGGCCAGGTCGTCGACTCGGTGCTCAGCCCCGAGATGCGCTCCACCGGCGAGGTCATGGGCATCGACCGCGACTTCCCGCGGGCGTTCCTCAAGTCGCAGGACGCCGCGTACGGCGGCCTGCCGACCAGCGGCACGGTCTTCGTGAGCGTCGCCGACACCGACAAGCGCGCGATCGTGCTGCCGGTGCACCGCCTGCAGCAGCTCGGCTTCACGATCATCGCGACCGAGGGCACGGCGGAGATCCTCCGCCGCAACGGCATCGAGGTCGGGATCGTCGGCAAGTACAGCCAGGGCGGCGAGAGCGTCGTCGACCTGCTCGCCAGGGGCGAGGTCGACATCGTCATCAACACGCCGTCGGGTGCCGCCGGTCGTGCGGACGGGTACGAGATCCGTGCGGCCACGGTCGCGGCGGACAAGCCGCTGTTCACGACGATCGCGCAGATCGGGGCGGCCGTCGCGGCGATCGAGACGATCGGTTCGCCGCTCAACGTCCGCAGCCTGCAGGACTACGCGCTCGAGCGCGCGACCTGGTGACGGCTGCCAGCGTGGGCACGACCCGGTCAGGAGGCCCGGCCTCCTTCGGCGACCGCCTCGCGTCCGCCATGGGGGAGCGTTCACCGCTCTGCGTCGGCATCGACCCCCACGCCGCCACCCTGGCGGCGTGGGGGCTCGCCCGCGACGAGCAGGGCCTGACGGCGTTCGGCGCGACCCTGGTCGACGCGGCCGCCGGCCGCGCGGCGATCGTGAAGCCGCAGGTCGCCTTCTTCGAGGCGGCGGGGGTGGCGGGCTACCGTGCGCTCGACGCGACGATCCGCCGGGCACGCGATGCGGGCCTCCTGGTCGTCGCCGACGTGAAGCGGGGCGACATCGGGACCACCGGCGACGACTACGCGCTGGCGTGGCTGGACCGCGACGGGCCGTTCGCGGCCGACGCGATGACGGTGTCGCCGTACCTCGGGTACGGCTCGCTCCGGGGCACGATCGACGTCGCGCGCCGGAACGGTGCCGGGGTCTTCGTGCTCGCGGCGACGAGCAACCCCGAGGCGCGGGTGCTGCAGACCGCGGTGCTCGCGGAAGGACCGCGTACCGGCCGGACGGTCGCGGCCGGTATCGTCTTGGACGTGGCAGACGACAACCGGTCCGTGGGCGATCAGGCCCTCGGCGACGTCGGGCTCGTGCTCGGCGCGACCCTTCACCTCGACGACTTCGGCATCGACGCGGACGCGATCGGCACCGCTCCGGTCCTCGCCCCGGGCTTCGGTGCCCAGGGGGCCCGCATCGAGGACCTCCGTGCGCTGTACGGCGCGCGTGCCGAGCAGGTGCTCGTGAGCGAGTCGCGCGGCCTGCTGACCGGTGGTCCGGACGGCGTCGCGGCGCTCGTCACCGACCGCGCGGACCGCATCCGCACCGCACTGGTGGCGGCAGCGTGACCGACGAGCACGAGGGCCTGCCCGCCCACCGGACCCCGCCAGAGGTCGACCGCGTCGCTGCGGCGAAGGCCGCGGTCGCCGCGCGACGCGCCCGGGCCGCGGTGAAGGCCGCGATCGCGTCGGGGGAGCGCTCGGCACTCGACGTCGCCCGTGCCGCGTGGGACGACTCGCTGGTCGAGACGACCTCGGCGGAACGCTCGCTCCGGGTCCGTGACCTGCTCGTCAGCCTGCCGGGGATCGGCCCCGCACGAGCCGAGGCGATCATGGGGACCCTGCGGATCGCCCCCTCGAAGCGCCTCGGTGGCCTGGGGACCCGGCAGCGGACCGCCCTGGCGGACTGGCTCGCCGCCCGCGGTCGCAAGCGTGGTGTCTCGAAGCTCGTCGTGCTCGCCGGACCCACCGCGGTCGGCAAGGGCACGGTCAGCGCGCACATCCGACAGCACTACCCGGACGTCAACCTCAGCGTCTCCGCCACCACCCGGAAGCCGCGCCCCGGCGAGGTCGACGGCGTGCACTACTACTTCGTGGACGACGACGAGTTCGACCGCATGATCCGCGACCGCGAGCTGCTCGAGTGGGCGACCGTCCACAACTCGTACCGCTACGGCACCCCGCGCCCGCCGATCGACCGCGCGCTCGACGCCGGCGAGAAGGTCATGCTGGAGATCGACCTGCAGGGCGCCCGGCAGGTCCGCGACGCCATGCCCGAGGCGGTGCTCGTGTTCCTGCTGCCCCCGACGTGGGAGGAACTGGTGCGCCGGCTGATCGGCCGCGGCACCGAATCCGCGGAGGAACAGGCGCGTCGTCTCGAGACCGCGAAGGTCGAGCTGGCCGCGCAGGACGAGTTCGACGTGCGGATCGTGAACTCCGATGTCGGCACCGCGGCACGTGAGGTCGTAGACTTGTTCTCTGCGCCCTGACGGGTGCACTGACTTCGAGGAGACACCATGGCCAACCCCCAGGGCATCATCGACCCGCCCATCGACGACCTGCTCAGCAAGGTCGAGTCGAAGTACGCGCTCGTCATCTTCGCGTCGAAGCGCGCCCGCCAGATCAACGACTACTACGCCGACCTGCACGAGGGCTCGCTCTTCGACAACGTCGGACCGCTCGTCGACTCGACGATCGACGACAAGCCGCTGTCCGTCGCGCTCCACGAGATCAACGAGGACAAGCTCACCGTCACCAAGCAGCAGCAGCCCACCGACTGATCCCGGTGACTGCAGCTGCTCTCCGCCTCTTCACGTCCGAGTCGGTGACCGAGGGGCACCCCGACAAGATCTGCGACCAGATCTCGGACAGCATCCTCGACGCACTGCTGGCGGTCGACCCGAACGCGCGCGTCGCCGTCGAGACGATGGTGACCACCGGGCTCGTGCACGTCGCCGGCGAGGTCACGACCTCCGGCTACGTCGAGATCCCCAAGCTCGTCCGTGACGTCATCACCGGCATCGGCTACAACTCGTCGGACGTCTCGTTCGACGGTGCCACGTGCGGTGTCGAGGTCTCGATCGGCGCCCAGTCGCCCGACATCGCGCAGGGTGTGGACGAGTCGCTCGACTCCCGCACCGGTGCGGTCGACCCGCTCGACCGTCAGGGTGCCGGCGACCAGGGCATCATGTTCGGCTTCGCGACGAACGAGACCCCCGAGTACATGCCGGTCGCGATCTGGCTGGCGCACCGTCTGGCCGAGCGCCTCGCCGCGGTCCGCAAGTCGGGCGAGCTGTCGTTCCTGCGCCCGGACGGCAAGACCCAGGTCACCATCGGGTACGACGGCGTCGTGCCGAAGACCGTCGAGACCGTCGTGCTCTCCACGCAGCACTCGCCGAGCGTCACGCTCGACGAGCTCACCGCGGCGATCACCGAGCACGTGATCCGTCCGGTCCTCGACCTGGTCGACCTCGACTCGTCGCACGTCGACGTCATCGTGAACCCGACCGGTCGCTTCGAGATCGGTGGCCCCCAGGGTGACGCCGGGCTCACCGGCCGCAAGGTGATCGTCGACACCTACGGCGGGGCCTCCCGTCACGGTGGCGGCGCGTTCAGCGGCAAGGACCCGTCGAAGGTCGACCGTTCGGCTGCGTACGCGCTGCGCTGGGTCGCAAAGAACGCGGTCGCCGCGGGGCTCGCCGACCGGCTCGAGGTGCAGGTCGCGTACGCGATCGGCCGTGCGAAGCCCGTCGGGCTCTACGTGGAGACCTTCGGCACCGGACACGTCGACGACGCCACGATCGAAGCTGCCATCCGCCAGGTCTTCGACCTGCGTCCGGCCGCGATCATCCGCGACCTCGACCTGCTCCGACCGATCTACGCGCAGACCGCGACCTACGGCCACTTCGGCCGCGAGCTCCCCGGGTTCACGTGGGAGCAGCTCGACCGTGTCGAGGAACTCCGCGCCGCCGCAGGACTCGTCGCCGCGACCGTCTGAAGCACCGCGTGACCACCGTCGCGCGCGTCGTCCTCGACTCGCCGCTCCCGCAGTTGGACCGTCTGTTCGACTACCGGGTGCCGGCCGAGCTCGAGGACGACTGCGTCGCGGGGGTCCGCGTCAAGGTGCCGCTGCGCACCGGGGCACGGATGTCCGACGGCTACGTGGTCGAGATCGTCACCGAGGGTGAGTACCCCGGTGAGCTCAGCCAGATCGAGGCCGTGCTGTCCCCGGTGCCCGTGCTGGCGCCGGAGATCTGGACCCTCGCGCGCGCCGTCGCCGACCGCGCCGCGGGTGTCGCCTCCGACGTCCTGCGCCTGGCCGTGCCACCGCGGCAGGTGCGCGCCGAGAAGGCCTGGCTCGCCCGGGACACCGCGTGGTCGCCGCCGCCGGTGACCGCCCCGCCCGTCACCGGCTACGCCGACGGCGTCCTGGAGGCCGTGGTGACGGAGCACGGGCGCGCCGCGGTCGCCGCCGTGCCCCAGCCCGTGGCGGTGGGTGACGCGGACGCACCGGTCTGGGTGCCGGGATGGGCCGCGACGCTCGCCCAGGCTGCGGCGCACGCCCTGGTGGCCGAGCAGTCCGCGGTGATCGCCGTGCCGGACTTCCGCGACGTCATCGACCTCGAGCGCGCCCTGCTCGCCGTGCTGCCGCCGGAACGGGTGGTGCGGTTCGACGCCAAGCAGACGAACGGGCAGCGCGCGAAGGCACTCCTGCAGGCCCGCACGCACCCGGTGGTCGCGATCGGCAACCGCACGGCGATGTACGCGCCGGCGACCGAGCTCGGGCTGATCGCGATGTGGGACGACGGCGACGCCTCGTTCATCGAGCAGCGGGCGCCCTACGTGCACACGCGTGACGTGGCCCTGGTGCGGGCCGCCCAGTCCGGTGCCGCGCTCCTGTTCGTGTCGCACGCGCGCAGTACCGACGTGCAGCGCCTGGTGGAGCTGCACTGGCTGCAGGACGTCGTGCCCTACCGCGTGAAGACGCCGAAGGTCATCCCCACCGTGCAGCAGACCGGGGCCGAGGGGTTCGCCGCGCAGGCGCGCATCCCGAGTTCCGCCTGGCGTGCCGCGCGCGAGGCCAGCCAGCACGGTGCCGTCCTGGTGCAGGTCGCGAGCCCGGGCTTCGGTACGGGGCTGGTCTGCGCCGAGTGCGGCGAACGCGCGCACTGCCGGGTCTGCGGGGGGCCGCTCGGCAGCCCGCACCGCGGCGCCACGCCCCAGTGCCGCTTCTGCGGCGCGCTGGCCGTCGGCTTCCGCTGCCCGACGTGCGGCAACGGCACCGTCAAGCCGGTCGGCCAGGGGGCGCAGCGCACCGCGGAGGAGCTCGGGCGAGCGTTCCCCGGCACCCGGATCATCGTCGCGGATGGATCCCGTCCGCTCGACGAGGTTCCCGCCAAGCCATCGGTCGTCGTCGCCACCCGTGGGGCCGAGCCGTCGGTGCCGGGGGGCTACGCCTGCGTGCTGCTGCTGGACGGCGAGAAGATGCTCGCCCGCGAGGGCCTGCGTGTGCAGGAGGACGTCCTGCGCTTCTGGACGAACGCGGCGGCGAAGTCGGCCCCCGGTGCCGAGGTGTACCTGGTCGGGATCGGTGGGCGGCTTGCGTCGGCGATGGCCCTGTGGCGACTCGACGGTCCCGCGCACGACGAGCTCACCGACCGCCGCGAACTCCACTTCCCGCCGGCGGTGCGGGTGGCGACGATGACCGGCACCGACGAGGCCGTCAGCGCTGCGGTCGAGGCCCTCGGCGACGCTGTCGTCGGTCCGGTGCTCGGCCCGGTCCCGGTCGAGGACGACACCTTGCCGGGGACGGTCCGGGCGATCGTGCGGTTCCCGTACGCGCACGGGGCCGAGGTCGCCGCGACACTCAAGGCCGAGGTGATCCGGCGCTCGTCGACCCGGCGGGTGCTCAAGGGCGGCAACCGACGACGGGCCGCTCCGACGCTGCGGGTGCGGTTGGACGACGCGGAACCGTTCTCCGAGGTCTGACGCCGCCTAGCCCCGGGTGGGCCCCATCCGCTGCACGACGCAGAACGACACCGTCGACGTCGTGCGACGTCGGCGGTGTCGTTCGGGGTCTGCCGCCGGGTGGCGCCAGGCAGGTGCTGGCCGGTCAGGCGTTGGCGGGCCGACGACGCTCGCGCGGCAGCACGACGCCGAGGGCGACCATGCCGATGGCGAGGACGAGGTGCAGCCAGTTGTCGGCGTTGTTCAGCGGGACGAAGTTCGCACCCGAGCTGTGGCCGGCGGTGAACAGGCCGTAGATCCACAGCACGAAGTAGACGATCCCGCCGATCACCAGGTACATCCGCGAGCCGGAGGCGCGGTTGGCGGCGAGCAGTCCGACGACGCCGAACAGCAGGTGCACGATGTTGTGCAGCACGGACACCTGGAAGATGCCGAGCAGCATGCCCATCGACTCGTGTCCGGCCCCGGCCAGGTCGCCGGTCGTGATACCGGGGATGAACCCGGCGATCCCGACGAGCAGGAACACGATGCCGACCACGAGGGCGGCCTTCTGGACGGACGAACCGGCGTAGCGGTTGGTGGAAGTGGTGACGTCGCTCATGGTGGTTCCTTTCCTGATGTGCCCCAGACCGTACGCAGCCGATGCTCTGCTGTCCCCAAGGCGAGCCGGAACGCGCACCGTGGCGCTGTCGACCGGGCACGGCGCAGTGGCTCGCGCGTGGGAGGATCGAACCCATGCGTCTCGTCGTCGCCGGCAGCCCCGCTGCGGCCGTCCCCACCCTCCGCCGTCTGGCGGCGTCCGACCACGAGATCGTCGCGGTGCTCACGCGGCCGGCCACCCCGCAGGGCCGCAAGCGTGTCCTCACCCCGACCCCGGTGGCCGTCGTGGCCGCGGAGCTCGGACTGCCGGTCATCGAGGCCTCGCGCGTCGACGACGCGGTCTCCGCCCGGATCGCGGACCTCGATGTAGACCTCGGCGTGATCGTCGCCTACGGCGCACTGCTCCGCCGCCCGGCCCTCGACGCCCCGCGGCACGGGTGGATCAACCTGCACTTCTCCGACCTGCCGGCGTACCGCGGTGCGGCTCCCGTGCAGCGTGCGGTGATGGCTGGCGACACCCAGACCGCCGCCACGGTCTTCCAGCTGGTCGAGTCGCTCGACGCCGGCCCGGTCTACGCCGCCCTGCCCTTCGAGATCGACCCCGAAGCGACCTCGGGTGAGGTCCTCGCGGCGATGGCCGAGGTCGGCGCCGACGTGGTGGCGGACGTCGTGGACGCCATCGCCGCCGGCTCCGCCGTCGCGACCGAGCAGTCCGGCGAGCCCACGGTCGCCCCGAAGCTCACGATCGACGACGGCCGCACCGACTTCGCCGCGCCCGCCGCCGCCGTGCACGCGCGGCTGCGCGGGGTCACGCCCGAGCCCGGCGCGTACGCCCACCTGGGCGAGACCCGCGTGAAGCTGCTCCGCAGCACGATCGAGCCTGGAGGCACGCAGGACCCCGCCCCGTCGCTCGCGCCCGGTGCGCTCGCACTCCACGGCGGTCGGCTGCTGGTCGGGACCGCCGACACCCCGCTGGTGCTGCTCGAGGTGCAGCCGGCGGGCAAGAAGGCGATGGACGCCGCCGCCTGGGCCCGTGGCCTCGGCGAACTGGACGGGAAGGTCCTCGCATGAGCCCCCAGACGAAGCCCCAGGGTGCCCGCCGCGGCCCGCGTCCGGCGAGTGCCCGCCGCGTGGCGTTCGACGTGCTCCGCGCCGTGCAGGTCGACGACGCCTACGCGAACCTGCTGCTGCCGACGCGCATCCGCCGCGCCGGGCTCACCGCCCGCGACGCCGGGTTCGCGACCGAGCTCACCTACGGGTCGATCCGGATGCTCGGCCGCTACGACGTGATCATCGCGCTGGCATCCGGTCGCCGGGCCGAGAACATCGAGGCGGACGTCCTCGACGTGATGCGTCTCGGTGCGCACCAGCTGCTCGCCATGCGCACGCCGACGCACGCCGCCGTCGACGCCACGGTCGAGCTCGCCCGCGAGGTCGGTGCCCGCCGCGCCACCGGGTTCGTGAACGCCGTGATGCGCAAGATCGCCGCCCGCACCGACCAGGAGTGGGACGCCCTGATCACCGAGGGCCGTGCCGGGGACGCCCTGCTCGCCACCCGCTGGTCGCACCCGGTCTGGGTCGTCTCGGCGCTCCGCGACGCCCTGGCCGCCGAACGCTCCCGCGACGAGCTCGCCGCCCTGCTCGCCGCCGACAACGCCGCACCCCGGGTGCAGCTCGCGGCCCTGCCCGGACTCGCCACCGACGAGGACATCGCCACCGCGACCGCCCGCACCGCCCCGGACGACGACACCGACGCCGCGTTCGCCGACGCGACCGGTGCGGACGACGTGCCCGCGGCCCTGGTGCCCGTCGACGACGAACCGGAGGCCGACGGCGCGACCGGCACCGTGCCTCCCGTCCGGGCCGACGAGCCCGTCGTGCAGGCGGACGCCGCGCCGGTGTCGCCCGTCGGCATCCGCGGCATCAGCGGCGACCCGGCGCGCGTGCCGGGCGTCGCCGCCGGACGCCTGCGTGTGCAGGACGAAGGGTCGCAGCTCGCCGCGCTGGCGCTGAGCCGCTCGTCGGACGTGCGTGCGGGGGAGCGGTGGCTCGACATGTGTGCCGGGCCCGGCGGCAAGGCCGCACTGCTCGCCGCCGAGGCGCAGCAGGGCGGGGCGACCCTGGTCGCCAACGAACTCGTGCCCGCGCGCGCCGGCCTCGTGCGGAACGCGCTCGGTGTGTTCGGCGACCACGTGCGGGTCGTCGAGGGTGACGCCCGTCGGTACGGACGCGACGGCACCGGGATGACCTTCGACCGCATCCTGCTCGACGCCCCGTGCACCGGGCTCGGCGCGTTGCGTCGCCGACCGGAGGCACGCTGGCGGAAGCTCCCCGAGGACGTCGAGGAGCTCGCTGCCCTGCAGACCGAACTGCTCGACGCCGCCGTCCGGGTCCTGGCGCCGGGCGGGACCCTGGCGTACGTGACCTGCTCGCCGCACCTGGCCGAGACCCGCGGGCAGGTCGACGCGCTGATGGGGCGGCACGGCGACCGGCTCGAGCATCTCGACACCGCCACGATCGTCCGGGGTGTCGCCGCACGTGACCCCGAGATCGCGGACGGTGCCACCGCGCAGCTGTGGCCGCACCGCATCGGGACGGACGCGATGTTCATCGCGCTGTTCCGTCGCGTCGACTGACCACCCCGCCGACCGGGATCGGGCTCAGCGCGACCGTCGGTAGGCACTGCCGTCGCACGTGTGCACGGCCGTGTCGTCGAACAAGGTGCGCAGGTTGTACGCGGCGCAGTCCCGGAAGGTACCGATGCTGATCCACCGCGCCGAGCGGCGCAGCTCGCCCTTGGATGGGCCGTCCGAACCGATGCCGGCGCGGTGGACCGTCCAGGCGATGTCCTGCGCCTCGGCGTCGAGGTAGCGCATCACCGACTCGTTGTCCGCGTGCTGTCCGATGTACTCCCGCGCGAGCGTCGACCGGACGAGGCGGAGCACGGGCGCGAGCCGCTTGCCGGGAGGCGCACTCAGCCCACCGGCCTGGTAGAGCAGCCGCCGGGTGCCGCTCCGGCGCATGGCCGGCACGAGCGTGCGGACGAACGCGGTGTTGACCGGTCGCTCGCGCTGCGCGGCGACGTCCCCGAGCATCACGACCACGCCCGTCACACCCTCGAGCAGCGCGTCGAGGTCGAGGCCGTCGGTGACCGAGCCCTGCACGACCTGCAGGTCGTCGTGCTGGACCGCCAGCTTCGACGGTGTCCGGACGACGGCGCGGACACGGTGTCCGGCATCGAGTGCGAGCCGGGTGAAGTGCTGGCCGGTCTGTCCGGTCGCGCCGAACACGAGCAGGTGCTGTCGAGGTGTCATCCACCCAATCTAGGCAGTGACTAGAAAATAGGCAATGCCTAGTACCGCGATAGGCTCTCCCCATGCCGGAGCGTCCCTTCCACCACGGGAACCTGCGGGCCGTGCTGCTCGACGAGGCCGTCCAGGTCCTGCGCGAGGACGGCGTCGACGGGTTGTCCCTCCGTGACCTGGCGCGGCGCGCCGGGGTCAGCCACGGTGCGCCGCGGAGCCACTTCGTCGACCGCCAGGCACTCCTCGACGCCCTCGCCGTGCTCGGTTTCGAGCGACTGACCACCGCGGTGCGCCGGGCCCTCTCCGGCTCGGGCGACCTCGACGACCGGTTCCGTCGGGTCGCCATGGCGTACGTCGACTTCGCCATCGACGACGCGGCGCTCATGGACCTCATGTTCCAGGCGTCGACGGCCGGCCGGTCCGGCCCCGTGCAGACCGCCGCCGAATCGCTGTTCGCCGTGCTCGACGGCGCGCTCGGAGCGTCCGCGCCGGAGCCCGGCGAGGACGCCCGGACCACCTTCAAGCTCCTGTTCGCCGCGACCATGCAGGGGATCGCGGGCCTCGTCGTGTCGCGCCGGATCGACCGCCCGCAGGGCGAGCGGCTGGTCGAAGCAGCACTCGGGACGATGCTCCGGTCCGACCTCGGCACGCGCGCCCTCGGCGACGGCTGACCCCGCCCCCGGACGGCGCCGCGCGCACCCGGGCAGCGCAGCCAGGCAGGCGCACGCCGGTAGGCTTGCCCGGTGACGATCCGCATCTCGCCGAGCATCCTGTCCGCCGACTTCGCGAACCTCGAGCGTGAACTCCAGCGCATCGAGACCGCCGACCTGGTGCACGTCGACGTGATGGACAACCACTTCGTGCCGAACCTGACGCTCGGGCTACCGATCGTGCAGCGCCTGCAGCAGGTGTCGCCGGTGCCGCTCGACGTGCACCTGATGATCACCGATGCCGACCGCAACGCGCCGAAGTACGCCGAGACCGGTGCATCGAGCGTCACGTTCCACTTCGAGGCAGCCGACGACCCCGTGGCGACCGCAGCCGCGATCCGGTCAAACGGTGCCCGCGCGGCCGTCGCTGTGAAGCCCGGCACCCCGATCACGCAGGTACTGCACCACCTCGACGCCTACGACATGATCCTGCTGATGACCGTCGAGCCCGGGTTCGGCGGCCAGTCCTTCATGCCGTCCGTGATGCCGAAGCTCGCCGACGCCCGCGCCGCCGTCGATGCCTCCGGGCTCGACGTGTGGCTCGAGGTGGACGGCGGGATCGCCGTGGACACCGTGCCCGAGGCCGTGCGGAGCGGTGCTGACACGCTGGTCGCGGGCTCCGCGGTGTACGGCGGCGAACCCGCCGCGCGCATCGCCGACCTGCGCGAGGCCGCCGCTCGGGCACGCTCGTGACCGGGGGAACGCCGGACGGTACCGGCGTGAGCGAGGCGACCACCGCCTCCCGTCCGGACGGTGCGTCGGCAGCGTCAGCGGAGACCGGTAGCCTGGACCCCGTGAAGACGTTCGACGACCTGTTCCAGGAGCTCACCGAGAAGGCGCGCACGCGCCCCGAGGGCTCCGGCACCGTCGCCGAACTGGACGCCGGCGTGCACCAGATCGGCAAGAAGATCGTGGAGGAAGCCGCCGAGGTCTGGATGGCGGCCGAGTACGAGGGCGACGAGCGCACCTCGGAGGAGATCTCGCAGCTGATCTACCACCTCCAGGTCCTCATGGTCGCCAAGGGGCTCACCCCGGCGGACGTCTGGCGACATCTGTAGGAAGCGCCGCCCGGCGCACCGACGACCGCCGACGACCCCACAGAAAGCAGACCCACTGATGCTCCGCATCGCCGTGCCCAACAAGGGCTCCCTGTCCGAGACCGCGTCCGACATGCTGCGTGAGGCCGGGTACGCCGGTCGCCGTGACCCGAAGGCGCTGCACCTGCTCGACGAGCGCAACGGCGTCGAGTTCTTCTTCCTCCGCCCGCGGGACATCGCCACGTACGTGGGGTCCGGCGCACTCGACGTCGGCATCACCGGCCGTGACCTGCTGCTCGACTCCGGGTCCGAGGCGCACGAGGTCGACGCGCTCGGCTTCGCCGACTCCACCTTCCGGTTCGCCGGCACCCCGGGTCGGTTCGCTTCGCTGAAGGACCTCGACGGCGTCCGTGTCGCCACGAGCTACCCCGGCCTGGTCGGGGCCTTCCTCGCCGAGCACGGGGTCAGCTCCACGCTCGTGAAGCTCGACGGCGCGGTCGAGAGCGCCGTGCGGCTCGGGGTCGCCGACGCCGTGGCCGACGTCGTGTCGACGGGCAGCACGCTCCGGCAGGCGGGCCTCGAGATCTTCGGCCCGGTGATCCTCGAGTCGACCGCGGTGCTCGTCTCCACCGACGAGACCATCCCGGGCATCGACGTGCTCCGCCGACGCCTGCAGGGCGTCCTCGTCGCCCGTGGCTACGTGATGCTCGACTACGACGTCCCCACGGCCCTGCTCGAGCAGGCGACCGCGGTGGCGTCCGGCATCGAGTCACCCACGGTGTCGCCGCTGCACGACCGTGACTGGGCCGCGGTCCGCGTGATGATCCCGCGCGACGACGCGAACCTCATCATGGACGCGCTCTACGACCTCGGCGCCCGGGCGATCCTCGTCAGCCCGATCCACGCCGCACGCCTGTGACCCCCGGTGGCGTGTCGGTCCGGGTCATCCCGTGCCTCGACGTCAAGGGCGGCCGCGTCGTCAAGGGCGTCAACTTCCTCGACCTGCAGGACGCCGGTGACCCCGTCGAGCTCGCGGCTCGGTACTACGAGCAGGGTGCCGACGAGCTGACCTTCCTGGACGTCGGCGCCACGGTCGAGAACCGGTCGACGATGTACGACACCGTGACCCGGACGGCCGAGCAGGTCTTCATCCCGCTCACCGTCGGCGGCGGGGTGCGCAGCGTCGACGACGTCTCGCGGCTGCAGCAGTGCGGCGCGGACAAGATCGGCGTGAACAGCGCAGCGATCGCCCGGCACGAGCTCATCGGCGAGATCGCCGACCGGTTCGGTGCCCAGGCCGTCGTGCTGTCGCTCGACGTCAAGCGGTCCGACCGGATGCCCTCGGGCTTCGTGGTCACCACCCACGGCGGGCGGACCGAGTCCGACCTCGACGCCATCGCGTGGGCACGCGAGGCCGTCGAGCGCGGCGCGGGGGAGCTGCTCGTCAACTCCATCGACGCCGACGGCACGAAGAACGGGTTCGACCTCGAACTCGTGGCCGCGGTGCGCGCCGTCTCGTCGGTCCCGGTGATCGCCTCGGGAGGCGCGGGTCGCGTCGAGCACTTCGCCCCGGCCGTCGACGCGGGTGCGGATGCAGTCCTCGCCGCCAGCGTCTTCCACCGTGGCGAGATGACCGTGGGGGACGTCAAGGCCGCGCTCCGCGCGACCGGTCACGCCGTCCGCTGATCCGCCGCCGTAGGCTAGGAGCCTCATGACCGACAGCACCAGCACCGACACCGAGGCGGTCCTCGACCGCGCACACTTCGGTGCGGACGGCCTGCTCCCCGCCATCGTGCAGGAGGAATCGTCGAAGGACGTCCTCATGCTCGGCTACATGGACCGGGAAGCCCTCCGCCGCACCCTCACCGAAGGCCGCGTGACCTTCTGGTCGCGGTCGCGGAACGAGTACTGGCGGAAGGGCGACACATCGGGACACGCCCAGTACGTCCGTGGTGCCGCGCTGGACTGCGACGACGACACGCTCCTCGTCACGGTGCAGCAGGTCGGGGCGGCGTGCCACACCGGTGCGCACCGGTGCTTCGACGTCGACCCGCTCGCGCCCGTGACCATGTCCGCCCCGGCGGACACGGCCGTGGAGCCGACCCGATGACCACCGCGACGATCTCCGAGACCCCGCACACGACCTCCCGACCGGAGTTCGACGGCCTGCTCGGCGACCACCGAGTCCTGCCGGTCGTCCGCGCGCTGTACGGCGACAGCGAGACGCCGGTCGGCGTCTACCGCAAGCTCGCCGACGGCCGCCCCGGGTCCTTCCTGCTCGAGTCCGCCGGCCAGGGTGGCCTGTGGTCGCGCTGGTCGTTCGTCGGCGTGCGGAGCTTCGGCGTCCTCACCCAGGACGGCGACCGCGCGGCCTGGATCGACACCGGGATCGACGCCGAGCGCGCCGTCGGGTCGCTCCACGGCGCCCCGCTCGAGGTCCTGGCGCGGTTGCACGAGCGCTGGGCGACGCCCCGCGTGCCCGGCTCGCCGCCGCTCGTCGGCGGCACCGTCGGGTTCATCGGGTGGGAGGCCGTGCGCCAACTCGAGCACCTGCCGAACGTTCCGCCGGCTGACTTCGACGTCCCCGGACAGGCGCTGTCCTTCGTCTCCGAACTCGCCGCGCTCGACCACCGCACCGGTCTCGTGCTGCTCGTCGCGAGCGTGCTGAACGACGGCACCGACGACGCGGACACCCTCTGGGCGGACGCGCAGCAGCGACTCGACCGCATGCAGGGCGACCTGGTGCAGCCGAGCGTCGCGACCGTGGCCGAGGCGTTCGAGATCGCCGAGCCGACCCCGACCCACCGCACGAGCCCGGCCGACTACATGGCGGCCGTCGAGCGCTCGAAGGACTTCATCCGCGACGGTGACGTGTTCCAGGTCGTCATCTCGCAGCGGTTCGACCACGAGGTCACGGCCGACCCGCTCGACGTCTACCGGGTGCTCCGGACGCTGAACCCGAGCCCGTACATGTACTTCCTCGCCCTCGCGGACACCGCCGACGAGCGGTTCTGGATCGTCGGCGCATCGCCGGAGGCGCTGGTGAAGGTGCAGGGCGACCGCGCCATCACGCACCCGATCGCCGGGTCCCGCCCGCGCGGTGCGACCCCGGAAGCGGACGTCCACCTCGGCGAGGACCTGCTCGGCGACCCGAAGGAGCGCGCCGAGCACCTGATGCTCGTCGACCTCGCGCGCAACGACCTGCAGAAGGTGTGCGAGCCCGGCACCGTCAGCGTCACCGAGTTCATGACCGTCGAGCGGTTCAGCCACATCATGCACCTGGTGTCGAGCGTCGAGGGGCGGGTGCGTCCCGACGCCTCGGCGATCGACGTGTTCCGCGCGACGTTCCCGGCAGGCACGCTCTCGGGCGCGCCGAAACCGCGTGCGCTGCAGATCATCGACGAGCTCGAACCGGCGAAGCGCGGTGCGTACGCCGGTGTCGTCGGCTACTTCGACTTCGCCGGTGACGCCGACCTGGCGATCGCGATCCGCACCGCCCTGATCAAGGACGGCGTGGCTCGCGTGCAGGCCGGGGCCGGACTCGTGGCGGACTCCGACCCGGAGACCGAGCACGTCGAGGCGGTCAACAAGGCCGCGGCTCCGCTGCGTGCCGTCGCCACGGCCAACCGGATGCGCGAGGTCCGCTCGTGAAGCGCTCGCGTCCGATCGTCGTCGTCGCCGGGCTGCTGGTCGCCGGCGTCATCATGCTCGCCTGGACCCAGACCTGGTTCACCGTCCGCCTGCACGCGGGTGCCGCCGTCACCTCGACGGTCTCGGCCGACGGGGCGGCGGTCGTGCCCCAGTACACCGCGCTGGCGATCGCCAGCCTCGCGCTCTTCCTGGCGATGACCATCGCGGGACGGGTGCTGCGCGTCGTGCTCGCCGCCGTCGAGATCCTGCTCGGCCTCGGCGTGGTCGTCAGCGGCATCACCGCCCTCGGCGACCCGATCGCCGCCGCACGCGGTGCCGTCGGCGAGGTCGCCGGGGTCAGTGACCTCGGTGCCGTCCGCGGTGTCGTGTCGAGCGTCTCCGTGAGCCCGTGGCCCGCCGTCGGGATCGCGGGTGGCGTGCTCGCCGTGCTGCTCGGCGTGGTCGTCATCGTCGTCCAGCGCGCCTGGCCCGGCCCGAGCCGGAAGTACGGTGCCGCCACCGCCGGAGCCGCCGCAGCAGCACGTGCAGCAGCACCCGTCCAGCGCGACGCGGTCGTCGACTGGGACGACCTGAGCGCGGGCGTTGACCCGACCACCGCCGACGGCGCGGGCGCGGGGGCGCCGAGTGACGACACGGTAGGATCGACAGGGCGTCGCTCGACCGACGACGCCGGAGCAGAACGAGGAGCACCGTGAGCAACACTGAGCCCGCAGAACTCGGCGAAGGCCACTCGCCGGCCGCCTGGACCGCCGTCGTGATCATGCTGATCGGATTCGCGGCAGGCACGCTGTTCTTCTGGTTCGACCAGCCGTGGGGCGTCTGGGCCTCCGCTGGCGTCGTCCTCATCGGCCTCATCGTCGGTGGCGTGATGAAGAAGGCCGGCTACGGCGTCGACGGTCCGAAGTTCGTCCCCAAGCACCACGGCGAGTAGGGGTCTCCCGATGCCGAACGTGCTCGAGACCCTCATCGCGGGCGCGCTCGAGGACGCCGCCGCCCGTCGTGTCGACCGTCCGTACTCGGACGTCGAACGCGACCTCGACCGGGTGGCGTCGCCGCTCGACGCCCTCGCGTTCCTCAGCCCGGGTGACCGGGTGAAGATCATCGCCGAGGTCAAGCGCGCCAGCCCGTCCCGCGGGTCGATGGCCGCGATCGCCGACCCGGCCGCCCTCGCCGCCGACTACGAGCGTGGCGGGGCCTCGACGATCAGCGTCCTGACCGAGGGCCGCAAGTTCCTCGGCAGCCTCGCCGACCTCGAAGCCGTGAAGGCCCGCGTCGGGGTGCCCGTGCTGCGCAAGGACTTCATCGCCGACCCGTACCAGGTGATCGAGGCCCGGGCGTCCGGTGCCGACGTCGTGCTGCTCATCGTGGCGGCGCTCGAGCAGGCCCGTCTTGTCGAGCTGCACACCCTGGCCGAAGAACTCGGCATGCGCGTGCTGGTCGAGGCGCACTCCGGTGACGAGGTCACGCGTGGCCTCGACGCCGGTGCCCGCATCCTCGGCGTCAACGCGCGGGACCTCACCGACTTCTCGCTCAACCGCGACCTGTTCGGGTCGCTCGCCGACCGCATCCCCGACGGGGTCGTGCGCGTCGCCGAGTCCGCGGTCTCCGGTCCGGCCGACGTCGCCCACTACCGTGCAGCGGGTGCCGACGTCGTGCTGGTCGGCGAAGCGCTCGTGACGGGGGACGACCCCGCCGCGACCCTGGCGTCGTTCGTCGACGCCGCCGACCGGGCCTGACCGGCTCCGCCCACGTATCGAGGCCGCCGACCGCGGCCGCACGTTCCACCCGTCCGACGCGGCCGACCAGCCGCGTCGGACTCGTCCCGGGAGACACATCGTGACCTCACTCCGCGACCTGCACGGCCCCTACTTCGGTGACTTCGGGGGACGCTTCGTCCCCGAGTCCCTCGTCCTCGCGCTCGACGAGCTCGAGGCCGCCTTCCGCCAGGCCTGGGCGGACCCGGCGTTCCGCGCGGAGCTCGACGAGCTGCAGCGCGACTACACCGGGCGCCCCTCGATCATCACCGAGGTGCCGCGGTTCGCGAAGCACGCCGGCGGTGCCCGGGTCATCCTGAAGCGTGAGGACCTGAACCACACCGGGTCCCACAAGATCAACAACGTCCTCGGCCAGGCCCTCGTCGCCCGTCGGCTCGGCAAGACCCGCCTGATCGCCGAGACCGGTGCCGGCCAGCACGGCGTCGCCACCGCGACCGCCGCAGCCCTGTTCGGCATGGAGTGCGTCGTCTACATGGGCGCCGTGGACACCGAGCGACAGGCCCTCAACGTGGCCCGGATGCGCCTGCTCGGTGCCGAGGTGATCCCGGTCGAGACCGGTTCGCGCACCCTGAAGGACGCCATCAACGACGCCCTGCGCGACTGGGTCGCCAACGTCGAGTCGACGCACTACCTGCTCGGCACGGTCGCCGGTCCGCACCCGTTCCCCGAGATGGTGCGCGAGTTCCACAAGGTCATCGGCGAGGAAGCGCGCCAGCAGGTCCTCGACCGCGTCGGTCGTCTGCCGGACGCCGTCGCGGCGTGCGTCGGCGGCGGCTCGAACGCGATGGGCATCTTCGAGGCGTTCCTCGACGACGAGTCCGTCGCACTGCACGGTTTCGAGGCCGGCGGCGACGGCGTCGAGACCGGCCGGCACGCGGCGAGCATCACGCTCGGTCGCGAGGGCGTCCTGCAGGGCGCGAAGTCGTACCTGATGCAGGACGAGGACGGCCAGACGATCGAGAGCCACAGCATCTCCGCCGGACTCGACTACCCGAGCGTCGGACCGGAGCACGCGTACCTGGCGTCGATCGGCCGCGCGAAGTACCAGCCGATCACCGACACCGAGGCCATGGAGGCGTTCCGCCTGCTGAGCCAGACCGAGGGCATCATCCCGGCGATCGAGTCGTCCCACGCCCTCGCCGGTGCGATGAAGCTCGGCAAGGAGCTCGGCCCCGAGGGCGTCGTGCTCGTGAACCTGTCCGGCCGCGGTGACAAGGACGTCGCGTCCGCCAGTCGCTACTTCGGCATCCTCGACGAGAACGCGGTGCAGCTGTGACCACGAACAAGACCGTCGCCCAGACGATCGACGCCGCCAACGCCGAGCGCGCCGGAGCCGTCGTCGGCTACCTGCCCGCCGGGTACCCGAACCTGCAGACCAGCGTCGACGCCGCCGTCGCCCTCGCCGAGAACGGGGTGGACGTCATCGAGTTCGGTCTGCCGTACTCCGACCCCGTGATGGACGGGCCCGTGATCCAGCGGGCAGCCGAGGAGAGCCTGGCGAACGGCTTCCGGGTCGCACAGGTCTTCGACGCCGTGCAGCAGATCACTGAACGGGCCGACGTGCCGGTCCTCGTCATGACCTACTGGAACCCGGTGCTGCGCTACGGCGTGGACCGCTTCGCCGACGACCTCGTCGCCGCCGGTGCCGCCGGCCTCATCACGCCCGACCTCATCCCCGACGAGGCCTCCGCGTGGACCGAGGCCTCCGAGCGGACCGGGCTCGACCGGGTCTTCCTCGCCGCACCGTCCTCGTCGGACGAGCGCATGCGCCAGGCGGTCGAGGCCAGCCGTGGGTTCGTGTACGCCGTCTCGACGATGGGTGTGACCGGTGCCCGGGTCGGGGTCGACGTCGCCGCACGCACGGTGGTGTCGCGCCTGCGTGACGCCGGGGTCGAGCGCACCTGCGTCGGTCTCGGGATCTCGACGGCCGAGCAGGTCGGTGAGGTGCTCGAGTACGCCGACGGTGCCATCGTCGGGTCCGCGTTCGTCCGTGCGCTGGCCGACCTCGGTGTGCAGGGTGTGGCCGACCGTGCCGCCGACCTCGCCACCGGCGCCCGGCGCCGCTAGTCCAGTTCCTGTCCGGCCCGCGAGCCGCGCTACAGTGAGCGAGGCCGACGCCACGTCGACCGCGCCCCGTCAGTTCCGAAAGGCGACAGCACCTCCATGCCCCTCCTGAGCATCCCGAGCCCGAGCACCGCCTGGCAGTACTTCGACCTGACCGCCTGGCTGCGCGACGCGTTCGGCTGGTCGCTGCCCCTCGACTTCCGCATCCACGCGTACGCGATCTGCATCCTGATCGGGATCGTGGCCGCGGTCGTCCTGGCGAACCGCCGACTCAACGCCCGCGGCGTCGAGCGCTGGATCATCATCGACATCGCGATCTGGGCCGTGCCCGCCGGCATCATCGGCGGTCGTCTCTTCCACGTGTTCACCCACGTGTCCGACTACTTCGGCCCCGGCATCGACCCGCTGTCCTTCCTGTACATCTGGGAGGGCGGGCTCGCCATCTTCGGTGCGCTCATCCTCGGGTCGGTCGGCGCGTGGATCGGCTGCCGTCAGGTGGGCCTCCGGTTCACGTCGTTCATCGACGCCGTCGTGCCGGGCGTCCTGCTCGCACAGGCCTTCGGTCGCCTGGGCAACTACTTCAACCAGGAGCTCTTCGGCATGCCGACGAGCCTGCCCTGGGGCCTCGAGATCGACTCCAGCAACGCCGCGTTCCCGAAGGGCCTGCCCGAGGGCACGCTGTTCCACCCGACGTTCCTGTACGAGATCATCTGGAACGTCCTCGGCGTCGTCGTCATCCTCTTCCTGGCGCGCAAGTTCACGCTGCAGTGGGGCAAGGTCCTCGGCCTCTACCTGATCTGGTACGGCGCCGGACGCTCGGTGCTCGAGTCCATCCGCGTCGACACGAGCGAGACCTTCTTCGGCGTCCGCACCAACGTGTGGGTGGCCCTCGCCGCGGTCGTGATCGGCATCCTGATCTTCGTGGTGCAGAGCCGCCGGCACACCGGCAAGGAGCCGAGCCCGTACCTGCCGGGTCGCGGGCCCCGTCCGACCTCCGTTGTAGACTCCGAGGACACCTTCTCGGAGCACGATGACGACGCAGCAGACGGCGTCACGAGCGACGAACCGGTCACGACCACTCGCTGATCCCGTGGTGGGAGCACCCGCTCCCGACGACCACCGGTCGCGTGCAGCACAACCAGCAGCAGCAGCACCAGACGGTCTCCGCCACAAGCGGGGCCCAGCAACCTCGCCGGCCGGCAGGGCAACTCACTGACGGCGGGCACGGGCACCAGTCCCGCCCGCTCGGGCGGAACGCACCACCGGGCCACCGCTGTCCCTGTTCCACTTCCTCGTGAGGACGGTTCCCCATGGCGCTCCAGCCAACCCAGCCCTCGGCACCGACGAGCCTCGTGCCGCCGCACCGCCGCTTCTCCGCGATCCCGGACGCCACGGGCATGTACGACCCGGCGAACGAGAAGGACGCCTGCGGTCTCGCGATGGTCGCGACCCTGCGCGGCACGCCCGGGCACGACATCGTCGACGCGGCCCTCGGTGCGCTCCGGAACCTCGAGCACCGCGGTGCCGTGGGGTCCGACGCGGGCACCGGTGACGGCGCGGGCATCCTGTGCCAGGTGCCCGATGAGTTCCTGCGCGCCGTCGTGCCGTTCGAGCTGCCGGCAGCGGGGGAGTACGCCGTCGGCACCGCCTACCTGCCCCTGGACGACGACGCCCGCCACGCGGTGAAGGGCGCCGTCGAGCGGCTCGCCCGCGAAGAGGGCCTGAAGGTCCTCGGGTGGCGCGAGGTCCCGGTGCGTCCGGAGGTCCTCGGCACGCTGGCCCGTGCCGCGATGCCGGCGTTCGAGCAGCTCTTCGTCGCCTCCATCCGGCACGACGTGCACGGTGCCTCGTGGAGCGGCATCGCGCTGGACCGTCAGGCCTTCCGCCTCCGCAAGCGCGCCGAGCACGACAACGACCTGTACTTCATGTCGCTGTCGAGCCGCACCATGGTCTACAAGGGCATGGTCACGACGCTGCAGCTCGAGCCGTTCTACCCGGACCTCAGCGACGAGCGCTTCGCGTCGAAGCTCGCGATCGTGCACTCGCGCTACTCCACCAACACGTTCCCGTCGTGGCCGCTCGCGCAGCCGTTCCGGACGATCGCCCACAACGGCGAGATCAACACGGTGCGCGGCAACCGCAACTGGATGCGCGCCCGCCAGTCGCAGCTCGAGAGCGAACTGCTCGGCGACATGGCCCCGCTGCTGCCCATCGTGAGCCCGGGGGCGAGTGACTCGGCCTCGTTCGACGAGGTCCTCGAGCTGCTGACCCTGACCGGCCGGACCCTGCCGCACGCCGTGTCGATGATGGTTCCAGAGGCGTGGGAGAACCAGGTCGGGATGGACCCGGACCTCCGCGCGTTCTACGAGTACCACTCGATGCTCATGGAGCCGTGGGACGGCCCCGCCGCGATCACCTTCACCGACGGCTCGCTCGTCGGCGCCACCCTCGACCGCAACGGCCTGCGCCCCGGACGCTTCCTGGTCACCGACGACGGCCTCATCGTGATGGGCTCCGAGACCGGGGTCATCGACGTGCCGGCCGCCAAGGTCGTGCGCAAGGGTCGCCTGCGTCCGGGCCGGATGTTCCTGGTGGACACCGAGGCCGGCCGCATCATCGAGGACGACGAGGTCAAGCGCGAGCTCGCCGCCTCGGGGCCCTGGGGCGACTGGCTCGAAGCCGGACGCATCAACCTCAACGACCTGCCGGAGCGCGAGCACATCGTGCACACCCCGGCGTCGGTCACCCGTCGTCAGCGTGCGTTCGGGTACACCGAGGAAGAAGTCCGGATCCTGCTGCGCCCGATGGCGGCAGCGGGTGCCGAACCCCTCGGCGCGATGGGCTCGGACACCCCGATCGCCGTGCTGTCGGAGCGTCCGCGACTGCTCTTCGACTACTTCACGCAGCAGTTCGCGCAGGTGACCAACCCGCCGCTCGACTCGATCCGCGAGCAGGTCATCACCTCGATGGGGATGGGACTCGGTCCGGAGCGCAACCTGCTCTCCGCCGGTCCCGAGCACGCGAAGCAGATCACGCTCGACTTCCCGGTGATCGACAACGACCAGCTCGCCAAGGTCCAGCACTTCGAGACCGAGTCGGGTCGCCACCTGACCGTCACGATCAAGGGCCTGTACCGCGTCGACGCCGGCAAGAAGGCGATGCAGAAGCGCATCGCCGCCGTGTGCGACGAGGTCGACGCCGCGATCGAGTCCGGCAAGCAGTTCATCGTGCTGTCCGACCGCGACGGCAACTCCGAGCAGGCACCGGTGCCGAGCCTCCTGCTCCTCGCCGCGGTCCACCACCACCTGATCCGCACCGAGCAGCGCATGAAGGTCGGGCTGATCGTCGAAGCCGGCGACGTGCGCGAGGTCCACCACGTGGCCACCCTCATCGGGTACGGCGCCTCGGCGATCAACCCGTACCTGGCGATGGAGACCTGCGAGAACCTGGTCCGGGCCGGCATGATCCCCGGGATCACCCCGGAGCAGGCGGTCAAGAACGTCATCAAGGCGCTCGGCAAGGGCGTGCTGAAGATCATGTCGAAGATGGGCATCTCCACGGTGTCCAGCTACGCCGGTGCGCAGGCGTTCGAGGCCGTCGGGCTCAGCCAGGAGTTCGTCGACAAGTACTTCACGGGCACCTCGTCGATCCTGGGTGGCGTCGACATCGACGTCATCGCCAAGGAGAACGCCGAGCGGCACGCCCAGGCGTACCCGCAGGACGGCGCGGTGCTCTCGCACGAGCGACTGCAGATCGGTGGCGAGTACCAGTGGCGCCGGCAGGGTCCGCCGCACCTGTTCAACCCGGACACGGTGTTCCGCCTGCAGCACGCCACCCGTGCCCGCCGGTACGACATCTTCCGCGAGTACTCGAGTGCCGTGGACGACCAGTCCGAGCAGCTCATGACGCTCCGCGGGCTCTTCCGGTTCAAGCAGGGTGCTCGGAAGCCCATCGCGCTCGACGAGGTCGAGTCGATCGAGTCGATCGTCAAGCGGTTCAACACCGGTGCGATGTCCTACGGGTCCATCTCGAAGGAGGCCCACGAGACGCTCGCCATCGCGATGAACCGACTCGGTGGCCGTTCGAACACGGGTGAGGGCGGCGAGGACGTCGACCGGCTGCTCGACCCCGAGCGCCGCAGCGCGATCAAGCAGGTCGCCTCCGGCCGGTTCGGCGTGACGAGCATGTACCTGACGCACGCCACCGACATCCAGCTCAAGATGGCGCAGGGCGCGAAGCCCGGCGAGGGCGGGCAGCTGCCCCCGGCGAAGGTCTACCCCTGGGTGGCCCGGACGCGGCACGCCACCGCGGGCGTCGGCCTCATCTCGCCGCCGCCGCACCACGACATCTACTCCATCGAGGACCTCAAGCAGCTGATCTTCGACGTCAAGCGCGCCAACCCGGCCGCCCGCGTCCACGTGAAGCTCGTGAGCCAGTCCGGCATCGGTGCGGTCGCGGCCGGCGTGACGAAGGCCCTGGCCGACGTCGTGCTCGTGTCCGGCCACGACGGCGGCACCGGCGCGAGTCCGCTGAACTCGCTCAAGCACGCCGGCACCCCGTGGGAGATCGGCCTGGCCGAGACCCAGCAGACGCTCATGCTGAACGGCATGCGCGACCGGGTCGTCGTGCAGGTGGACGGACAGATGAAGACCGGACGCGACGTGGTCGTGGCTGCGTTGCTCGGGGCCGAAGAGTACGGCTTCGCGACCGCGCCGCTCGTGGTCGAGGGCTGCATCCTGATGCGCGTCTGCCACCTGGACACCTGCCCGGTCGGCGTCGCCACGCAGAACCCCGAGCTCCGCAAGCGGTTCTCCGGCAAGCCCGAGTTCGTCGTGAACTTCTTCGAGTTCATCGCGCAAGAGGTCCGCGAGCTCCTCGCCGAGCTCGGCTTCCGCAGCCTCGACGAGGCGATCGGGCAGACCGACGCGCTCGACGTCGACCGTGCCGTCGAGCACTGGAAGGCCTCCGGGCTCGACCTCGCGCCCGTGCTCAAGGGACCGCACTTCGACGACGCCGAACCGCGCCGCCACCACCGCGAGCAGGACCACGAGCTGGACCAGCACTTCGACGTGCAGCTCATCCAGCAGACCGCGGACGTGCTCGACCACGGCGGTTCGATCGCGCTCGACCTGCCCATCCGCAACACCGAGCGCGCCGTCGGCACCATGCTCGGCCACCAGGTGACCTTGCGACACGGCGAGCACGGCCTGCCGAACGGTTCGATCGACGTGACGCTGCGCGGTTCCGCCGGCCAGTCGCTCGGTGCGTTCCTGCCGGCGGGCATCACGCTGCGGCTCATCGGCGACAGCAACGACTACGTCGGCAAGGGGCTCTCCGGCGGCCAGATCGTCGTCCGGCCCGACGCCGGCTCGGGCTTCGACCCGGCCGAGAACGTCATCGCCGGCAACGTCATCGGGTACGGCGCCACCCAGGGCAGCATGTTCATCCGCGGCATCGTGGGCGAGCGGTTCCTGGTGCGGAACTCCGGTGCCACGGCCGTCGTCGAGGGCGTGGGCGACCACGCGCTCGAGTACATGACGGGCGGGCTCGCGCTCATCCTGGGCGAGACCGGCCGGAACCTCGGTGCCGGCATGTCCGGTGGGACGGCGTACGTCCGCGGCCTGCGCCAGGAACACGTGAACACCGACGCCCTGGCGTCCGGCGAACTCCGGCTCGAGGCGCTCGACAGCGCCGACGTCGAGATCGTCACCGACCTGCTCACCCGGCACGCCGACGAGACGGGGTCGACGCTCGCGTCCGACCTGCTGGCGTCCGGAGACCTGAGCGACTTCGTCAAGGTGCTGCCGCGCGACTACGCGGCGGTGCTCGAGACGCGCAGACAAGCCGTCGACGAGGGGCTCGACCCCGACGGTGACATCGTTTGGAACAGGATCATGGAGGTGACCGGTGGCTGAGCGTCACGCACGTCCGGAACAGGCAGTGCCCGACACGACCTCGGAGGTGACCGGTGGCTGACCCCAAGGGATTCCTGAAGGTCCAGGAACGCGAACTCCCGCCCCGGCGACCCGTGCCCGTGCGGCTCATGGACTGGAAAGAGGTCTACGAGCAGCAGGAGTCCGGTGTCCTGAAGCGCCAGGCCGGACGCTGCATGGACTGCGGCGTGCCGTTCTGCCACCAGGGCTGCCCGCTCGGCAACCTGATCCCGGAGTGGAACGACCTGACCTGGCGCGGTGAGGGCCGGCAGGCGATCGAGCGCCTGCACGAGACGAACAACTTCCCGGAGTTCACGGGTCGGCTCTGCCCGGCCCCGTGCGAGTCGTCGTGCGTGCTCGGCATCAACCAGCCCCCGGTGACGATCAAGCAGGTCGAGGTCTCGATCATCGACCAGGCGTTCCAGAACGGCTGGGTCACCCCGCACCCGCCGGAGCGCCTGACGGGCAAGACCGTCGCCGTCGTGGGCTCCGGTCCCGCCGGACTCGCCGCCGCGCAGCAGCTCACGCGTGCCGGCCACACGGTCGCCGTCTACGAGCGGGACGACCGCATCGGCGGGCTGCTCCGCTACGGCATCCCGGACTTCAAGATGGAGAAGCGCCAGATCGACGCGCGCCTCGCCCAGATGCAGGCCGAGGGCACCCGGTTCCGTGCCGGGGTCGAGATCGGCAGGGACATCACCTGGGACGACCTGAAGTCGCGCTACGACGCGGTCGTCGTCGCCACCGGTGCCACGGTGCCGCGCGACCTGCCGATCCCGGGGCGCGACCTCGAGGGCGTGCACTTCGCCATGGACTACCTGGTCCAGCAGAACAAGGCGAACGCGGGCACGACGGTCGACAACCAGATCACGGCCGAGGGCAAGCACGTCGTCGTCATCGGCGGCGGCGACACCGGCGCGGACTGCATCGGCACCGCCCACCGCCAGGGTGCGCTGAGCGTGACGAACCTGGCGATCGGCAAGCAGCCGCCGCTCGAGCGTCCGTCCGACCAGCCGTGGCCGATGTTCCCGACCGTGTTCGAGATCACGAGCGCGCACGAAGAGGGCGGCGAGCGGCACTTCCTCGCCTCCACCGTCGAGTTCCTGTCGAACGACGCAGGCGAGGTCCGCGCACTGCGGGTCGCCGAGACCGAGTACCTCGACGGCCGGCGGGTCCCGAAGGCGGGCAGCGAGCGGGAGATCCCGGCCGACCTCGTCCTCATCGCGATGGGCTTCACCGGTCCCGAGTCGGACACGATCGAGCCGCAGCTCGGTCTGCCGACCGCGGTCTCCGGGGCGCTCGACCGCCGTGCCGACTACGCGACCAACGAGGCCGGCGTGTTCGTCGCCGGCGACGCTGGTCGTGGGCAGTCGCTCATCGTGTGGGCGATCGCCGAGGGTCGTGCCGCGGCCGCCCAGGTCGACGAGTACCTCGAGGGCTCCACGATCCTGCCGGCACCGGTCAAGGCGACCGACCGGGCGATCTCCGTCTGATGTCGGACGATCACGGAATGTCGGACGGCCACCAGATGTCGGACCGCCGCCAGACGGCGGACCGTCTCCACCAGATGCTCACGCTCCCGTGAGCGTGAGGCCACCAGCACTCGGTAGGGTGCTGGTGGCCTCGCTTCGTTCCGCGCGGCCCCACAGCGCGGAAACCCAAGCTCCATCCACCACCACGAAGGAATCCATTGAGACGCGCAAAGATCGTTTCGACGCTCGGACCGGCAACGTCGGACTACGAGACCGTCAAGGAGATCATCGAAGCGGGCGTCGACGTCGCCCGCCTCAACCTCAGCCACGGTGACTACAGCGTCCACGAGGCCAACTACGTCAACGTCCGTCGTGCCGCCGAAGAACTCGGCAAGCCCGTCGCGATCCTCGTCGACCTGCAGGGTCCGAAGATCCGTCTGGCACGGTTCGCCGACGGCCCGCACGACCTGGCGGTCGGTGACATCTTCACCATCACGACCGAGGACGTCCCCGGCTCGAAGGAGATCTGCGGCACGACGTTCAAGGGCCTGCCGCAGGACGTCAAGCCCGGCGACCCGCTGCTCATCGACGACGGCCGTGTCCGCCTCCGTGTCCTCGACACCGACGGCGTGCGGGTCCGCACCGAGGTCGTCGTCCCCGGCACGGTGTCCAACAACAAGGGCATCAACCTGCCCGGTGTCGCCGTCAACGTCCCCGCGCTGAGCGAGAAGGACGAGGCCGACCTGCGCTGGGCGATCCGCCAGGGCGCCGACCTCATCGCGCTGTCGTTCGTGCGCAACGCGAGCGACGTCGTGCGTGCCCACGAGATCATGGACGAAGAGGGCAAGCGCCTGCCGGTCATCGCCAAGGTCGAGAAGCCCCAGGCCGTCGACGCGCTCGAGGAGATCATCGACGCCTTCGACAGCATCATGGTCGCCCGCGGTGACCTCGGCGTCGAGCTCCCGCTCGAGGCCGTCCCGATCGTGCAGAAGCGCGCCGTCGAGCTGTCCCGCCGCATGGCGAAGCCGGTCATCGTCGCGACCCAGATGCTCGAGTCGATGATCTCGTCGCCGATCCCCACCCGCGCCGAGACGTCCGACGTCGCCAACGCCGTCCTCGACGGTGCCGACGCGGTCATGCTGTCCGGTGAGACGAGCGTCGGTGAGTACCCGGTGCAGACCGTCCGCACCATGGCCCGCATCGTCGAGTCCACCGAGGACCACGGGCTCGAGCGCATCGCCCCGCTCGGCACCAAGCCGCGCACCCTCGGCGGTGCGATCACCCTCGCCGCCGTCGAGATCGCCGAGTTCACCGAGGCGTCGTACCTCTGCGTCTTCACCGAGTCCGGTGACTCGGCCCGCCGCATGTCGCGCCTGCGCCACGGTCTGCCGATCATCGCCTTCACCCCGAACGAGGCCACGCGCCGCCGGATGGCCCTCACCTGGGGTGTCCGTTCGTTCCTGGTGGAGCGGAAGACCCACACCGACGAGCTCTTCTCGCAGGTGGACGACGTCCTCCTCGAGAACGGCCTGGCCGCCCCCGGCGACCGCGTCATCGTGACGGCCGGGTCCCCTCCCGGCATCGAGGGCTCGACGAACGACCTGCGCGTGCACCGGGTGGGCGACGCCCACGCCGAGGCCGCCCCGGCCTACGTCCGGGACTGATCCGAGGGATCCGTCGCCGCCAGGGCGCGGACTGGAGGCCCGGCGCGCGCAGCGCCGACCGCTTCCGGTCCGCGCCCTGCCGCGTGTCCACGGCCCTGGTGGTGACCGGACGTCGGCCGCAGGCGGCAGGATGGTCGCTGTGAGCCTCCGATCCGACACCCCGGCGCCGCGCGCCGACGTCCGCCGCTGGCGTCGCTACCTGGCCGACGAACGTGCCGAGGCGGCCGTGTACCGCAACCTCGCTGCCCGCCGTTCCGGCGAGGAGCGCGAGATCCTCGCCGCGCTGGCCGAGGCCGAGGGACGGCACGCCGACCACTGGCTCGACCTGCTCGGCGACGACGTCGGACGGCCGCAGCGGGGGAGCCTGCGCACCCGGGTGCTCGCCGTTCTGGCCAAGCGGTTCGGGTCGGTCTTCGTCCTCGCGCTCATGCAGCGCGCCGAGGACCGCTCGCCGTACGCCGACGACTCGGACGCGACCGCGCGGATGGCCGCTGACGAGCGGATCCACGGCGAGGTCGTGCGCGGGCTCGCGAACCGCGGCCGGATGCGGCTGTCCGGCACGTTCCGGGCGGCGGTGTTCGGCGCGAACGACGGCCTGGTGTCCAACCTGGCGCTCATCATCGGCATCAGTGCCTCCGGGGCCGACCGGCACTTCGTGCTGCTGAGCGGCATCGCCGGCCTGCTCGCCGGCGCGTTGTCGATGGGGGCGGGGGAGTACGTCTCCGTCCGGTCGCAACGCGAACTGCTCGAGGCGTCCGCGCCGCACCCCGAGGCCGGCAAGGCGGTGTCGGACCTCGACGTCGACGCGAACGAGCTCGCCCTGGTCTACCGGGCGCGCGGGATGTCCGAGGCCGAGGCGACCGAGCACGCCGCGCAGGTGCTGTCCGGCATCGGCGAGCGGCGGCCGGCGACCGGGTCGACCGCGGTCGCGGACGACCACGAGGCGGTCGGCACCGGGCTGAGCGCCGCGGTGTCGAGCTTCTGCTTCTTCGCCTCGGGCGCGATCATCCCGGTGCTGCCGTTCCTGTTCGGCATGCAGGGCTGGCCGGCGATCGCGGTGGCCGGCGGGCTGGTGGGCATCGCCCTGCTCGGCACCGGCGCCGTCGTCGGCGTGCTCAGCGGGGCCTCGCCGGGCAAGCGGGCCTTCCGGCAGCTCGCCATCGGGTTCGGTGCGGCGATCGTCACCTACGCGCTCGGGCTGCTCTTCGGCACCGGGTCGGCCTAGCGGCGGACGGCGGCGCGCGGCCGGTGAGCGGCGACTACCGGCGGACGGCGGCGCGCGGCGGCAGGAGCAGCAGGGCCGCAGCCCCGACGACGATGAGCGCGATGCCGGCGAAGACCATGAAGACGGTCAGCGCGAGTCCGGGCGCGACGAGCACGACGATTCCCCCGATGATCGACAGCACGCCGCTGACGACCGTCGGGACGCGTGACGACCCCGGGTGGCCGACGAACCCGCCGACGATCGCGGCGACCCCCTCGATCAGGAACCCGACCCCGGCGAGCACGGCGTAGACGACGAGCGGGATCGCCGGGTCGAGCAGGGTCACGAGCCCCGCGACCGCGACCAGGCCGCCGACGATGCCGGACGTCCAGCGCCACACCGGACGGGTGCCGTGCCCACGCACCGCGGCGAAGACCCGGAGCGCTCCGGCCACGACGAGGTACACGCCGAACAGCAGCGCCACGAGCACGAGCGACGGGCGGGGCCAGACGATGGCCACGATGCCCAGTGCGATGGCGACGACGGCGGTGACGACGACGAACACCCGGAACGTCCTGACGGCACGAGAATCCACGAGCGCTCCTCCCTGATCGCCAGCGCTGGTGCCCAGCACGCTACCCGTCGGAGCTGCGGACCGTGCAACGACCTGCAACCCCCGCGGCCGTACCGTGCGGACCAGGCGCGCGACCCGTGCGCCCCGACAGCGTCGTCGAAAGGGCACCACCATGACCATCGCACCCTCGCCCACCAGCTACGCCGCACCCGGCGAGCCCGGCTCCCTGGTCGAGTACCGATCCCGGTACGACCACTTCATCGGCGGGGAGTACGTGCCGTCCGCCAGCGGGCAGTACTTCGAGAACCCCACCCCCGTCACGGGCAAGGTGTTCACCGAGGTCGCCCGCGGCGACTCGACGGACGTGGACCGGGCCGTCGCCGCCGGATGGAAGGCGTTCCCGGCCTGGGGACGGACGAGCGCGGCCGAACGTGCCGTCATCCTCAACAAGATCGCCGACCGCATGGAGGAGCACCTCGAGATGCTCGCCGTCGCCGAGACGTGGGAGAACGGCAAGCCGATCCGCGAGACCCTCGGCGCCGACATCCCGCTCGCGATCGACCACTTCCGGTACTTCGCCGGGGCGATCCGCGCCCAGGAGGGCTCCGCCGGCGAGATCGACCACGACACCGTGGCGTACCACTTCCACGAACCGCTCGGCGTCGTCGGGCAGATCATCCCGTGGAACTTCCCGATCCTGATGGCGGTGTGGAAGCTCGCGCCGGCCCTCGCCGCCGGCAACTGCGTCGTGCTGAAGCCCGCCGAGCAGACGCCGGCGTCCATCCACGTGCTCGTCGAGCTCATCCGCGACCTGCTGCCCGCCGGGGTGCTCAACGTCGTCAACGGCTTCGGCATCGAGGTCGGCGCACCGCTCGCGCAGCACCCCGACATCCGGAAGATCGCCTTCACGGGCGAGACCACCACCGGGCGGCTGATCATGCAGTACGCGTCGCAGAGTCTCATCCCGGTGACGCTCGAGCTCGGCGGCAAGAGCCCGAACGTGTTCTTCCCCGACGTGGCGGCCGAGAAGGACTCCTTCTACGACAAGGCGCTCGAGGGCTTCACGTTCTTCAACCTGAACCAGGGCGAGGTCTGCACGTGTCCGTCCCGGGCACTCGTGGCGAAGGAGATCTACGACGGGTTCGTCACCGACGGCCTGGAACGCGTCCGTGCCGTCAAGCAGGGACACCCGCTCGACCTGTCGACGATGATCGGCGCCCAGGCGTCGAACGACCAGCTCGAGAAGATCCTGAGCTACATCGACATCGGCAAGCAGGAGGGCGCGAAGCTCCTGACCGGTGGCGAGCGCGCCGACCTGGGCGGCGAACTCTCGGGTGGCTACTACGTCACGCCGACGGTGTTCGAGGGTGACAACTCGATGCGGATCTTCCAGGAGGAGATCTTCGGGCCCGTGCTCGCCCTGACGTCCTTCAGCGGCTACGACGACGCGATCGCCACGGCCAACGACACCCTGTACGGGCTCGGCGCCGGCGTGTGGAGCCGTGACGTCACGACCCTGTACCGCGCCGGACGGGACATCCAGGCCGGGCGCGTGTGGTCGAACACGTACCACCAGTACCCGGCGGGTGCGGCCTTCGGCGGCTACAAGCAGTCCGGCATCGGGCGTGAGAACCACAAGATGATGCTCGACCACTACCAGCAGACGAAGAACCTGCTCGTCTCCTACGCCGACGGACCGATGGGCTTCTTCTGATGCCCGACACCGCACGCGTCGCGGTGACGCCGGCGGCGGGGGAGCTCCTCGGCACCCTCACCGCCCGGCACGGCCCGCTGATGTTCCACCAGTCCGGCGGCTGCTGCGACGGCTCGAGTCCGATGTGCTACCCCGTCGGCATGTTCCGGACCGGTCCGGGAGACGTCCTGCTCGGCGCGTTGCAGGTGGACGGCCTCGAGCCGGTCGAGGTCTACATGTCGGTGTCGCAGTTCGAGTACTGGAAGTACACACGCGGGGGTGTAGCCGGGTGATGGCTCCTGGTGTGGCCGTTGATTCCGCGGGGATCGGGGCGTGGGCGAGGACAGCCGGTTTGTGTGCCGAAGTGGTGCTGTTGCGGACTCGTTGCGGACTGCTGGGGCCTCTGACGGAGGTAGCTGCGCCGTGCTCGGGTCAGTGAGGAGCACTCCGTCTTCGTCGTATCTGCCCCATCCGTCAGGAGAAATTTGGACCTTTCCTTCATGGCGCGCCGCGACGACGTGCGAGTAGTCTGTTGTCAACAGGGGGTGTGGATAACACGCCCGAAACTGTGGACAACGTGTGGACAACGAGAACGAAGAGGAGGTGATCGGGATGCTGAACCATCAGGACGCTGTGTTCAACTACGACCTCGAGGTGGAGGACGTCGCGAAGACGTTTGTGCAGCTCGATGCGCTGCGCGAAGACGCAGACGTGACTCCCATGAAGCTTCAGAAGCTTCTCTACCTCGCGCAGGCCAACTACCTTGCGTCGACGGGTCGCCGCCTGTTCAACGAGCCGGTGGAGGCCTACAAGCACGGGCCCGTCGTGTACCGCGCCTGGAAGATGTTCCCCGGTAACCAGATCATCGCGACCCAAGACGCCAGCAGTTACTCCGACGCCAGCGCTCTACCCGAGGACGTCGAAGCCTTCATCGGACAGGTGTGGGAACGGTACAAGGACCTGAGCGCGGCCGCTCTGCGGCGCCTGACTCACCACCAGGAACCTTGGACCAGGAACTACGTCGAGGACGCTTATCGTCCCGAGATCCCCGACGCCGACATGGTCGAGTTCTTCCGTGACAAGGTGCCGGCCAAGGATCGAGTGTTCCACTCGGCTGTGGTCATGGTGCCTGAGGGGTTCGTTGAGGCCGCGGATGAGAACGAAGACGAGATTGTTCTTCGACTGTCGCGGCTCTTCGAGAAGTGACGACTGCACCTGTCTGGTCGGCTGTCCGTCCGCTGGACGACGATCACGACCTAGACGTTTTTCTCTCCGGTCGCCCATCTGTCGACACCTGGTTGCAGGATAAGGCCAGGCAGAACAGTCACTTCGTGCACACTCACGTGTGCGTCGATGAGGCAGGTATCGTTCGCGGCTTCTTCGCGCTGAGGACCGTAGTAGTGCCTGTCGAAGGACTCTCCAACCGACTTTCGCGCGGAGCTCAAGACGGTTTCGCCACAGCTTCGCTGCTGGCCCAGATGGGGGTGCGGAGAGAAGACCAGGGTGGGGGGCAGGGGGCGCTCCTAGTGGGTGAAGCGATGAAGAAGGCGGTTGAGGCGCACAAGGCGAGCAGCCTGCAGCTGTTCGTCGTCGATGCCGCGGAAGAATCGCTTGTGCCGTTCTACGAGAAGTACGGCTTCGCGCGCTTGCCGAACTCGCTTCGGCTCGCCGTCACGATGAGTGCGGCCGTAAAGGCGGTCGGCTGATTGCGGCATCGTACTGATCGATTCACTCGTAATGAATAGGTCGTCGGTTCGATTCCGACAGGCGGCTCCAAGAGAAAGCCCCGTTCAGCGAGACCTTTGGGTCCATCTGAATGGGGCTTCTTCGTGCTCATGGTGCACACAGCGGTGCACACAATCGACACCGTCAATGGTTGGCCGTTCAACACTCCGCGGTGGTCGCACCTGCGATGGTCTCTGCTGGCGTCTGACCGTGTCGCTGCGTGTAGGCGGCGGTGAAGCGGGCCAGGTGGATGAACCCCCACTGACGAGCGACGTGGGCGAGGTCGAAGTCGAAGTCGTCGGCCATCAATGCACGGTGCACGGCATCGAGGCGATGGCGTAGTACGAACTGGGTCGGTGTTCCTGAGCTCTGAGCGAGCAGGGTCGCGCGGAGCTCGGATGTGTTGATGTGGGCGGCGGACGCGAGGTCTGCTTCATTGAGGACGCCTGCTGGGTTCGCGTCGATGCGAGCGTGCAGGACGGTGAGGATGTCGGGCGTTCGGTCCGGTTCGACGTTCATGAGCAAGTCCTCTCGGACGCGGCAGCCGCGTTCTTGTTGGAGACGCTTCGGCCCGGTACGGCGACCGAGGCTGAGGCTACGGCGTTCCAGCGCCGCGCGATACCCAAGGGACGGCGCTCACAGCTGTTGTGCCGCCTCCGGCAACGCTGGACCTGTCCCATCGGCGCAATCCTCCACGCAAGTCAAACCCGCTCCGGAATAGCGTGTGGAACGTGGCTCGTCGTTCCCCGATCTCCGCGGGCACACAGAAAGGAACACGGTGAAGCACATCGTCTACGGTCTCTCGTCCGTCATCGCAGCCGACGACGTGGCACACGCGCTCGTGCACTACGCCGCAGTGCTCGCCCAGGCTCGCGCCAGTGACGTCGTCGAGGTACCGACCGTCGACTTAAACGGCCTTCCCACCGTCACGTCGATCCTGCTTGGGCCCGGCATCCCGCTTCTCATCGAAAGCGCGCCGGACGACGAGCTCGAGACCTCTCGGCCAGAGTTCGTCGAACACCTCAAGCATCTCACCCGAGACCTCGTCGCGGACGGCACGTTCCACACCTGGTGACTTCGTCGACGCGGCACGCTGCAACCCCCGAAGCGAACATCGCCTGGCCAGCTTCAACCGCAACCACGCCGGCACTCGCGGTGCTCTGACGGCCATCCGCCCGACGCGGACCGAGAGGCGATGTGCAGGGAGTTACGAAACCGTTACCCGCTTCGATCGGCGTAAGCGCGCGGGAGTAGCACAAGTGACATTTGACTCAAAGGTCGTTGCGGCGCGACCCTCAGGGCATGACCTGGCACGCGCTCGTGAGCGGACTCAGCGCCGAGAATCGCGCTGCGCTTGCGGTCGCGCTCGCAGACGTAGCGGTCGACGACGGGCAGCCGCTCGAGTCGTGGTTGCGTCACTGGTTCACGAACGTCCACTCGAAGAAGATCGCCCCGAAGACGATCGCGTCGTACCGGACCTCGATTGAGCAGTACATCGTGCCGGCGATCGGAACCGTCGGGCTCCGCGCGCTCACTCCGACACACGTCGGGCTGCTCGAAAAGTTCATCCGCGACCATGGGCTCGGTGGGGCCAGTGCACAACAGGCATATCGGGTGCTGTCTCTTGCACTGCGGGACGCGGTCCGATACGAGCACATCCCGCGCAACGTCGCGACTCTGGTCGGCGCACCGAAGAAGAAGCCGGCGCAACTGGTTGCCCTCACCGCGGACGACGGAGCACGGATCCTCGAGACAGTGCAGCACGATCGGCTCGGCTCCCGCATCGCTGCAGCCCTGCTCACGGGTGCGCGGCAGGGGGAGCTCCTTGGTCTCGAGCTCGACCGTGTCACCGACGAGCTCGACCTGTCGTGGCAGTTGAAGCGGTTCTCCTGGTCGCACGGCTGCATGAGGCACTCGTCTGGCGGGCCGCGCTGCGGCGGGCGGCAGGGGGCGAAGTGTCCCGAACGGCATCTGGACGCTCCGGAGGATCAAGAGTTCCGGCACCTGACTGGTGGGCTGTGGTTGTCCCGGCCGAAGTCCGCCGCAGGTTGGCGTGTGGTGCCGTTGGTGGATCCGTTGCGGTCGATCATCGAACGGCGTGTGCAGGTTGCTGCGGAGGAACCGAACCCGCACGGGCTGCTGTGGACGTCGGACCGGAAACGCACTCGGCAGGGCGACGCCCTTGCCCTCGATGGGTCTCCGATCGATCCGCGTGACGACAACCGTGCGTGGCACGAGGTGCTGACGAGAGCGCGCGTGCGGGACGCTCGCCTTCACGACGCACGGCACGCAGCTGTCGACCTGCTCTACGCAGCTGACGTCTCAGAAGCAGTCATCGGCGACATCGTCGGCCACTCCACCGTGATGATGTCGAGGGCCTACCGCTCGCGAGGGGATCGCGGTGCCCAACGCGCGGCGCTCGAAGCCATGGCGCGACTCGTCACACCGACCGATCCATCATCATCACCAGGGGGAACACCATGAACCGTCACACCAGAATCGCGTCGGCCTTCGCAACTGCAACAGCCATCGGAATCCTGCTCGCGTCATGCAGCGGGGGAGCGCAGACCGATCAAGGGGAAGCAGCGAGCAGCCCAGCCTCGGAGACGAAGACCACGGCGCCGACCCCCGTCGAGCACATCGACGACACATGGACGTTCGACTACCAGGGAGCAACCGGCACGTTCAAGCTCAGCGGCGACCCGACCAACGCGGACGCCGCCGCTGTCGAGACGGCTCGCGCCACAGTCGACGGCGAGCCCGTCACCCTGGTCCCGGTCGAGATCGACAACACAGCGGGGACCGAGTCGCTCAACATGTACGGCATCACCGTCGTCACGAAGGACGGGCAGCAGATCGACAGCGTCGACCTCGCCGACAAGTTTTCCGCCTGGGAAGACGCGGCAGGAGACGACGTCGACAAGTACAACGCCCTCATCGACGCCAACAACAAGTACGCCATGTTCGACCTCGCGGCCGGTGCCAAGGGCACGGCGCTGGTCGCCTTCGACCAGCCCGTCACCTCCGCGTGGCGAGTCACCGTGATGCCGGCCGGCGGCTTCGATGAGGTCGAGGCCTCGCCGGGCAAGTAGCCGATACTGGAAGGGTTTCGAAAGTAGTGGGCACCCTCCGATCGACCGAAACGCAGGAGTCCGAAGGCAGCGGCGACAACATCAGCGAAGCACGCCGGGCGGCGATCTCTGCACTGAACCTCGACGGTTTCGAGCTGCAGCAAGCGAACACGGTCACCAGCAAGGCGACGGGGGAGACCACGATCAAGGCTCGGGCCCGGTCGACAGCGACGAAGCCGCACGAGGCCAGCGGTGCGAACTACTCGGCTGCACTGCACGCCTACCTCACGTCGATCCCCAATGGATGGCAGTCGCAGAACTTGCGGGAGGTCCAGGAGTGAGCGTTGCGGGACGCGAGCCGCGTTGCCCAGCATGTGACAGTGAGCGGCTCCGGCTGACTGAACTCCACGAGGGCTTTCCGCAGCACACGTGCTTGGACTGCGGATGGACCGGTTACCCGAGCTAGGGAGCGTCGGGCGCTGGTCGACTAGAGCCGGAACGGATCGTCGGTGGTTGCGGCGACGATCTTCGTCATGGCCGAGCACAAGTGGGCACCACCCGAGCATCAGGACGTTCCCGTCTACGCCGCCGAGTCGTTGCCGCTCGACGAGATCGGTGACCCTGCAGCGCTCGATGCCCCGGCGCCCGTGTGGATCGACCGCTTGGTCTTCGACCAGATCGGCGAGCTCCCGAGAGTCAAAGCCTTCGCCATAGCCCAGTCCGACGTCGCCGTGTACGCCGAGATCGCGTGGCAGGGACGATTGCAGCGTGCGTGGGTGCCGCGCTCGAGCGTGAGGCGGCGCACGCTGGCGCCGCGTCGAGACTGATGGCGCGCCGACGACGGGACCGATGGGCGCTCGGCCCAGCGTTCTCGCTCCCAGAAGCAGCCCGAGGCGGTCCCGACTACGACGTCGTCCCGCCAGACCCGGTGCTCGCGTGGCTGCAGTTCCCCGACCGCATCCTGGAAGTAGAAGCTCATGGCATCGCGTACACGGAGCGCGCGGTGCTCGTCGAGTGGGGTTTCGGGCAAGCAGCCGAGTGCGCCTGGGTGTGGAGGGATGCCGTTCGCACAAGGCGCGATCCTGAGCGGCCAGCTCGATAGTGCGAGGGCAAGTGGCCTCTCGATCGTGATGTTGGGTCGGGAGGCCGCTCTGGCCTTTCAGCTTCCGCCCGGCACAGTACGGTGTTCTCGTGAACGACTGGACCGCTGTCATTGCAGGTCTCGGGGGTACCGTGCTGGGCGCAGGCATCGGTCTCGTCAGCGACCGTCTGGCGACCGGAGACCGTCGACGAGAACGCCGCGCCGAAGCAGCCGACAAGCTCATGGACGCGTACATCGACTATGCAGGCGAATGCTTGAACGCCATCCGCGAGAAGCGCGAGTACTCGGATGATCTCGCGGTGATGAAGCTCGCACGGCTAGTTGGAACCGTCCGTCAATTCCAGCCGCCGGCTCGCTTCATGCGGGCGCTCCTCGAGGCGATACGGGTGACGAACCTTGCTGCGACCGAGCACGAACTGTCGCAGATCAACGGGGCGGTCATCGGGGAACTGACTGTTTGGGCTTCGTCTGGACGGGTCCGATCTGCGCTTCGCTGGCGGGGGCGCACGTCAATCCTCTGACAGGGCGTAAAGTCGGCAACCGGCCCTGATCGGCAGGGCCATCGAGCGTCCTGAGGAGGACCCATGCTCAGTCAGATGGCACAAGACTTCGCCGCCGAGATCGCCGGCCACGACTGGTCCGATGCCCCGTACCGCGCGGACCGCGCCGGTCACCAGCGCAGCTTCGATGGCAAGAAGAGGACCGCCGCGCAGCTCTCGCCCTCTGAAACAGAAGTGGTCGTGATCAACGTGATGTGGGTCGTCGCTCAGCAGCTTGCATCAGTCGATCCGAACTTCAACGTGCACGAGTTTGCGGAGGCCTGCGGCGTCGCGCGGCGCTTCCGACTCCGGACCGATGGTTCGGCAAGCGGAGCGATTCCTGGCGGTCTGCGCCCCGAGGACTACCGGGTCCAGCGGACAGCTTAAATCGAAACGACGAAAGACCCCCTCGGCCAGAAGCCGAGGGGGTCTTTGTTGTCGGGTCGTTAAACCATCCGTGCGAGCGCGTCCTCGAGGATGAGGTCCGCGACGCCCGCCTGGCCGTAGGCGTTGAAATGCACACCGTCGAAGTACATGCCGTTGCCGGCGGAACCGACAGTGACACCGGCCTCAAGGGCGTTGCGGAGATCGGTGACGAACGAGTTCGGTGTTGCAGCAGCAGCCGCGTAGACCGCATCGACGTAAGCCTGGTACGGGTACGACCGGGCTGCGCCGGTGATCGACGGCTCCGGGAACACGATGAACTGCACCGTCGGCTTCACCGTGACCGGAGCGATCATCCACGACACGGAGTTCGTCAGCTGCGTCTGGAACAGTGCCGGGTCGACGTTGCCGAAGTACTCGTTGAACCCGAACTCGATGGTCACCATCCGCGGCTGGATGAGACCCATCGACTGGAAGATCAGCGACGTCGAGTCGGTGCCGTAGTCGCCGATCTTTGCTGAACCCTTGCCGGCGTCCCAGATGCGGATGCCTCTTGTGCGGTCGCCGTTGTAGGGCATGATGCCGTCGATCGCGACGTTTCCCGCCGAGCCGCCGGTGATGCGGATGGTGTGGGAACCAGCGGTGAGGCCGGTCAACGAGAACTTCGTCGCCTTGCGAGCTGACGCAGGTAGCGCCCACGGCTGAGCAGCGCCGCCGTCCACCGACACCGTTGCGGTGGTGCTGGCCGTTGCGAGCGTGCCCCCGAAGACGTCAACCGAGTCCCCGGTGAACGTGAACTGGATCCAGTCGGACGTGGTGGTGAGAGCCAGCGACCGGGATGCGAGGCCCGACCCGACGGCAATGAGGTTTCCGGAGTAGGTCACACCTGACGGCGTGACGCGTCCGTTCGCGGTGGTGCCGGCGACGAAGAAGGTCTGGTAGAACGCAGGGATGTACCCGATGGAGCCCGCGACCGGGGACAGCAGCGGGAAGCGATTGCGGAGGGCGAGCTGAAGGCGGTCCAGCCAGCGCACCTGGCGCCCGAGAGCGACTTCGGGAGCTCCGTTCGCCGGACCGCCCTCGGTCATGGAGGTGCCCCAGCAGACCCAGTCGAAGGGGGCGACGTCGCGGCCTCCCAGACCGGCGGTGAGGGGCCGCTTGACGGACTGACGCGTTGCTCGTGCGCTACTTCGCACGTACCGGAGATCCAGCGCGGCGCCCTCAGGAGTGGCGGGGTCGGAGAAGTTCGCGGCCTGACGCTGGCGCACTGCAGTCGGGAACTGCTTGGTGGTCGCGTCTGCGGCGATGAACGGGGGCACGGTTGCCATGAGTGACCTCCAGGTCAGTTTGAGGTGTACGCGCCCGTGGCGGAGTCGTACGTGATGTTGGAACCAGCAGGCACCGAGTACACGCCGGTGGCGGAGTCGTACGTGAGGGGCGCGGAACCGCCGCCACCGCCGCCGGCAGCAGCGATCGCGTGCGCCAGAGCAGCACCCTCGACAGTGGTCGGGTCCGCGAGGTTCTCCGCGAGCCGAGCCCGCACTTCCTGCGGCAGTTCCCCGGTCGCTGAGGCGGTCAGGTGGATCGGAAGCTCCGACCACAGGCTGAACCCGTCACCGATCTTCGTCACCCGCGACGTGTCGTCATACCCCCACTCACCCGGCTCGAGCGGACGCGCACTGTCCGCCCAGGACTCCGCGTTCCCGCGCCGCACCACGATCGTTGCGTACTGCGTTGCCATGCTGGCCTTCCTTCAACTGGTCACGGCCATGCGGCCTACTTCAGCGCCCCGAAGGGCAGCGTCAAAGAACTGGGGGTCAGGCCAGACGTGACCCGAGGGTCGGCCACTTGCTGTCATCGCGGGCCTGACGAGCCGCGCTCGCTCGGTCGATCTTCTGCTGCTCCGCCGCCGTGAACACGATCGGCGGCTTCGTACGCTCCACAGCAGCCGTCAGCGCGTCGTTCGAGTCGGTGAGGATCGTCACCATCAGGTGTTCCGCGTCACGCTCGCTGATGACCTTGTCGAGGTCAGCACGTACAGCGCGGAGTTCGTCCCACACCTCGGTGATCGCGACGTCCCGAGCCGAAGCGGGACGCGGAGGCAGCCGCCGCTGGATGAACAGCAGGATCGCCCCGATCGAACCGCCGCCAGCGGTGATGAGGGCGATGAGGACAGAGTCGCTCACTTGTGGGCCTCCGGCTCAGGTACCTCCTCGCGCTCCGACAGGTGCAGCGCGCGGTAGAAGGGGACGACGGAGACCGCCATGGGCAGGATCGCGTACGCGAGACGTTCCCAGTCGCCGTCGCTGTGGGTGCGGACGATGATCGAGACGGCGTACGCGAACAGCGACAGGATCAGGACGTACTCGGCGATGATCTCGACGAGCAGCACCCGCTCCGGCAGGGGGTGCCGGGACGGGAGACGTTCCCGGTACCGCTTCGACACGTGCACGCCGATCATCGAAGTCACGGACGCGAGGATGATGATCGCCGGGATGCCGACCGACCATGCTCGACCCAACGTCACCTCGACGGTCGTGATGCCGAACACGGCGGTGAGGATGCCGTAGAGGGCCAGGAACGCGTACTTCACGGTCAGGGTGACGTAGAGCGAGGGGTGCGGTTCGTACCGCACGTCCTCGCCCCACTGTCGCCCGAACGCTGCCCGGAGGCGTCGCCCTCGAGCGGTCAAGGCTTCGGCTCGCTCTGCTCCGTACGCAGGTCCGTGGTCGACGGCTCGAACTGCGCCGGCAGCAGCTCCTGCGACTTCGCAGCCGCCGTCTCAACCGCCACCGCCTTCGGCACCGAACCGAGGCCGATCCGCGTCAGGAGCTCGTTGACCTTCGGGATCGCCATGATCTTCGTCAGCGCAGCCGACACTGCAGCGAGCGTCGCCACGGCACCCGTCAGCCACGCCAGCACCGGACCCGGGACGACGTCCGCGATGGCGTCGAGTACCTGCGGCGCCACGACGACGACGACAGTGAGCACCGTGGCGGCACCGATGACGACCTGCACCACGGTGCGGAGGACACGCTTCGACTGGAACCAGATGGTCTGGACGTCGATCTTCTCGACGGCCTCGTGCTCGCCGCTCACGCTGCGTCCTCCTCGGCCAGAGCCGCCTTCACAGCCGACTCGAACTTCGCCGACACCGCGACACCCAGGGAGTCCCGACGGTCACGGCAGTCCTGGATCAGACCGGACACCTGCGCCGAGGACAGCTCCTGGAACAAGCTGGTGTCGCCGGGGATCGCGGTCGAGTACGTGATCGCGCGGGACGAGGACACGGAGGTGAACGACAGCTCACCGATCGCGTACTTCTTCTGTGTCTTCTTGGACGTGACGTAGAGCATGTCTGCCTCGACTTTCGGAGTGGGTGGCTTGACGGGTGCCGGCGCTTTCACCGGCGGCTTGACGGATGCGGACGGCTTCGCCGCGAGGCGAGCTCGAGCGTCCGGGTACGGGGGAGCCGCTTCGGCACGGGTCGCGAACTCGTGGTGCCACGGCTCGCCGAAGTTGACGCCGGTCCACGTGCCTCCACGGCCCTCGACGATCTGGTGCAGCCGGGTGAACTCGTCCGCGTACAGGGCCCGGTTCGACCCGTCCGGCATGGTGATGCCGAAGTCGATCGCGTTGCCGTGATTGACCTCGTCATGCCGGGACGTGAAGGGCAAGGCGACGACCACACCGAGCGCAGCCCGGTTGTTCCACAAGTACGACTGCCGCCACCGGGAGCGCATGCCCTCGTTGACCGACAGGGAACCCGACCGGCCCTTCGACCGCAGGTACGCGTTGAAGTCGATGATCGTGGACAGCACCTGCAGAGCGATCCGCTCCGACATGACGTACTGCTCCACGCCGCGGAGATCCCCGAACGAGGACTTCCCCACGCTGAACTTGGCGACCATGACGGCCCCCTTCCAAGACGAAAGGCCACCCCGAACGGGATGGCCTGGAAGATGAGTGGGTGGGTCAGAACGAGACGACGCCGATCTGCACACCCTTCGTGCGGATCGTGTCCGAGTCCTTGTCGGTGTCGACGAACGCACGGACCACGTTCGCCCCACCCTTCGTGCGGGCGATGCCCGTGACGGAGAAGAAGATCCCGCCAGACGTGATCCGCGACAGCCGGCACGACGACGGATGGAGCACATTCTCGTCGTTGAACACCACCGACAGCACCCCCGACGCGTCCTGCTGATGCGCACCCACCGCGGTCCCCGTGACGGTGATGAGCACCGTCCGGTCGGCGTCCGTGTAGAACTGCTGACCAGCGATCCGCACCCGCCCAGCAGCCGGTGTGACGTCCGTGTCGACGTTGTCGTCTGCAGAAGGGAGCGCGTCGATCGACTGCGCCCGACGCCACTGCGGCGAAGACGCCGTACCCGACGACCGGTACGCGAAGTCCACGTCCACGCAGTACGCCTCCGTCCCACGGAGGAACAGCAGCGGGCTCATCTCCATGAGCGCGGCCTTCGAGTCCACCTGAACCGACGGGCGGATCGACGGCAGCGGCGAGTACAGGGTCGACGCTGCGAGCGTCTGACCGGCGCCGCGGCTGAACTGGTGCAGGGTCAGGAACTCCTGCCCCGTCTCGAGGGGCACCTCAGCACCCTTCAGCACCACCAGCTTCACCGGCTGAGCAGCGTTCGACGGGGAATACAGCAGGCCCACGTAGTACCGGGTCGGCGAAGACACCGCCGGCACCGACAGGGTCACGTCCGCGTCGATCTGATGACCGAACCCGTTCACCACCGCCCGCGCGTACCCCGACACCGACGACCGCTTGATCCGCACCGTGTCGTTCGTGTTCACCACGATCGCGTACGGGGAACCCCAGTCGTCGAGGATGCCGTTCCCAACAGCACCAACCGTCTGCGCCCACGCACCATCCGTCAGCTTCTGATCGACGATCGGGAACGAGGTCTCCGTCATGATGGTCTCCTTCTAGATCGCCTGCAGCAGCCGGACGCTCTTCAGCGCCTTCGCCACACGTGTGTTCGTCTTCGTCGTCCACGCCGACGAGTCCCTAGACCCGACCACCGCGGACACGGTCTCCGTCGGAGAACCGTCCTGCGCCTGCACCGTCGTCGTCACCTCACGGACCAGGTTCGACAAGTCGAGACCGTCGATGAAGACACCGACCTTGTCGCCGACGAACCAGTCACGCCGGTACCGGACGTCCGGGGAGTCCGTGATCGTGAACGACACGGTCACAGGTTCATCCCCGTCAGAGAGCGCATCGTCTCCAGCGTCCGCAAGCTCAGACGCGACCGTCGTCTGCCGCTGGTCGATAAGCGCTTCGACCTTCGCACCCCATGTCGTCTCCGCCTCGGCGGAAACACGTTCCACGAATAGGCGTGCCTGCCCCTGGCCGCCGCCCGCAACAATCGCGTCGGTGACGCTTGGCCGGTTCAGGGTGTAGGTCCACCCGTCGCCGATGACGCCACCGGTGAAGTCCGATGTGGCGCCGAACCGGACGTTCCCGGTCCGGTCGGTGATCGGTCGCACCGTGAACTGCAGGAACGGTGCGTCGTCCTCGCCCTGCAAGATGTCGACGTGCAACTTCCCGGACTCCGCGATGTCCGCGACGGTCGAACCGAGGAGGTCGAGTCGGCCCTTGATGGACACGTTCCGCCCACGCCCCAACGTCGCCGGCACCCGCAGCCGGGGTACGCGCCGTTCCGCTCGAGCGGCGTCCCCGGCGTTGAACCGGACGTAGCTGAGGAGCACCGACTCGGCAGGGCCCGACCGGTTGTCGTACGCGGCCGGTTGCGACGTGATCGGCGACGACGGGTCGGGGAACAGGATCCGGTCGTTGAGGACGTCGAGGTCCGACACTCCCGACACGGTTGACACGGTCGCGCCGCGTTGGATGCTCGTGATCGGCCCGGACATGACCAGCTGGTCACCTCGGGTGAGGAGTACCCCGTTCCCGGGCGTCAGCAGCCCCGTCAGTCCCTCGTTGCGGGCGGTGACGGACCAGGTGCCAGGGTCGGTGCCTGTGACGTTGTGCCGCTCCACGACGGTCAACGAGGACCAGAACTTCACGGGGTCGTAGGAGCGGCGGAGGTTCTTGTCCCGCGGCTGGATCGTCCACTGGGGCATGCGACCTCCCAGATCAGAACGCTGCGAGCCAGCGCTCGAGCCATCGGACGGTCATCGACGTGTCCGCCCCAGCCGAACCGAGCTGCACGTTCACGCTGTTCATCCCCGGCCGGAGCGGAGCGAAGGTCGAAGTGGGTGAGATGTACGGCCACGCCACCTGTCCGCCGAGACGAGCAGAGCGGCGACGCGGATCTGTGACCAGGATCAGTTCCTGGCCGTCAGCGACCGACGACGTCATCGTCATGTTCGTCCCCGGGAAGCTGAGCTCCGCGATCGTCGCGGGACCATCGACGAAGACTTCCACCCACGCCGGCACGTCACCCTGCACCGCCATCTGCATGCCGTTACCGATCGTCACCGAAGCGGAAATCGACCGCGGCCACACGTTGTCGTCGGTGGATGAGAGGAACACTTCCCCGTCGGCGATGCCGTACGTGAACGACGTGTACTCCCGGGCGTGGAAGAACGGATCCACCGCGAGGAGCGTCAGCCCGAAGTTCTCGAACCGCGTCCCGCCAGCAGACCCACCATGCTCACCCGTCCACCCGTCCTTGTAGACGACGTCGAGGAGCCGTTCCCCGTTCAGGGACGACACCCCGAGGCGGAAGGTGCCCGTGTCGCCCACGTTCACCAGGTCCCACATCGGGGCGATCAGCCCGCGGAGCTCGGTCAGCTTCCCCATGAACTCCGCGTGGGACGTGTCGGAGGCGAACTTCAACGGCAGGAACACTTCCCGCTCGTCAACGTTCACCTCCTGCAACGACGACCCCGGCATGCCGGGAGTCTTGATCGTCACCACGTCCAGCGGGGGCAACTGCAGACCAGTCGCCCCCGCCTTCAGGATCCGGTCCACGTCAACGTTCAACGGGACCACGAGGGACCCGTCCATCGACTCGAGCCAGATCCGGCGTGTGTCTTCCCGCACGATGACGGGTGGGGTGGTGGGGAAGTCGGGCCCGGTGGGCCCGTTCCCGTCGAGGGTGTCGACGAACTCGTCCGCCGGCCCACCACCATCGATCGTGTCGGTGATGGTGAGCGACGGTGAGCCGCCGCTGATCAGTGTCGCCACAAGATGCCTCCGATCAACGGCCACCCGTCAGTACTTCGATCTCGTGCGTCTTCTGCATGAAGTCACGGAGCGTGACGTCGCGGCCCTCGTTGTGGAAGTGCGGCTCCCAGTGCTTGGTGCCGCCACCACCCTCGGTCGAGACGATCTCCCGCAGCGTCTGCATCGGCAGCGCCACCTCCGGGTCCCGGAGGTTGTTCTGCACCAGAGACAGCCCCTGCGGCAGCACCCCGCCCTTGTCGTACAGGGTGGGCGTCAACCCGCCGACAATGCCACCAGCTGCCATACCGCCAGCAGCCTTGCCGCCCTTGTACTCGAAGTGCCACGGCTCACGCTGCGCGAAGGACAGTCCCGTCGGGTACCAGCCGAACCGGGGACCGTTCGCACGCATCCACGCCTGCGATCCACCACCAACGTCAGCAGCAAGCCCGTACCCGTGGACCGACGTGCCAGGCGTCGCCGCAAGGTTCCCCCGGCCAGCCCGGTACGCGGAGTACCGCATCTGCTGGTTCGCGAGATCCCGGTACCCCTCCGTCAACGACAGGCCACCACCGAACGCCCGCTGCATCGCCTCCCACGCGACCGCAGCAGCCTTCCGGAGGTACCCGCCGATTGGGCCGACACCAGGACCGCCCGTGAACCCGGACACCTTCGACAGAGCCGACTTCGGCAGCTGCCCGTTCGCGCCCGACCCGCCGAAGTTCCCGACGTCGCCAGCGCCGCCCATGTTTTTCAGCACGGAGACAGCACCGGACAGGAGCTTGTTGCCCATGCCCGCTGCAGCGTCAACCATGCCGCCCGCGCCGGGGATGTTCCCGATCACGGACTTCACGAGCTTCCCGAGGGTCCCCATGGGATCGGACACCACCTGCGAAGCGGTCTCCGCAGCGTTCTTCGTCCAGTCCCACGCGGCGCCAGCGGCACCCTTGGTCCAGTTCCAGGCAGCCTTCGCACCGGACAGGAGCCCGTTGCCGTTGCCGCCATCCGAGCCGGAGCTCTTCTTGACGACGCCGCCCTTCGCGTACCCACCCTGCAGGAGGGACGCGAAGCCGACGCCCCGACGCCCAGCCGCGTTCGCAGCGAGGAACGCGCTGCGGTCGGCCGATGTGCGCAGGCCCTCGGAGACGAGGACACCCTCACCTTGGCGCATGGGGCGCAGGTGGTCGTCGCCGTTGCGCATCCGCGATCGTCCGGGGATGATGCCGCCGCCGGCGAACCCCTTGGGGAGCGAGATCGGGTCGATCTTCTTCGTCCCGAAGAACCCGGCGACCTTGTTGAAGTTGCCGATGAGTGCCTTGTTGATAACCGTTTCAACAACGAACCGGATCGGCAGCTTCGCGGCAGTCTTGATGGCCTCCCACGCCTTGCCGATGCTGTTCTTCATCACACCGAACGCAGCCGGGATCGTGACCTTCGCCACCGTTGCGAGCTTGTCGAACACCGGCTTCAGCCACGACCAGAGCGCACCGACCGCAACACGGATCCCGGTCATCGCCGGAGCGATGATCGAGCGGTTCAGCCAGGTGAACACCGGACCGAGCGTCCCGCGGATGTACGCGCTCGTGGCCGCGAAGATCACCCGCACTCGAGCCCACCAGGCTGACGTCACAGCGCTGATCGCTGCGAACGCGATCCGCACGATGCTGCTGACCCAGGTGAACGCGGCGCCGAGCGTGCCGCGGAGGAAAACGACCGCGATGTTGAACACGGTGGAGGTCAAGCCCCACCACCAACGGACGCCTGCCACGATCGCCGCGAACGCGACCTTCGCGACCTGCGCCACGAAGTTGAACACCGGCGCGAGGGCGAACTTCACCATCGCGATGACGAGGTCGAAGATCGCGGAGATCGTGTTCCCGAACCAGCCCGCGACTGCAGCGATGCCGCGGAACACGGGCATGGTGACGTTCTGCCACCACCAAGTGAACACGGCTCCGACCGCGCGGACCACGGTCATAATGCCCGAGAAGACCGGCTTCAGGACCGTGTTCCACACCCACATCGCGGCCGTCCCGATGCCGGTCAGCGCCGGCACGAACACGGTCTTCCACAGCCACATGGCTGCTGCGCCGACTGCCTTCGCACCGACCTGGATTCCGGTCCAGACGGCGTCGACCGCAGTCTTGAACCAGCCGAGGTTCTTGTACGCCCAGATGACACCGGCGACCAGCGCTGCGAGGGCAGCGATGGCCGCGACGATCGCCACGACTACCAGGCCGATCGGGTTCGCGAGCAGTGCTGCGTTGTACGCCCACTGCGCCGCGGTAGCGACGGCGACGGCACCGCGCCACAGCCCGAAGACCGCGACTCCTGCCTTGCCCGCCAGCCCCTGAGCCTGCGTTGCTGCTGCAGCCCCGTACGAGGCGAGCGCGAACCCTTCCTGTGCGCGCTTGGCGATCAGGGTTGCCGCGGTGACGGCGCCGATGATCCCGGGGATTACCTGCATCGACCAATACGCGGCGACGAGGAACCCGACAGCACCAGCGACGAGGCCGACGACGATCTCGTGCTCCCGGAGGAACCCGGTGACCGCCAGCAGCGTGGGACCGATGAACCGGAGCACTGCGGCTGCAGCGCGGAACGCGAGGAGGAATGCCCCACCGATGATCGCGGCGACCGGGCCGATCGCGACCAGCAGGTTCTTGAACGACGGCACGAGAGCAGTCGTCACGAACGTCCGCACGTCGTTCAACGCATCGATGACGACCTGCCGTGCGGCGAGGATCGCTTTCACCTGAGGCGAGTCCGGGACGAAGTTCGTGGTCGCCGTCAGACCCAGCGACACCTTCCCGGTGAAGGCAAGCTTGCCAAGGCCGCCCATCAGGTCAAGGAAGTTCGTGACCTTGCTACCGGCGCCGTCGAGGCCCTTCGCAGCACCGTTCGCGATGCCCTCGAGGGCAGGGGTCACGGTCTGGTAGATGCCGAGTGCGACGTCTTCAAGCTGCGACTGCAGCTTGTCCATCGCGCCGCCGAGACCCTTCATCTTCGACTGCGCGACCGCAGCTGCGCCGCCCTGACGGGTCACCGCGCCGGCCATGCTGTCGAAGTTCGTGGCACCGGTCTTCGCGAGGGCGGCGACCGCGGCGAGCGGCTCACGGCCGAACGCGAGGACCGCCTGGGACGCGAAGTCCTCCTGCGTCATCACCTTGCGCGCTTCGGAGAGCTGCTCGATGACGGTGCGGAGACCGACGAAGCGGCCTTCCTGGTCGAAGACGGACAGGTTCAGCGAGTCGACGGCCTTCTGCGCCTGCTTCGACGGCCGCGCGAGGGACGCGAGCATGCCGCGGAGGGCAGTACCTGCCGTGTCGCCCTTCAAGCCGTTGTTCGCGAGGATGCCGATCGCCGACGCAGTGTCGGAGATGCTGATGCCGAGGGTGTTCGCGACGGGGCCGACGTACTTCATCGACAGGGCGATGTCGTCGACACCACCGGCCGCAGCGTTCGCGGTGTTCGCGAGGACGTCGGCGACCATCGCAGCGTCCTTCGCCGCGAGCCCGAACTGGTTGAGGGAGTTCGCCTGGATCTCCGCAGCACGACCGCCCGACACCTGCGCGGCAGCAGCGAGCTGGATCGTGCCCTTCGCCGCTTCCATCGCGTCACGGGCAGAGAGACCGCCCTTGGCGAGCTCGAGCATGATGTCCGCAGCGTCCTTGCCGGACGTCGCGGGGAGGGTGAGGTCGGAACCCAACTCGCGGGCAGTGCGCCCGACTTCGATCATCTGCTTGCCGGTGAGGTTCGCGACGGCCTGCAGCTCGTTCATCGTCGCCGTGTACTCGTTGCCGAGCTTGATGACCTGCCCAGCGCCGATGATCGCGCCGAACCCGGCAGCCATCCCCGCGAGCGGCTTCAGTGTTGCCAGAGCCGTGGCCGCGACGTTCTTCGCGCCAGCAGCGACCTTCCCCAGCCCAGAGGACAAGGGAGCGCCGGCCGCGGCGAGCTTCGAGAACCGTCCCGTCATCAACGCGGACTGCTTCGACGCCTGACCCTGCGCTGCCGACAGCTGCCCAGTGACGGCCTTCTGCTCGTTGAACGCAGCCTTCAGCTGGTCCTCGACGGCGACGACCTTCATGCCGGCGGTCTGCTGCTTGCCGCGCGCGGACGTGAGCTGCTGTTCGGCCTTCAACGCCTGCGACGACGACGCCGCGTACTTCTTCCGCTGTTCAGCGAGACGAGCCTCAGCCGCCTGCACACCGACGGCGGCGGCCTTCTCCTCCGAACGCGCCTTCGCGATCGCGACCTTCTCGGCCTGCACGACCTTCGCGGCACGCTTCGACGCGACCTCGAGCTCCTGCACGAGCGTCTTCGCCGCGGACGTGGAACCGCCAGCCGCGACACCAGCGGAGAACTGCCGGCCAGCAGACAGGCCCGCAACTTTCGCCGCGGTGCCTGCCTGCTTCGTCATCGTCGACGCGAACTTCGACATCGAGGGGAGCACATCGAGCCATACAGCGGAACCGGCCACGAGGCACTCCAATGTCTAGTTGTTCGCGAACCAGCCGTCAGCGACTTCCTGCATCTCCACGAGCTGCCGCTCGTCGAGTTCCTGTTCCGCCGCGTCCCGCACGTCACGCCCATCAAGAGGAGACGGCAGGTAGTCGGGTTTCTTCGGTCGCTTCTCACCCGCGAGGAACGCCTCGATCAGCGCCAACTGGGCGCGCAGCACCGAGTTCGTGTCGCGGCTGATCCAGTCGCCGTCCGCCCAGTCGTTCTCCCGCACGGCACGGTGGAACGCCGAATCGGGGGGTAGAGCCTCGACCAGGCCACGCAACTGCCACACCGAGATGCGGCCGCGGAGGAACTCACGCAGCACATCCCGGCCGCCGTACGTGGCCTGCAACGCTGCATCGCCGGAACGGAGGTGATCCCCGAACAGTTGCAGCATCGCCTCGGTGCGGACCTGCACAGCGACGGGGTGCGTCGCCGGCAGGTCCGCGATCTCGAGGTCGAACTCGTCGAGGTCTACCCCCGTCAGTTTCCCTGCGAGTCCTTCAGGTCCTGACCGACCGCGATCATGACGAGGTTGATGCCCTCATCGGTCCCGCCGGCCTCGATGAACCGTTCGTACTGCTCGTCGCCGAGGAGGATGCGGCCCTGCGCGGAGTCGTCCTCGTCGTCGGCGCCCTTCAGCGCCTTCTTGGTGTCGTTGTCGTAGAAGTACGGGTGGGGCAGGTAGAACGCCTCGCCACCCTCTTCCACGAAGATCTCGATCGTGTCGCCACCGACGGACTCTTCGACCTTCCGCCGAGCGGCGGCGAGGGTGTACGACGTGCGACGGTTCTTGTCAGCCTTGCTGGTCATGCGGGTCTCCTAGTGAGCTTGGTGAGCTCGTGAGCAGGGGTAACAGGTGGCGGCGGCGCAGCTCACCAAACGACGCCGCCACCTGGTCTTGGGGGGAAGGGTCAGCCGCCGGAGACGACGACGCCGGTCGCGGCGGTCTGCGCCTCCGTGTACGACTTCCCGATCACCGGGTCGCGGTAGATCGTGAACGTCCGGTTCACTTCCTCGACGTCGGAGTTGTTGATCGCTCGGTCGTCCATGTCGGTGACCTTGATCCGGTACGCCGCCTCGACGCGGTACACAGCTCCGTCACCGACGCCGTCCTGCGCGAGCGTGATCGCCCGGTAGTAGGCGTCACCGGAGTCGGGGTCCTCGTCGAAGATCCACGCCGCGTTCTTGTCCGACGGCCACTCCGACACGGGCTTGCCGTAGGCCAGCGCCTTGGTCCACCCGTTCGTCTCACCGAACGCCACCTGGAAGGTGTGCGACTTCGACGTGTTGTCGGACCGGACCGGCTCGAGGTCCTGCAGCATGTTCGTCTCGTCGACCGACAGGTCGTACGAGTGCGAGATGCCGTCGGTCGTGATGAACCCCATGTTCTTGTACCCGGTGGGGAGCGCGATCGGCTTCCCATCGGTACCGAAGAACGCCTCGGGGACGTCGGCGGAGTAGTCCGCGATGGCGAGGATGACCCTGCGCCACTTGTGGATGTTGCGGTTGTCGTTGACCATCTGGTCGACCACGTCAGGCATGCGTTCTCCTTGAACGACAAAGCCGCCCGACGTGCGGACGGCTGAATGGGTGATGAGTGTTGGTGAGCGGCCTATTGGGGGCGCGCGTCGAGCTCGTACGTGCCGACAGCACGACGCAGCGCCGCATTCGAGTACGCGACATTCCCGAACGAGTCGGACTCGCGGACCTGGTCGAACAGGTTGCAGAGGACCATCGCGACTTCGACTTTCTGGACGAGATCCCACACAGCGCCGCGGGTCTTCGCGAACACCGTCAGGTCGACGTGGAACGTCTTCTCGTAGTCGCGGCCGAACCCGCCAGGGATCCGCTCCACGACGATGCACGGTGCCACGGTCTCGAGGTTCGACGGGGTCTCCGTGTACGTCGCAGCGCCCGTCTCCTGCTTCAAGTAGGCGAGGAGCACACGCTCCACGTTGGGCCACACCCCGTACACGTTCATGCGCCCATCGCTCTCCGCAGGATCGCCTGCTTCGACACACCCACGTCGCCGTGCTCCACCGCGGTCGCGTCAGCAGACGTCGCGATCACACGAGCGAACGGACGCTTGTACCCGCCGTTCGCCTTCGCTCCAGGACGAGTGCCCTCCTCCACACGTAGGGAGTCACCGAACTGCTTCGCACCAGCCGAGTACGCCAGCCGTTGAGCGCGCGGCAGGATCCGGTCCGCCTTGTCGCGCATCGCCTTCCGCACCGCAGGGTTCCGGACCGCCTGATCGATGATCCCCCGGCCGATGACGACCTTCGGCATCGTCTATGCCCGCCCCGTGACCCAGCGCCGAAGGAGGTTCGGCTCAGGGGGAAGGTTGTGGCCCCGCTCCCAGTCGATCCAAACGGCGATCGGCCCGATGCCGAGCCTGGTCGCCTGGCGCGTGTAAAGGTGGTCGAGGAACACCGGCTTGCGGATCCGCTCCGACGCTCGCCACGACCAGGTGCGGCCAGTGAGCCAGGAAACATGTCGTCCGATCGTCCGCCAGCGGACACCTTTCGGCTCGGACATCAGCTGACCGCCTGCTTCACGTACTCGAAGTCCGCGATGACCGCCAGCTTCTCCGGCTTCGTCTTCGCCCCCGACAGGTCGATGCCGCGCTTGTCAGCCCACGCGTCGATCTCTGCGACCGTCCACACCTCCGACGGAACCGTCTCCACCACAGGAATGTGCTTCGGCTCCACCAACCCCAGACGCACCGCATCCTCGAGCCGGTACTCGTTGCCGTTCACGCTGATCTTGTCCGACATCCGTCAGCCCTTCGTCTCGGTGATCACGAACTCCGTGTGCGGGAGCACGTTCCAGTACGTCTGCGGCCGGCCATCGACGTAGTACGTCTGACCGCGCCAGATGACCGTGTCCGCAGCCTGGATCCAGTCCTGCGGTTCACGGGTCGACACCATCCACCGTGAGGTGACGATGTCGTTCTGCCCGAGAGATTCCTTCGTCCCCACGGGCTGCACGTTGCAGCCGTCGATGTCGTGGTTGATGACCGTCTTGGTGGGCACGCCGTCCTCGTCAGGCGCACCCTCGGTGATGCGCTGCACGGTGACCGTGTCGCGGTGCAGCATGTTCGCGAGGATCACCAGTGGTCACCGCCGATGCGGTACCGGGCGACCGCTCGAGCCCACTGCGACGTCGTCCCGACAGTCGCAGCAGCCGCCATCGCGACCTGCTCCTGCCCCGACGTGAACTGCGACAACCACGGCGACGCCTCGGAGATCGACGCAGCCTGGTCCAAGACCACTTCCTGCACGTCACCCGGGACGTCGGCGAAGCCATGCGTGTACACGACCTCGACCGACCGCCACACATCGGGGAACCGTGCGGGGAGGCGGAGCAGACCAGCAGCCGACCACTCAGGGTCAAGCACTGTCTGCCCCGCCACCGTCAAACTCGCGACAGACACAACCGGCCACACCGGAAGCCGGAGCACCCGGGCACCCGCCCCGTCGAGAACGATCGTGTCGTCCTCGACGAGGCTGATGGGGTTCCGGGTCTGACCGCGGAACCGCTCCGACGCCATACGCAGCGCCAGAGCGATCCCCGGGTCACTCGCCGGTTTGCCGAGCCTTGCCGCGAGATCGGCTGGATCGGCCAGCGGGGGCAGCGTCGTCTCCTGCAGAGTCACGTCCTGCCTCCTCCACACCGCGTGCCTTGTTGTGCACCAGACCGAGACGGTTCGCGTCTTCGATCCGATACCGGATCCCGTTGATGACGACCATCCCGCCCGTCATCAGCCGGCCGCCACCGTGCCGAGCTCGACGAGGGCGAGGTGCGCCGGCTTGTAGATGACCTGCGCGGCACGCAGCTCCGCACGCACGTACACGAGGTTGCGTCGTGCGTAGTCGGCGTGCTGGTTGAACGCGACCACGGACAGCGCTTCACGCTCGAGGACGTTGATCGTCGACAGGTCACCGACGAGCGCGGTGCCCTCCGGGATCGCCTGCGCGGTCACGTACGGACGGCCCCACAGAGTGCGGGGACCAGCACCGAACGGACCGTTGCCGTAGAAGCGCTGGTTCCCGTCCTGCATGAGATCCAGCACCTCAGCGTCGGCCGGGTTGAGGACGATGCCGGTGACCTGTGCTCCGACCTCGTCGAGGGCGGTGAGCGCCTTGCGGATCGACACGGGGATCTTGACCGGGTCGGTGCCAGCAGCGGCGATCTGCTGGATGCCGGTGGTGTTCAGGATGCCCGTGGGCTGGCCTGCAGCACCCGTGCCGTTGAGGAGGTAGTTCTCGATCACGGCCCGGATGTTGTACGCGAGCTGCCCGTTCAGGTAGGACGCGAACGCACCCGCGTCGGCGAGGAGCTCGTTCGTGACGGTGTAGCCGTCGGCGTAGGTGAACACCTTGCCGGTGGCGATGGCGGTCGACAGGTCGGACAGGGGCTTCAGAGCAGACGCGGGGTCCGTCGGCAGGATCTCGTCCTTGACGATGCCCGCGTTGCGGAGCACCGAGGTGATCTGCACGTAGTCGAAGCTGTTGCCGGTGATCGACCCGGTCGAGATCAGGTCGAGCAGCGTCAGGGGACGCTGGTACGTCAGGTCCACCTGCGGCAGACGCGTGGGCTGCAGACGGCCCACGGCGACGGAGAGGGGGTTCGGGTCGGCCTTCAGACCGCGACCCTTCGCCCCGACGGTGACCTTCGGCAGCTGGATCAGCGACCCCTCACCGAACCCGCCCGGGTTCGACTTGATGAGCTGCTGGTACGGCGCCGACTCCGTGTACGCCTCACCGAACGACTTGAAGCCGTCGGGCTGATCCTCGGCCGGCTTCGGCTCGTCGTCGGACTTCGCCGGCGACGTGGACGCGAGGAGCGTCTTCATGTTCGACTGCGCGTCGTCCGCGGCCTTCACCTGCACGGTGAGCTCGTCGGCCTGCGACTTCAGCTCACCGATCTTGGTGATCTCGTCCGCCGTGAACTCACGGTCCTCGGACTTCGCCAGATCGGCGATGCTCTTCGCTTCGGCCAGGACGGCCGCGAGCTTCTCTCGGAGCGTCTTCATCGTTCCTCCATCAGGATCAGTTCTGCTGCGGTCGCCCAGGCCGCCACTTGGGCATGAGTAAGGCCCGCCGATTTCGACGGGCCTGACGGTTCCCCATCCTGGGGAGGTGAGCTTTCCGGCGGGGCGCCGGAAGATTCGGTGGGGTCGGGCGGAACCTCGACGTTGGGTGTCGGCTCCACCTCCCGAGGGTCGGCGGCAAGTTCCTCACGCACGATGCGGCGGATGTCCTCGTCTGACTTCGTCCCGAGCAGCTGCGTCTCCGGGTTCATGCCTTTGAGCGTCGGCCCGAACTCGATCAGGTTCAGCTTCCGGAGCTCGAAGAACTCGTCCTCGTCCTGCGTGACGTAGCCACCATCGACGACGTCGTACCCGAAGGAGAACTCCTTCACCCGACGCTGCTTCAGCAGCTTGTACGTCTGCAGCGCCGTCGGGTTCTCGAGGTCCAGCTGCGCGGTCACGAGGAGACCGTCAGCGGTCTCCGCAGCGGACAGGCTCCACCCGATGTGCGCGAACGGATCCGACCACTGGTGCGACCAGATCGCGGGGATCGCGTCACCCGACGCCGCCCAGTCGCGCAGCGACTCGGCGAACGCACCCGGGACGATGACGTCTCCGCCGTGGTCCTTGTTGCCGAACACCGCGACGAGTGCCGTGAACTGACCGTCGCCGAGGCCGTCAGCGGTGCCGACGGCCTTCACGTTGGCGTTGAAGCTCTTCGTCTTCATGCGCTTGCCTCCAACTGCCCGGTCGCCCAGAGCACTTCCATCGCCTGCTTCGGATCCAGCCCCTTGCTGCGGAGCAGGTCGTACGCCTTCGCAACTTCCGGGGTCGCATCACCCGGGGACGCCTGCGGGCCACCACCACGGACCACGTTCAGCGGTGTGATGATGTCGTCGCCGCCCTCGATCGCCGGCCGGTTGTCCATCGCCCGGGCTTCGTTGATCGTCAACCACGGACCACCAGTCGCGGTCGACATGATCGCCGCGGACTCCTCGAACGACCCGCGCAGCTTCGCGCCGAGGTCGAACTCGACGTACAGCGACTCGTCGCCACCGTTGAGGAGAGGAGTGATGTGCGCGTTGAACGCCTGCTCGAACTGCACGAAGTGCGGGCCCAGAGCATCGCGGTACAGCGACTGCCGGAACGCCTCCATGTTGGAGTAGTTCCCCTGCCGCGAACCGATCATCTCCGGAGGGATGTGGTACGCCGAAGCAACCTCGATGTCGGTGAGGGTGCGCCCCTCGACCTCCTGCATGTCCTTCGGCGAGAAGATGTCGACCTTTTTGACGTCCGCGCCGATCGGCAGGACAGGCATCTTGCCCTCACTGCCACCACCGTCGGACCAGTTCGACATCTCCGCCTCGAGGCGCTGTCGTGCTGCCGAGTCGAGAGGTTCTACGTCGGGCACCACGGCCTGCGTGACAACTGCCGGGAATCGGGCGCCCTTCTTGTGAATCGCGCTCCGGTACTTCACGGACTCGGTGTACTCGTCGAGGATGTGCCGCAACGTCTCGATCGGGGGAGTGCCGTTCCCGGACCCGTACCCGCGGTCGAAGAACAGCCCGTCAAGGCTGATGTGCTTCGGCTTCCCATCACCCACGTACAGGTCGACCCCGTCAACGAGCGACGTGCCCGTGAACGTGAACCGCCACGACTGCGCCGGCCAGTGCTGCAGCACCACGCCAGCTCGCGAGTCAGCGGACGGCACCAGCTGCGCCATGAACCGGTCGTAGACCAGGAAGTCACACAGCAGGGTGTGCCAGAACCGGTACTGGGTCAGGTGCTTCTGGGGCTCCCGGATTAGCTCCGCAAGGGGCCCATCCGTGACCCGCTTCCGGTCAGTGTCCCCGTCACGGCGGTACACCTTCATCGGAGTGGACGCGATCTTCGTCGCGATGAAGTCGACGACCTTCCGCACCGACGGCTGCGACTGCCAGATCGAGTACGCCGACTGCGCGTAGTCCGTCAGCGGGATCCCCGGGTCAGCGACGATCGACCGGCCGTCGTACCGCCACGGCGTCGACAGGGACGGGAACTCCGCGAGGATCTGCCCGTTCGACTGGTCCGACGACTTCTTGAAGAACAGGCTCACGTCATCCTCCAAGCGATCAGGAACAGGGCCACACCCGCGACGACGAGCGCCGCCGGCCAGTACACGGCTGCGACGCCCGCGGTGATGAGCAGCACCCCGAGGATCTCGAGGAGGATCACGACAGCTGCACGAGTCATCACGCCACCTCCGAGGTGCCGAACACGCTTGCGTCCGGATCGTTGTACGGGTTCTTCTTCTTCGGCTTCGTGACCAGAGCTTCGGACAGTGCGTTCATGGCCGCCGCGACACCATCGATCTTGTCGCGCGAGTCGGCTTTGTTCGGCTTGACGTTGTCGTTCGCGTCCCGGTCAACCGACAGGTTGTCGACGTTCCACCGCAGCACTGGGTTCTTCCCAGCACGGAAGAGAGGCTTCTCGACCGTTCCCTTCAACAGCAGACGCTGCAACTCCTTCATGGGAGGGGAGAGCCGCCGGAAGTCCTGGTACACGCGCACCAAGTTGTTGACGCCGCTCGCTTGCAGGCTGTTGACCATCTGGGTCGCGTTCCACGGGTCGAAGCCGATGGACACGACGTCGAAGACTTCGAGATCCTTCTCGATCTGCGCCTGCACGTACGCGTAGTCCGTGACGTTCCCGGGTGTCGTGGTCAGCCATCCCTGACGGACCCACGCCGATGCGTTACCAGCCGTCCGCTTGTCGAGCGCCGCGAGGCCACCCTCCGGGATCCAGAATCGAGCAAGCACGTCATAGCCAGTCGCGTCAGGGAACAGCAGCACCCAGGCAGTGAGGTCAGACGTGGATGCAAGGTCCCAACCGCCGAACGCCTTGCGCCCTGCCAGCTTCGCCTCGTCAACCGGCTGATCGTTCCGGTCCCACGAGTCCAGCGTCAGGTACCGCGACTCCTGCTTCGTCCGGATACCGAGGTGCAGCCGCAAGAAGTCGCCGAGCTCCGCAGGGGAGTTCTTCGCCTTCAGCGCCGCGCTCTCGAGCTGCTTGCGGGACGGGCTGATGCCGTACCCCGGGTTCGCCTTCCGCTGGGTCTCGGGTGCGAACGGGTCGTCCTCTTCGTCAGCGCCCCAGATGGCGCCGTACCAGGAGTGGTCCTCGATCGTCCCCGCAGCGAGCTTCTCGACGTACAGCCGCGTCTCGTCGTAAATCGTCCCCGACTTCGACGCGTCCGGCGTCGTGATCCGGATGCCCAACGGCTGCGTCCGCGAACCGCGGCCAGTCTCGAGCGTCCGAACCAAGTCCGGCGTCTTGTGGACGTGGAGCTCATCGACGATGAAGCAGTGCAAGTTCGCGCCGTGCTGCGCATCAGCAGCCGACGAGATGACCTCGATGTACGACCCCGACTTCGGGTGCACGATCCGCTTCTGGTGCGCCTTGAACCGACCAGCAAGCGCCGGCGTCTTCTCCACCAACTGCTTGATCGGCCCGAACACGAACCCCGCCTGACGTTCCGTCGAAGCGGCCGTCACAACCTGACCGCCCGACTCACCGTCAGCGCCGGTCATGTAGACGGCGATGCCACCTGCGAGAGTCGACTTCCCGTTCTTGCGGGGCACGTCGACCATCACGTCACGGATTATCCGCACCATCGCGAGCGCGTCCTCATCCCACTGCACCCACCCGAACACCGGCGCGATCACGTACGCGATCTGCCACGGGTCAGGATCCAGCGGCTTCCCCGCCCACTTCCCCTGCGTGTGCCGCAGGAGGTGAAACGTCTTCAGCACCTTGTCGACCCGCTCCGGGTCGAACTGTGCACCCTCAACCTCACGCGGCTCAGGAGTCTTGAACTTCGGCGGGATCTCCGGCAACGGGTAGCCGCGGTCCTGCAAGTACCAGGCGACCTCCGGAGAGAGCTTCAGCCGCTCGAGGTCCGCCTCGTCCAGGGCGTCAGAACGGGTTGTCGTCTTCCCCATCGTCGGACTCCTTCGCCAAGCTCTGCTCCGAGCTCGGCGTCAGTCCAAACTCCCGTGCCAGCAGCTGCAGCCGATGCCCCGCATTCCGCCTGATCGCAACCGCCGGATGCGGGATCTCACCCTGCTTCGCCTCGATCGTCAACGACCCATGCTCCTGCAGAGCCAACGTCGCAGCCTTGAACTCCGACCACGTCTCGCAGTACGTCGCCAGAACCGCCCGATCCTCCGCCTTCACGATGTCAAGACGGGTGAGTTCCGGAACCACACGGTTCCACTCAGCGACCGCCTCATCCGACAACCACTCAGGAGCCGACGGAGGCACCCGCTTGAACGCCGGAGCATCCACAACCTTCCGACCACCACTGTCACGACCATTCCCACGACCCTCAACGAGACGCAGAGCCGCCGGCTTCGCAGCACGAGGCATCGGAGACCCCCTAGTCGTCGAAGTGAGACGCGAAACACGTAGCTACCGGCGGGCGCTCTTATCCGCCGATTCGTGGTGATGTTGACGCCCCCTGGGTACCCTGGCGTGCTCGGTGGGCTGCAGCAGCTCCGCGGTGGCACGTTCGGCATGACCGCGCGCCACTTGGGTCGACGTAGAGGTTGTCTGGGGTACGCGGGTGTCCGTTGGGGCAGAGAAGCCTGTTGGGCCTGACTCCTCGTCGCGTGTTGGTCTTGGTGTCCACTTGCTCGAGGTGGTCGGGGTTGACGCACGATCGGTTGCGGCAGAGGTGGTCGAGCTGCATGCCCTCAGCGATGGGTCCGACGAACGCCTCGAAGCTGACCCGGTGTGCGGGCCTGGGTGCACGGTCGACCTTGATGGCGCCGTAGCCGTACCGGTCGATGCGACCTGTCCACTGCCAGCATCCGAATGGTGTGGCTTCGATCCGCCGCTCGATACGTTCCGCCACGGGGATGGTAGGCATGCAGGCTCCTCGGTGTGTCCGGGGCTGAGCAGTCGTGAGGGGTGGGGAGCGCTGGTTGATAGCTCACCGTCAGGTGGCCGCGCCCGCTCAGCGCATCCGTTCCCACATCTGCATCGCCAGTGATGGCGTGGACTGCTCAGCCCGGGTCTGGTGTGCAAGGCGGGACGCTCGTTGGCGTGCGGCCTGCTTGGTCTTGGAGAGGTGGTGCCCAGCGCAGAGCGGCGACCAGTTGGCGTGGTCCCACATGGCGCCGCCGTCAGCGAGCTCCACGATGTGGTCGACGACGGTTGCTGGTCCGTCGCACACTCGGCAGCGTGGGTTGGTGCGGAGGTACTGGGTGGACTCGGTTCGCCACCTCGAGGTGTTGCGTCCGTCGCCTGGGATGACGCGGTGTGCGCCGCTGCGCCGCTTCCTCTGGTGTTCAGCGCACCGTCCCCGGTTGGTGGCGAGTTCGTCGCAGTCGAGGGCTGAGCAGCGCATGGGTGGCCGGGTGGGCATCAGTCCCGGTCCTCTACGACGTCGGACATGACCTGGTTGATCTCGGCCACTGTCTGGGGGTGCGGGGTGAGTGGTGCCGGCCACCGGTTGGACCGCACTCGGTGGCTGCTGATGTCGTCTTCGAGGGACGCCATCAGTGACCTAGTAGCCGTTCCATCATCTGATCTCGGTGATGGGTCGCCATGTACTCGATGAGTTCTTCGACTCGCTGACCCCTCAGCTGCGGAACGAACCACAGTTCGAGATTCTCAATGCGGTTGTCGTCTCGCACACCGTTTCGGTGGTGCACGTTCTCACCTGCCGTGAGCTGCCTGCCGAGGCTCTGTTCCATGACATGCCGATGTTCTGGCATCCATCCGACGTCAGTCTTGACGTACACGTAACCGGCATCGATCTTGCGGGTCGTGCCCACTGGGTAGAGCGCCTCGAACTGGTTCTTCCGTGGCTCGATCGGAAGCGCAACTTCCTCGTAGCGCCCATCGCCCTTCAGGGCTCTGCGGCAGCGGTCACAGACCCCGCGCGCCCACCCCGTGTTGCATTCCGCCCGTTGACGTTGGCAGCCGCCTCTGCAGATGATCGAGGTGTCGATGTCCCGCTTCATCGGCCACCTTTCGGCTGCTGCGCAGGTCGTCAGTCGACTTCGATGCCGAGGTCGCGAAGTGTTTCCACGACTTCGTCGCCGTACATGCGGAGGCCGCGTGCTTCCCAGGCGTTGGCGATTTGCTCTTCGCTGAGGTGCACGTCCGCGTGGGCCGTGTTCTGGGCGATGAGGGTGAGCTGAGCTTCGATGCCGGCGAGCAGGTCCAGCTTCGCGCTGCGGTACTCGCCGAGGCTGAGGTCACCCGCGGTCACGGGTAGTCTCGCATCAGATTCAGGGACGCAGCTGTCGCCTCGACGAGGTCGTCGTCTTTCACGCCCGCGTCGTGCAGCGTGAGTGCAATGCTGACAGCTGTTGCTCGGTGGCGGGCGATGGACTGGCCTGGCCGGTACTGATGGCCGCAGTGGCACTTCAGCCCTGGGACGGTGCCATGCATGATGAGGACCGACTCGATGCGGTCGACCTCGCTCATGCATTCACCGGTTCCGGGTCGCCGTACGTGGTGGTCTTCACGACCGTGGCGAGGGTCACGTCGGGCTCGAGCATCGCGGCCCGCATGTTGTTCTCGATGCGTCGGAGCTCGACGAACGCTTCGTCTCGGTCGACGACGTACGAGCTGATCGCTTTCCCGCCACGAGCGACGGTGAAGACGGTCTCCTTGATGGGCTCAGGCATCAGTCCGCTCCTCGTGCAACATTCCGCACCGCGCGGATGCGAGCGATCTCGGCTTGGTGTGCAGCGTTGCGCACACGAATCAGCTTGTGCCAGCGCCAGCCGAGAACACGGCCGAGATTCGTCGTGCGGTCTGGCGTGCTGTAGTCCTGGAGCACGCAGGTATGCCAGCGTCTCGTCGGGGCGAGCAGCCACCAGACGGACGCAACCACCGCCCACGCGGCCCAGGGGCCAAGAATACCGACGATGAGTCCAAGCCAGAACATCGCACTGTCCTCTCCGACGTGGTCGGCCGACCCGTCCGGGTTCCGCATGCCAGCGCGGGTTGCCTCGGGGGTCTCGGCCTAAGGGGTCCTCGTGACTCGACGCAGCGCGATGGCGATCATTGATCTGCGGGTGACGAGGAAGTGTGGGAGCACAACGAGTGGGCGCAGAGCCTAGGGCAGTCAGCGAGGACGCATCGTCTCGGATGCGCCCACTCGAAGGCGGTGCCTGCTTGTTGTCGCGGTGCGGCTCCGCGGGTGGACTACCACCATCGTCGGAGCCAACCCGAAGTGGCTCCGACAGCCCCATCCCAGGGCGGTACTAACCGATTGTCGACGAGACCAACCGACTGCTGGCGAAGCGTGGGTATGCTCGGCCGGTGCCAATCCTGTCGAAGTGCCCCGTGCACGGTCCATTCCCCTCGAGAATCCTCGACATCGGGGATGAAGGATCGATCGGACAGCTCGTACTGTCCGGTAACGCCGAGAGCTGCCCCACGTGCAACCGGCCCTCCGCGGTGATGGAGGGCACCTTCTCGGTGCGGGGCGGATTGATCGAGATTTTGTCTGCCCCGCAGTGGACCCGGGACATGCTCGACCGCGCAAAGGCGGCAGTTCAGGACGCGGTCGAAGCAGTGCATGCCGACGACCAGGCCGCTATTCTCTCTGCAATCGCGGATCTGCGGCGCGAGCAGAGCGGACTTGCCGATTTACTACAGAAGGCCGTTGTCGGGAAGCCGAAAAACCGCGCGCTGAAGCTGCTCACTGGCGTGCTACTGGCGGTGGAGCTTGTTAGTAATGCCGGCGGCGCAGTGGAAACCGTCGGGGAGGTCGTCGAGGTTGGTGCCGACGTCATCATCTCCATCACACGGGTGCTGGACGAAGGCGGAGAGCCGACGGGTGAGCCGGGGCTCGCACCCGCGCCGAGTCAGTAGAGAGAGTGTGTAAGGGCCCAGGGCTGTACTCCGCGCTCTCGTGCTTGGTGCGAACGGTTCAACCAACGTGGTCGATAAGAGGAGGTGTGAACCTCCCTCTCGTTATCCAAGTGCTGCTCTTCGCGTTGTCCGCGCTGCTGCCCATCTGGGGCATCTATCGCATCTACCGCGGAACCAGGCGCAAGGTCCGGCACCTTACCCGAATCGCGACAATGGTCTACGAGTACAGCCCGGAGGGGACACGGTTCGCGCCTCGCCTGTCTGACGAGATCGAAGAAAATGGGCTTGCCATGAACTTTCCGTGGCGTGACGACATCGCGGACGGCGCGCGCAAACTGGAAGGGCTTCGTGGCGACTTCGTCTGGATCGGGGCCGGCGTCGTCTGCGGCGCTGTTGCGTCCATCTGGTCGCTGCTTCAGGCTGCTCTCTGATGCGCGATGCCCGCCACCTCGGGCGGGCATGCGGTGTTACGAACATCTTAACTCAGAGGTGAACACCCCTGCTACTCATTCGCTCACGGAGTGTCGCCAGACAGGTACAAGCCGCTAGCTTGCCGGGTATGACTCAGTTTCCCACTGATTGGCACCCGTCCTGGATCTCATACGAGTGGTGGGGCGACATTGGCACGGGACTTCTAAGCTTCCTCGCCGCAGCTGTCATCGGAGGAATCACTGTCACCATCGCGATCCGTTCCCACGTTCTAGCGGGCCGGTCGGTTCGCGAGGCAAAGGATCGCGCGGATCGAGACACCGCTGACCGCTATCGCGATCAGCTTGTTCGTGTCGTTGAGCCAGCAGTAGGCGACTTGGTCGCATACGGAAACCTGATCGACGCAGCAAAGATGGTCAACACGGATGAAGAACGGCAGGTGCGTGCTGCGGTGCTTTCGCGCCTGATTCTGGTGGATGCCGTCGCTCAGGGAGAGGATCGAGCACTCACCTCCGCCATCATCGAGTCGTTCAGTCAGGGGTCGCGCGTCTTGCGCCATGGATGGATTGTGCGCGTACAGATCGCTGGCCGCTTGGCAGGAGCGCTTGCCGGCGTAGTGGGGAAGCAGCACTCCTATGACGAGCTCCTCGCTGATATTGAGGGTGCTGTCGCGAACGAGGAGAAGAAGGCTGACGCCGCTGTGCAGGCCCAGAAGGACGAGGAGGCAGAGGCGGCCCAGTAGCTCCGAGAATGGGTGCAGTACGGCAAGCAGTGGCGCCCGCGCTTGAGAAGACCAGCTTGGGCGCCACCGAGATCGTTAGGCTCCCTCCTGCAGCCGCGGGTTCCGGTCTCGCATACGCTTGCCCCGCCAGATCTCGCGCAGCTGGTCCGCGTTCACGTACACAGCACCATCCGCCGTGTGGGTCTTCAGCCCGTCCTGCTGGATGTACCGGTTCAGGGTCTGCGGGGCGATCCGCATCTCGCGGGCTGCCTGCTTCTTCGTCCACCACGTGGTCGGTTCCGCGACGTCTTCGGAGCGCATGTCGCGCAGGAGTTCGGCGAGGTCCCGCTCCTTCAGAAGCGCGGCGGTGTCACCTTCGAAGCCGCAGTAGGAGCACACGACGATGAAGTCCTGCAGCCGCTCCGATCGCCACTCGACGCCCATTGACGGGTCCCCGCAGACGGGGCATGGGCGGGGGAACACAGGTCGAGGGCCACGGCCGTCGCGGGGGAACTTCTTCCGCAGGTCCCACACGATGGCGGCGACGTCGTCGAAGTACGCGCCGGCCTGCTGGTGCCGCTCGATCTTGTCCTGGTGCAGCAGGAGCCACACGGTCGAGTTCCGCACCAGGACTGCAGCGCCCTCCGGGGTGACGCCGGCGCGGAAGCCCTGCACCTCTCGGTTGTTCGACCATGCGTAGGTCGCTGTGACCGGGGGAGCGATGTGCAGGGTCTCGGACCAGTAGGCGACCCAGTTGAGCAGTTGCGCGTAGGCAGCGTCGGACTCGTCGACGGCGTCCACTCGGAGGGGCGCCGGTGCTTCCTTCGAGGCAGGGCGGGGGAGACCGTCCGAGCGCTGAGCTCCCGCCGGGGTGATGAGTGTCCGGACGTAGGCGACCAGCCCAGGGGCCTCACCGAGGCGGTGCCGTGCTCGAGCTGCTGCGAGTGACAGGAGAACGGTGGGGTCGACGTCGGCTGCTTCCTGAGCCTGCTGAATGACGGTCATGCGGCTGCTCCTTGCATAGGGCGTGTGGTCGGGTCTGTGACGCGAGAGTGGGTGCCGTCCCAATCGAGGGTGACGTGGCCGGTTTCGCCATGCCGGTTCTTCGCGACGTCGAACGTGATGTGGAAGTTGTCGAGCTGCTTCGTCTGCGCGTCCCGCTCTCGATGCAGAAGGACCACCAGATCGGCGTCTTGCTCGATCGCGCCGGACTCGCGTAAGTCGGAGAGTTTTGGTTCACCGGACAGCGAGGCTTCGCTGTTGCGGTTCAGCTGGGACAGGGCGATGACGGGGACGTGGAGGTCTCGCGCGAGCACCTTCAGACCCCGGGAGAACGCTGCGACCACTTCGTGCCTTGGGCTGCCTGAGGTGCCTTCCATCAGCTGCAGGTAGTCGACGACGATGCCGGACAGTCCGCCATCGTGTTGCACCTGGCGTGCGTGCTGACGGATCTCGGCCAATCCGACCGAGGAGCGGTCATCGATCGCGACGTGCGGTGACACCCGCTTCACGTTCGTCCGGATGGTCTGGACGTCTCGGTCGGTGACGCGGCCGTTCTTCATCCGGTACAGGGTGATGTCGCTGTTCGCGGCGATGAACCGTTGGTGGAGCTCGTAGCGGCCCATCTCGAGCGAACTGAATGCGACACCGCCGTGCTGCGCGAGTGTCTGTGCGAGGTTCTGCGCGACCACGGTCTTGCCAACGCCAGGTCGAGCGCCGAAGACGTACAGCGCGCCGGGTCGGAGCCCACCGATCATCTCGTTGAGCTTCGGCCAGGGCGTGGGTACGAACTGCTGCTGCTCGGTCATGTACTGCACCGTCTCCTCGACGATGTCCTCGAGGTACGTGACCTGGGAGACAGAGGACCCCATGGCCGCGTCGATGAAGCCGTAGGCAAGCTCTCGTAGTTCCGCTTCCGTTGCCTCGGTGGCGCCGCCAAGCTGCTGCAGGCGGCTGCCAACGGCGGCGAGACGGCGTCGAAGCGCCGCGGTTGCGACCGTCTCGGCATGAGTTGTCACCACGGCATGCGACCAGCCCGCTTCGTACGCGCGGTCGATGAAGACGGGATCCATCTTCGGCAGCACGCTCATGGTGATGTGGTCGACCGGTTCGCCGCGGTCGTGGCGTTTGCGCATCAGGTCGAAGAACGCGCCGTGGCGGGCGTCCTCGAAGTCGCGGCCGGCGAGGGCGATGCGGTCGAGCGCCTTGCCATCGGTGTGCATAACTGCTCCGATGACCGCGAGCTCCGCGTAGGGGATGTCGTTGTCGATCATTCGGGTGCCCGGTATTCCTCTCGGCCCGCGTAGGCGGGCTGGCGGTTCTGTTGCGGCTGCTCGGTTCGTTGTGCGCTGAGCCGCAGCTGGTCGTACTTCTCCCGGAGCTTCGCCATCGACAGGATGTTGGAGCGCCAGAACGCGTCGGTCGTGGCCCAGTCGATGGCCTTCTTGACTTGCTCGACGGTGCGATCGTCGTTGTCGAGCAGCCGGCGGGCTGCGTCGATGTTCTTCTTCGTCCGGGACGGCTTCTTCGCCTCGTTCCGCTCGATCGCTGCATCGAGGTAGTCGAGGATCTCCTTGACGTCGTCACGGATCGTCGCTCCTGCGACGTCCGACGTAGAGAGAGTGTCTTGATTAAGAGGAAGATTCCGTCGATCGACGGCGTCCTGATCGTCGTTTGACGGACTCATGATCGTCGTTTGACGGACTCGATTCCGTCGATCGACGATGTCGAGTTCGTCGCCCTCGACCACGGTGCGCCAGGACTGCGTGCGGTCGTAGTTGCCGCCGAGCCGGTGCTCGGTGGACTCGATGAAGCCCGCCTTCCGCATCGCGCTGGTCGCCTTGTAGACCTGGTCCGGAGTGAGTCCTACCTCTTCGCCGATCTGCTCGTTCGAGGCACGCCACCAAGCAACCCCGCTGTCGTCGACGTGCCGCTGCGCACCGTCGGAGCAGCGGAAGTGGATCCGGGTCCAGACCAGCGCGTTGTTGGCGGATCCGAGCCGCTGGACGAGCGCAGCGCGCACCATGACGAAGTCGTGCGCGGTGACTTCTGATGCGGGCACACCGGTCACAGCTGTCCCGCCTCTCGGCGAATGTGTCGAGCGAGCAACTGTGCAACAACGGGGAACATGACGGCTGCGGGCCGCGCTTTCAGTTCGCCTCGCAGGTCGTGGTCGGCGAGCTGCAGGACGTTGAGCACGCCGATGAGGAGTCCGTACGTGCCGATGCCTGCCGTGTTCGCGGCGACACCGGGGTTATCGGGAGTGCGGACGGCATTCGTGTCCGTCATGATCTGCTGGACGATTGCCAGTGCCGGCGCGATGTCGTCGAGGAAGTCCGTGCCCAGGGTCGGCGGGCTGTACGGCTCGATCGTCCACGCGAACGTGCCCGTGCGACTTTGCACGCCGTAGCCAGCCTGTTCGAGCTCCACGGCGATGGCTTCTGCGTCGGCGGTTGTCCACGGGCCCTGCTCGGTATCGACGAGCGTTGCGACCTCGGTCGTGCTGCTGAGCGTGTCGGTGAGCGCCTGGCGAGCGCCGGCGGACAGTGTCGATGGGATGTAGATGGAGACGGTCATCGGTGGTCCTCGATTCGGGTCGAGACTGGGGTCTGTGTGAACGGTGAGCGTGCGGGTGTGCGCTCGTAGATGCCAGCCGCTGACTCTCGGGCGGCGGTTGTGAGCTGGTGTCCGACGACCCGGGCGACGTCAACGGGCATGAGCACGTCGTTGTCGTTCCGGTAGGACTCGGTCTTGCCAAGCTCTCGGAGTCGACCCAGGTGGACGCTGACTTCTCGGAACCTGGGCTCTACGACGGAGTAGGCGCGAGCGACCGGCCGATATCGCGGTGACGCGGTCACGCGGTCGGTGCCGTCGACCACGACCGGGACACGCTCTCCGCCGCGTATCTTGTAGGCGTTCTCGAGGATGTCCAGGGCGAGGTTCACGGCATCGTCGAGCGGTGTTTCGAGTCCCCTGCCGCGGTCGCAGAGACGGACGATGACCTCACCGGGGGCCAAAGTCGAGCGGAACACTTGCATGCTGATGCTCATGGTCGCTTCGTCACGAGTTCGGTGATGCCCTCCACCGCCATGAACGACCGCAGCTTGTTCGCGGCCTCCTGGAAGGCGTTGGCAAATCTGTCGAGGTCGTCTGGACTCGTCAGCATCGTGAAGGCCTGTTCGAAGTCGAGCGTGAACATGTAGTCGCCGACCACCATGTGCTGCTCGTCGGCAGTTACTTGGTCGAAGCGCTCAACGCAGACAGCGGGGTTGCCCTCCACCCGGCCGGCAACACCCGGCAAGTCGAACTCGAGAACCTCGCCCCAGTGGTAGGCGACGGGGTCCGGCCCCCACTCCGAGTTCTCCGACCAGGCGGGGTCTTCGTTGATAGCAACGATGGTGCCGCGCTTCATGCCGTCACCTCGCTGCGTGCGTCGATCATCAGCTCGAGCTCGAGCTGCGCGAAGGGATCCTCGGCGAGGAGCGCGATCTCCTGCACGAAGAGAGTGCGGCCAGCGATGCGGCGACGTCGCCACCGATCAGCGTGACGCGCCCACCCACCGGTCGGCAGCTCACGACCCAGCGCGGTGATCAGTCGCCGTTCCCGTGCGCTGGTGCCGGCGTAGTAGTAGACGACGAACTTCTTCATCGACGGGATCCGGTAGTACAGAGTGACGGCTCGGCCCACTTGTCCGTCCACGTCGGTGATCCGCACCCCGTGCGTCTCTGCCTCGCGGAACTCGACTGAGTAGCTGGCGAAGCGGCGCCGTTCGGCTAGTGCCGGCTGCCACGCGCTCATCGAGTCACCGCCGCGGGGTGACGGTTCAGCTGCGAGGCGTGAGCGCTCGCCGTCTCGTACGCCTGCGACAGCGCCGCGAAGCCGTCTGGGCTGAGGGGCTGGTCGTCCCCCACGACGACATAGACGGCCCACCTGTTCTCCTGACCCTCGAAGCGGTCGACGGAGATGTTCCAGCCATCGCCATTGGAGGACATGGCGTGGTGCCAGAGCGGCTCGTTCTGCTCGTGCATGCCGGAACTGTCGCAGCCCAGCGTGGCGCACCCCTTCGGGGGTCGCGCGTCTTCGGGTGTGGGCTGTATTGTGTTGGACGTAGACATGTTCGTGCCTTCCTGGCGGTTGGTTGCGATCTCGCCCCTGGCAGAGTTGGCGCTCTGATTCCCAGGGGCTTTCTTCTTGGCGCCGATGATCTGGCGCAGGTCTTGGTGGGTTCCGTCGCATCCCGCGATCTCGCAGACGGGCGAAGGGGCGGGCATGAGGCTCGCGATCGCGAACGTCACCCGGCGGATCCAGCTATCGGTCGGAGCGACCTCACCGGCCTCCACCTGCATGAGGATCCGGGTGCTGATGCCCGCTCGAGCGGCGATCTCCTGAACGTTCAGTTGGTGGGACTCGCGCACTCGGCGGATGACCGGGCCCAGCTGGTCGTCGGTGGTGTGATCCATCAGGCCACCGCCCGAAGTGCCGAGTACCGGTTCACGAAGTACGCCTGGCCCTTGCCGGTCACCTTCGGAGTCTTGTTGACCGTCACGTGGCCGTCGGAGTGCGTGACCGCGGTCTCCTTGACCTTGAACAGGCCGAGTTCCATGGAGCGCTGCGTCGGCATGTTCCAGTCGGTGCCCTTGCGGCGGATCAGGTAGCCGTCGTTCCGCAGCATCTCGAACAGCCGGTTCGCGCCGACGTCGACACCGTTGCCCTTGAGGATCTTCGCGAGGTCACCGACGAGGATCGCCGTCGCTGAGGTGGACACCGAGTCTGCGAAGAGAACCTTCGGGGCATCCGCCGCGGCCTTGGCTTCGAGCGCCTCCCGCTGCTCCACTTCGGCCGCGTACGCGCGCAACGCGTCGGGCAGGGACCGCGGCAGCGCCGGCGTCGTCCTCTGGCGCGCCATCTCGAAGAACGCTCGTACGAGAGACTTCTTGAATTGACGCACCTGCTGTGTGTTTCGCTGGAAGGTCATCAACAAGGTCGCCTGCTGCTCGTTGAGGAGTGCCACGCGGCGGGATTGGACGCCGCCAGAGGTCTCGAAGGGTCGCGTCTCGAACGCGACCCGTCCGAACTCCTCGAAGTCGGCGAGGTTCGAGCTGATGAGCTCGAGCACGTTCTTGTGCTGAACGCCTGATCCGTCAGCGATGGTCTCCGAGGACACGACAAGCTCGTCGTCGTGACGGCGGATGGTGACTTCGCTCATGCTGACGCCTCGAATTGCTCGTCAAGCCAGGCCGCGAGCAGGTCGGCATCGAAGTAGATCCGGCCGCCAACTTTGGCGTGCGGCGGCGCTGTCTTCTGCTGGATCATCCAGCGCAGTTGTGACTCGTTCTTCCGGAGTGCGTCAGCGGTTTCGGCGAGAGTCAGGAGACGACGAAGCCGAGGTGACGGCAGCTCGGTTTTCATCGGGGCATCTACGGTCACGGGTTGTCCTCCACATCGACATTGGGTGGCTGTGTGGATGAACATACGTGGGCATCATCGGTCTGTCAACCACATCGCCATAGCGCCGTATGTGGATTCATGCCAGACTCAGCAACCGTGGACAATCAGGACAAGCGCGTGACACTCAGCCGTGAAGAGCGAAACTTCGCCCGGGAGATGCGACGGCTGCGTCTTGCCATGAACCTCAACCAGAAGCAGTTCGCAGACGCGCTCAGCCGAGTCGCCGACACCGGCATCGATCAGGCCGCAGTGTCGCGGATCGAGTCGGAACGACGCGTGGTCCGGATGATCGAGGGACAGGCGATAGCCAAGCTGCTCGACACGACGGTGTGGAACATGATGCATCCGGACACGCAAGACCATCTGGTCGCCGATGCACGAGCGATGGAGCAGCAGCTCAAGGACCGCTGGAACGAGTTCGGAGCGGCGCTCAACGAGTTCGTGGACACGCAGATCGAAGCTCAGGTCCTGACGTGGGCGCTTCGCTCAACGCCTGTCCCCGAGGACGCTGACCCCGACGCCCAGCTCTTGCGTGACGATGCTCTAGAGCGCCTCGAGGAACTACTGTCGTACCAGCCAAGCGGCCTCGCGAGGGATCGGGAGCAGACTCGTGAGACGTCCCTCCGCCTTCTGAGTGGGGCTGGCGGGGACGACTGATGGCAAGTGTCAAGCAACGTCCGAACGGACACTGGCGCGCCCGTTACCGTGACGACGACGGCAAGGAGCACGCCAAGCACTTCGCCCTGAAGCGCGAGGCGCAGGCGTGGCTGAACGAGGTCGCGTCTGCCCAGCTCACCGGCACGTACGTCGCACCCGCTGCGAGCCGCGGCACGCTCGAGGAGTTCTACGTGGAGTGGTCGAGAGACCAGCTTTGGACGCAGAACACCCGGCGCCTCGCGGACCGCGCAGTGGGGGAGTGCACCTTCCGGTCCGTGCCCTTCGGACGCCTGCGGCGTTCCCACGGGGAGGCGTACATCAAGCAGCTCGCGAACAGGCTGGCGCCGACCACCGTGAAGACGCGTGCTGCCTACGTGCGCATCGCACTGCGCGCGGCCATCCTCGACCGTCGCCTGGCGAACGATCCTCTCGAGGGAGTGAAGCTGCCGGCGGTCCGGAAGAAGGAGCACGCCATGCGTGTGCCGAGTCCCGCAGAAGTGCAGTCCATTCGCGACGCGATCGAGCCCGCTCGGCAAGCACTCATCGACGTCATGGCGTACGCAGGACTCCGCATCGGAGAAGCAGCCGGGCTGCAGGTCGGAGACATCGACTTCCTCCGCCGCACCATCCACGTCGAACGCCAGATCCAGAATGAGAAGCAGCGCCTCGTCGTCCTTCCGCCCAAGCACGGGTCCGAGCGCCTGATTCCGGTGCCGAACGAGCTTCTCAATCGCCTTGCTCGGCACATCGAACACGTCGGTGTCCACGGAGATGAGGGATGGCTGTTCGGTCGACCACCGTCCCCGGCGGGGCTCCGACACAACTTCAACGACGCCTGCGACGTGGCGAAGGTCCACAACGTCACGCCCCATGACCTTCGACACCACTACGCGTCGGGCCTCATCCGCGGAGGACTCGACGCCGTGGCCGTCTCGAAGGCTCTTGGGCACTCGTCACCCGGCATCACCCTCGACGTCTACGCGCACCTCTGGCCGGACGCTGCGGACCGAACGCGTGCTGCCGCAACCGCCCTCATGAGTTCATGGAGCGATTCTGCGGACGATTTGCGGACTGCGCCCCCGATTCAGCCCCTCCAAGCCCTTTAGTCCGCACTTCTGTGGAGTACTGGAAGTACACGCACCTGACGATCGACGTGGTGGACGGTCGGGGCGGCGGGTTCTCGGTCGAGGTCCCGGAAGGCAAACGGTTCCTCACCCGGTCGAGGATGTTCGACGACGCCGAGCTCGCCGATCTCGGCCTGGTCCCGCGGGTGGCCCGGACGTAGGCTGACCGCACGCGTCGCGACGGAGCGGCGGGTGGGGTCGATCGGAGGACGCATGCGCGCAGCCGGTCGGCTCCGCCCGCTCGTCGCCGCGTCGTGGCAGCGGTCCGCCCGGGTCGACCCCGACGCCACCCCGGTCCTCGCCCTCGGCGACGACGAACTCGACGCCGTCCAGCACGACGGCCCCCTCGCCACCCTGCTGCCGGTGGTCCGCCGGCTGCTGCTCGACGACTCCCGCTCGGCCGGCTGCGTCGTCGCCGTCGCGGACGCCGCGGGCCGTCTCGTCTGGGTCGACGGTGCCCGCTCGACACGTCGCGCCGCCGAGGACATGGGGTTCGTCCCCGGGGCCGACTGGTCGGAGGACCGCGTCGGCACCAGCGCGCCCGGCACGGCACTGCGCCTGGACCGTCCGGTGCAGATCCGCTCCGACGAGCACTACGCGAACGCCGTCAAGCCGTTCTCGTGCACGGCCGTCCCGGTGCACGACGTGAGCGGTGCCACCGTCGGGGTGCTCGACCTGACGGGCGACGACCGCGCCGTCGAGCGGCACACGCTGTCGCTGCTCGCCGCCACGGTCGCCGCCGCCGAGGCCCAGCTCGCCCTCGCCGCGGCCCGCCCACGCGCGCGGACACCCCGCGTGCCGTCGGCCGAGCTGACCGTGCTCGGGACCGACACCGCCGTGCTCCGTGTCTCCGACCGCCGGGTCGAGCTGTCCGCCCGGCACTCGGAACTGCTCGTCGTGCTCGCCGCGCACCCCGACGGCCTCGCGGCGACCGACCTCGCCGCCGCCGTCTACGGTGACCCGGGCGCGGTCGTCACCCTGCGCGCCGAGGTCGTCCGGCTGCGCCGTGTCCTCGCGCAGCACGCGCCGGACGTGACCGTGACGTCGCGGCCGTACCGGGTGACCGGGGTCCGGACCGACGTCGACGGCGTGCTGTCCGCGCTCGAACGCGGGGCGCGCCTCCAGGCCGTCGACCGGTACGCCGGACCGGTCCTGCCGGGCTCCGCCGCACCCGGCGTCGACGCGGTCCGCGACCTGGTGCGGCTGCGGTTCCGCGAGTCGGTCGTCGCCGACGGCGGCGTCGACGCCCTGCTCGCGTGGGCGCGCACCCCGGACGGTGCGACCGACCCGCTCGTGCTGCGCGCGCTGCTCGCGGTGCTGCCGCGGCGGTCGCCGCGACGGGCCGGTCTCGTGGCGGCGATCGAGGCGCTCGAGGGCTCCTGAGACGGTCGACGACGGGCCGGGAGGCGCGGGTCGGGCTGGTAGTGTTGGCCTCCTCGCGAGTGTGGTGGAATCGGCAGACACGGGGCACTCAAAATGCTCTGCCTCACGGCGTGCGGGTTCAAGTCCCGCCACTCGTACGAAATTGCTCACGGCGTGCGGGGCAGTCCGGACCCGCGTCCCGCCACTCGTACGAAATTGCTCACGGCGTGCGGGGCAGTCCGGACCCGCGTCCCGCCACTCGTACGAAATTGCTCACGGCGTGCGGGGCAGTTCCGACCCGCGTCCCGCCACTCGTACCAAACCGGTGGGTCTGGGATACGGCACTTCCGTCGTCTAGTAGGCTTTCGTCCGTGAGTGACACAGAAGCAACAGCACCAGCACCCCGTCGCGTCGTCGTCGCCGAGGACGAGTCGCTCATCCGCCTCGACATCGTGGAGATCCTCCGCGACAACGGGTTCGACGTGGTCGGTGAAGCCGGTGACGGTGAGACCGCCGTCCAGCTCGCGACCGACCTCCGCCCCGACCTCGTCGTGATGGACGTCAAGATGCCCCAGCTCGACGGCATCTCCGCAGCCGAGAAGCTGTCCAAGAACCACATCGCGCCCGTCGTCCTGCTGACCGCGTTCAGCCAGAAGGACCTCGTCGAGCGTGCCACCGAGGCCGGCGCGCTGGCCTACGTGGTCAAGCCCTTCACCCCGAACGACCTGCTCCCCGCGATCGAGATCGCCCTCTCGCGGTACCAGCAGATCATCACGCTCGAGGCCGAGGTCGCCGACCTCGTCGAGCGCTTCGAGACCCGCAAGCTCGTCGACCGTGCCAAGGGCCTGCTGAACGAGAAGATGGGCCTCACCGAGCCCGAGGCGTTCCGCTGGATCCAGAAGGCCTCGATGGACCGCCGCCTGACCATGCACGACGTCGCCAAGGCGATCATCGAGCAGCTCAGCGCCAAGAAGTAGTCAGCGCACCACCGTCGCTCACGGAACGCCGTCGAACCCCCTGGGGTCGGCGGCGTTCCTGCGTCCGGGGGCGGGGCGTGTGCCGCGACCACCTGGCAGGCTGGAGCCATGGACGACGTGGTGATCCGGGCCTCCCGGCCTGACGACATGCCGACAGTGGCCGACCTGCGGTGGCGGTGGAGCGTCGACGAGGACGGCCGCTCGCCGGTGCAGACGCCGGAGGAGTACCGCAGGGCGATGACGGACTTCGCCGCCCGTCACCGGGAGTCGCACCGGTGCGTGGTCGCCGAGCGAGACGGTGTGGTGCTCGGCATGGCGTGGCTGGCGGTCCACCCGCGACCGCCGGCGCCGCACGTCGACGGTGACCGGTTCGCCGCCGAGCTGCAGACGGTCTACGTGCACCCGGAGCTGCGCGGTTCCGGCGTCGCCGGACGGCTCGTCACGGCCCTGCTCGAGCTCGCCGACGAACTCGGCGTGGAGCGGACGTCGGTGCACTCGAGCGTGGACGGCGAACGGCTCTACCGGAGGCTCGGGTTCGGCGACGCCCGCCTGCTGCTGCAGCGGCCGCCGGAGGACTGAGTCGTCGCTCCGTCGCTCCGTCGCTCCGTCGCTCCGTCGGTCAGCGTCGCTCGCGGATCATGTTCGTGATCCGCACGGTGGAGCACCGGCGACCCTGGTCGTCGGTCAGGACGATCTCGTGGGTGGTGAGCGTGCCGCCCAGGTGGATGGCGGTGCACGTGCCCGTGACGATGCCGCTCGTGGCGCTGCGGGAGTGCGAGGCGCTGAGCTCGATGCCGACAGCGTAGCGGCCGGGCCCGGCGTGCACGTTCGCGGCCATCGAACCGAGGCTCTCCGCGAGGACGACGTAGGCGCCGCCGTGCAGCAGGCCGACCGGCTGGCGGTTGCCCTCGACGGGGATCGAACCGACCGCGCGCTCGGCCGAGAGCTCGGTGATGACCATGCCCATCTTCTCGGCCAGCTCGCCCATGCCGCGTTCGTCGATGCGGGGATCGATCGTGGTCGATGTGGTGTCGTCGGTCACGGTCTGCGTCGACCTTCCGTGTCAGCGGGCGTCGGTAGGCTGTCCGGGTGTCGGACTCCGCAAAGCCTACCCTCATGGTCATCGACGGCCACTCGCTCGCCTTCCGGGCCTTCTACGCGCTGCCGGTCGACAGCTTCGTGAACCGCGAGGGGCAGCACACCAACGCGATCCACGGCTTCATCTCGATGCTGCTGATGCTCCTGCAGCGCGAGAAGCCCACCCACCTGGCGGTGGCGTTCGACATCTCCCGGTTCTCGTTCCGAACGCGTGAGTACGCCGAGTACAAGGGCACCCGCTCCGAGACCCCGGCCGAGTTCAAGGGCCAGATCCCGCTCCTGCAGCAGGCGCTCGAGGCGATGGGCATCACCACCGTCACGAAGGAGGACTACGAGGCCGACGACATCCTCGCGACCCTCTCCAAGCAGGGCGCCGACCAGGGCTTCACGGTCTACGTGGTCTCCGGTGACCGCGACTCGATCCAGCTGGTCAACGACGACGTCACGCTGCTCTACCCGTCCGTCCGCGGTGTCTCCGAACTCACCCGCTACGACCGCGACAAGGTCTACGAGCGCTACGGCATCGAGCCCCACCAGTACCCGGACATCGCCGCCCTCGTCGGCGAGACCAGCGACAACCTGATCGGCATCGACAAGGTCGGCGAGAAGACCGCGGTCAAGTGGGTGACCCAGTACGGGTCGCTCGACGGCGTCCTCGAGCACGCCGACGAGATCAAGGGCGTCGTCGGCAACAACCTGCGCGAGCAGCGGGACCGGGCCATCCGGAACCGCCGGCTCAACCGCCTGGTCACCGACGTCGAGCTGCCCGTCGGTCCCGCCGACGTCGCGCTCCGCCCGGTCGACGAGACCGCGGTGCGCGAGCTCTTCGCGAAGCTGCAGTTCCGCACGTTGCTCGACCGCGTCTTCAAGGTCGCCGGGTCGGGCGACCCCGCCGAGCCCGCGGCCGAGGGCACCGTCGCCGACGGCGCGCCGACCCCGCCGCCCGTGAAGACCCTGATCGACGAAGAGCTCGGGTACTGGCTCGAACGCCGCAACGCGACCGAGGCGGCGAACGGCTACGGCGTCGCGGTCGAGGTCATCGACGGACGCCTCAGCGCCATCGGCATCGCGACCCACGACGACGCCGTGCTGGTGCCGGGCGGCAGCGGCGCGAAGGACTACGAGCAGCTCTCGGCCTGGTTCGCCTCCGACGCCCCGAAGCACTTCCACGACGCCAAGGCCGCGATCAAGGCGCTCGGCACCGCCGGCTTCGTCGTGAACGGCATCGCCGGCGACGCCCGGATCATGGGGTGGCTCGCGCAGCCCGGCAAGCAGGGGCAGCCGCTGTCCGACCTCGTCTACCAGGAGCTCGGCGAGGAACTGCCGACGGCCGACCCGAACCAGCTGGTCCCCGAGACCGACCCGGTCAACGTCGGGGTGCACGCGTGGTTCGTACTCCGCGTCACCACGGCCCTGCGCGCTCGGATCGACGCGTCCTCGCTGCAGGTCCTCGACGACATCGAGCTGCCGCTCGTGTCGGTGCTGGCCGGCATGGAGACCATCGGCGTCGGCATCGACCGCCCGGTGCTCACCGGCCTGTCGAAGGAACTCGGGGAGCGCGCCGCCGAACTCGCGCAGCAGGCCTTCGCCGAGATCGGGCACGAGGTCAACCTCGGATCGCCGAAGCAGCTGCAGGAGGTCCTGTTCACCGAGCTCGCGATGCCGAAGACCCGCAAGACCAAGACCGGGTTCTCGACCGACGCGGCGAGCCTGGCCGATCTGCAGGAACAGCACCCGCACCCGTTCCTCGGGCTCCTGCTGCAGCACCGCGACGCCACGAAGCTCCGGCAGATCGTCGACACGCTCGACGCCGCCGTGGTCGACGGGCGCATCCACACCCGCTACGAGCAGACCGGTACGAGCACCGGCCGGGTCTCGTCGACCGACCCGAACCTGCAGAACATCCCGGTGAAGACGGCCGTCGGTCGCCGGATCCGGTCGGCGTTCGCGGTGGCCGAGCCGTACACGACGCTCGTCACTGCCGACTACTCGCAGATCGAGATGCGGATCATGGCGCACCTCTCCGGCGACCCGGGGCTCATCCAGGCCTTCAACGAGGGCGAGGACCTGCACCGCTTCGTCGGCGCCCGGGTGTTCGGCGTCGACCCGTCCGAGGTCTCCAACGAGATGCGCACCAAGGTCAAGGCGATGTCCTACGGCCTGGCCTACGGGCTGAGCGCCTTCGGTCTGTCGAAGCAGCTGCGCATCGAGCAGTCCGAGGCCCGCACCCTGATGACCGAGTACTTCGCTCGCTTCGGTGCGGTGCGCGACTACCTGCGCAACGTCGTCGAGCAGGCGCGCGAGGACGGCTACACCGAGACGATCTTCGGTCGCCGTCGCCCGTTCCCCGACCTGAAGAGCCCGAACCGGGTCCTGCGCGAGAACGCCGAACGCGCCGCGCTGAACGCCCCGATCCAGGGTTCGGCCGCCGACATCATCAAGATCGCGATGCTCGGGGTCGCCGATGACCTGCGCGACGGCGAGCTGCAGTCGCACCTGCTGCTCCAGGTGCACGACGAGCTCATCCTCGAGGTCGCGCCCGGTGAGCAGGAGCGTGTCGAGGAGATCCTCCGCACCCGGATGGGCAGCGCCGCCGAGCTGAGCGTCCCGCTCGACGTCTCGGTCGGCGTGGGGCCGAACTGGGAGAGCGCCGCCCACTGACCCGGGCGGCCCGGGGGTCTTGTCGACCCGAGGGTCGGTAGGGTCGGGGCATGAGCGAAGAGCGTCCTGTCCGCCAGCCATCCGCCGTCGACCGCGTCGCCGAGGACTGGGTCACCACCCTCGTCGACCTCGACCCGACGACCGCCACGTACATCGGCGTCCCGGGGCGCACGGGGGAGTACGGCGACACCTCGCCCGCCGGCGCCGCCGCGATGGCCGAGGCCGCGCGCGGTGCGAAGCGTGCGCTCGACGCCGCTCCCGCCGTCGACTCCGTGGACCAGGTGACGAAGGCCGACCTCGGCGCCGAGCTGGACCTGGTGCAGGAGTCGTACGAGCGCAGGCTGCACCTCCGCGACCTGAACGTCATCGCGAGCCCGGCGCAGTCGGTGCGGGAGATCATCGACCTGATGCCGACCGCGACCGAGGGCGACTGGCAGGACATCGCGAGCCGGCTGCAGGCGCTGCCGGACGCGCTCGAGGGCATCCGCGAGACCCTGCTCGAGGGCACGCGCGAAGGCGTCACCCCGGCGAAGCGCCAGGTCGCGCTCATCGCCGAGCAGGCGGCGCGCACCGGCGCCGACGGCGGGATGTTCCGTCAGCTGGCCGACTCCGCGGCGTTCGAGGGCGACGGCCCCGTGCCGGAGACGCTCCGAGCAGACCTGCACCGCGGTGCCGAGGTCGCCGCGGCGGCCTACCGCTCGTTCGGCCAGTTCCTGGAGCACGAGCTGCTGCCGCTCGCCACCCCCGTCGACGCCGTCGGTCGCGAGGCCTACGAGCTGCACTCGCGCCGGTTCCTCGGCGCGGTCGTCGACCTCGACGAGACGTACGAGTGGGGCCTCGAGGAACTCGCGCGCATGCGGGACGAGCAGGAGCGCATCGCCGACCGCATCGAGTCCGGTGCGAGCGTCGCCCGGGCGATCGAGGTGCTCGACACCGACCCGTCCCGGATCCTGCACGGCACCGACGCGCTGCAGCGGTGGATGCAGGAGACGAGTGACGCGTCGATCGCCGCAATGGCCGGGACCTACTTCGACATCCCGGACCCGATCCGTCGCCTGGAGTGCCGGATCGCCCCCACGCAGGAAGGCGGCATCTACTACAGCGGCCCCTCCGACGACTTCTCCCGTGCCGGCCGCATGTGGTGGTCCGTGCCCGAGGGCGTCACCGAGTTCGGCACCTGGCGCGAGAAGACGACGGTCTACCACGAGGGTGTCCCCGGACACCACCTGCAGATCAGCCAGGGCGTCTACAACCGCGGCGAACTGAACACGTGGCGCCGGCAGCTGTCCGGGTCCTCCGGGCACGTCGAGGGCTGGGCGCTGTACGCCGAACGGCTGATGGAGCAGCTCGGGTTCCTCGACGACGACGGCGACCGGCTCGGCATGCTCGACGGGCAGCGGATGCGGGCGGCGCGCGTCGTGCTCGACATCGGCGTGCACCTGCAGAAGACGAACCCCGACGGCGGCGGCTGGACGTGGGAGTACGCGCTCGACTTCATGGGGCAGAACGTGAACATGGACCCGGCGTTCGTCCGGTTCGAGGTCGCCCGGTACTTCGGGTGGCCGGGCCAGGCCCCCTCGTACAAGGTGGGTCAGCGCGTCTGGGAGTCCATCCGCGACGAGGTCGCCGCCCGCGAGGGAGCCGACTTCGACCTGAAGGCGTTCCACCACCGTGCGCTCTCGCTCGGCAGCATCGGGCTCGACACCCTGCGGACCGCGCTGGTCGGGTGACGCGCCGTCGACACGCCCGGTTGTGGGGCCTCCGCCGGTGCGGTTAGACTTGTGCGGCGCAATCCGCGCCACTCAATCAATCGCCACGGCGGTGCACCACGGGGGCCGAGTCCCCGCACGCCATGGCCCGACTCATGTCCGTTCGGAGCAATCTCTACATGACAACCACTACGACCAAGGCTCCTAAGCAGGTCGCCATCAACGACATCGGTTCGGCTGATGACTTCCTGGCCGAGGTCGAGAAGACCCTGAAGTTCTTCAACGACGGTGATCTCATCTCCGGCACCGTCGTGAAGATCGACCGCGACGAGGTCCTCCTCGACGTCGGTTACAAGACCGAGGGCGTCATCCCCTCGCGCGAGCTCTCGATCAAGCACGACGTCGACCCCAACGAGGTCGTCGAGGTCGGCGACGAGGTCGAGGCCCTGGTTCTCCAGAAGGAGGACAAGGAAGGCCGCCTCATCCTGTCGAAGAAGCGCGCGCAGTACGAGCGTGCGTGGGGCGACGTCGAGAAGATCAAGGAGTCCGACGGCGTCGTGACCGGGACGGTCATCGAGGTCGTCAAGGGCGGCCTCATCGTCGACATCGGCCTCCGTGGCTTCCTCCCCGCCTCGCTCATCGAGCTCCGTCGTGTCCGCGACCTGACGCCGTACCTCGGCCAGGAGATCGAGGCGAAGATCCTCGAGCTCGACAAGAACCGCAACAACGTGGTCCTGTCGCGCCGTGCGCTCCTCGAGCAGACGCAGTCCGAGTCCCGGACGACGTTCCTCAACAACCTCCACAAGGGCCAGGTCCGCAAGGGCATCGTGTCCTCGATCGTCAACTTCGGTGCGTTCGTGGACCTCGGCGGCGTCGACGGTCTCGTCCACGTCTCCGAGCTCAGCTGGAAGCACATCGAGCACGCCAGCGAGGTCGTCGAGGTCGGTCAGGAAGTCACCGTCGAGATCCTCGAGGTCGACCTGGACCGCGAGCGCGTGTCGCTCTCGCTCAAGGCGACGCAGGAGGACCCGTGGCAGGTCTTCGCCCGCACCCACGCGATCGGTCAGATCGCACCGGGCAAGGTCACGAAGCTCGTCCCGTTCGGTGCCTTCGTCCGCGTTGCCGACGGCATCGAGGGCCTCGTGCACATCTCGGAGCTCTCGAACAAGCACGTCGAGCTCGCCGAGCAGGTCGTCTCGGTCAACGACGAGGTCTTCGTCAAGATCATCGACATCGACCTCGACCGTCGCCGCATCTCGCTCAGCCTCAAGCAGGCGAACGAGGGCGTCGACCCGGAGAGCGACGAGTTCGACCCGGCGCTCTACGGCATGCCGACCGAGTACGACGACAAGGGTGACTACAAGTACCCCGAGGGCTTCGACCCGGAGACCAACGAGTGGCTCGAGGGCTACGACACGCAGCGCACCGAGTGGGAGGGCCAGTACGCGGCCGCCCAGGGGCGTTGGGAAGCCCACAAGGCGCAGGTCGCGAAGACCATCGCCGACGAGGCGCAGGGTGGCTTCGACCTCCCGGCCACGGCTTCCTCGTCGTCGTCGACCTCGTCGTTCGCCGGCGAGACGGGTGGCGCGAGCCCCCTGGCCGACGACGCGTCGCTCGCTGCACTCCGCGAGAAGCTCAGCTCGACCAACAACTGATCGAGCGGTTCGTCCCGACCGGAAGCCCGGCACCCCTGACAGGGTGCCGGGCTTCCGGCGTTTCCGGGCATCGAGGTCGTTACCCTGTTGCCGTGCACATCATCGGACTCACGGGCGGCATCGCCGCAGGCAAGTCGACGGTCTCCCGGCGCTGGGCCGAGCACGGGGGCGTCGTCGTCGACGCTGACCGACTGGCTCGGGACGCCGTCGCACCGGGCAGCCCGGGCCTGGCGCAGGTCGCCGAGCGGTTCGGTCCGTCGGTGATCGCCGCCGACGGTTCGCTCGACCGGCCGACGCTCGGGTCGATCGTGTTCGCGGACCCCGCGGCGCGGAAGGACCTCGAAGCCATCACGCACCCCGCGGTCTGGCGGCTCGCGCAGCAGGCGTTCGACGCCGCCGAGGCCACCGACCCCGACGCCGTGGTGGTCTACGACGTGCCGTTGCTCGCCGAGGCCCGCGGCTCGCGTCCGCTCCGGTTCGACGCCGTCGTGGTGGTCGACGCCCCCGCGGCGCAGCGCATCGAACGGCTCGTCGAGCACCGCGGCATGCCCCGTGACGAGGCCGAGCGCCGCGTCGCCGCCCAGGCGAGCGATGCCGACCGTCTCGCCCTCGCCGACCACGTCGTCGACGCCACCGGGACGCTCGAGCAGACGATCCGCTCCGCTGACGAGGTGTGGGCGCGGATCACTCCATGAACCACCGCCTGCTGCTGGTCCTCGCCGCGATCGTCCTCGTGGCGATCGGGGCCGCCTCGCTCGTCGCCGCGAACGTCCTCGGTGCCCAGCGTGTGGCGGACAACGGGAGGGTCGCGGTGCACGAGCGGCCGTCGGGTGACGAACACGGGCCCGAGGGAGAGTTCCACCGGTTCCGGCTCGGAACGGTGAACGGTGAGCGGCTCACGCCGAACCGGGACGACTTCGCCGCGCGCACCTCGGCCGACGGTCCGCTCCTGCTGTTCCTGCCCGCGACCCGATCCCGTCCCGCGGAGTACCAGCGGTTCCTCGGAGCCGCCCTGGCTGACGGGTACCACGTGCTCGGCCTCGACTACTGGAACCTGGGCCGCACCCTGTCCGGCACGTGTGAGGCGAACGCACGCTGCTACGGCATGGTGCAGCGGAACCGCTTCGACGGCACCCGGCCCTCGGCGTTCAGTGCGGTGAGTCCGGCCGGGTCGATCGTCTCGCGCTTCCGGGACGCCGTCGCGTACCTCGACGACCACGACCCCGACGGCGGCTGGGGGCGGTTCGTCCAGGGCGACGACCGCATCGTCTGGGACGACATCGTCGTGGCCGGGCACTCGCAGGGTGGCGGAGAGGCGGCGTACATCGCGCACATCCGCAGTGTCCACGGCGCGCTGATGTTCTCGTCGCCCGTGGAGTCCCGCGGGCCGGCGCACGCAGCGTGGATGGACCGCCCGGGCCGGACACCGGTGGACCGGATGTACGCCATCGACGACGTCCGTGACACGTTCGGCCCCCGCATCACCGGTTCGTGGGACGTCCTGGGGTTGAGCGGTGTGTCCGGGCCGTTCGAGACGGACACCGCACCGCCACTCGCTGGAGCAGACCCGCACGCGATCCTCACCGACCTCGGCGGCGACGGCAAGGCGCACTCCCTGATCATCAAGGACTCGACACCGCTCACCCGTGACGGCGTCCCCCGGATGCTCCCGCTGTGGCAGTGGATGCTGCACCGGTTCTCCACAGATCCCGCTGTTCCCTCTGACCGCTCATAGCGTCGCGCAATAGCCTTCCTGCGTGCAGCCCGTTCGTGATGAACCCGACCTGCGCTCGCTCATCCGGGCCCGTGCGGCCGACGGGGGCGTGCGCCACTTCCTCGAGGACGCCCGCTCCGAGCGCGTCCTCACCTACCGCGCGCTCGACGACGCGGTGACCGCCTGGTCGCGGACCTTCGACGCGATCGGCATCGCCCCGTCGGGTGCCGTCCTGGTCGACGTGGGTGACCCGCTCGCGTTCGCGGTCGTGCACCTGAGCGCCGTCGCCTCCGGTCGCCGGGCAATCCCCGTCGACACCGGCCAGCCGGCCACCGAGCCCGGCCGTCTCGCCGACCTGATCGGCGGCGCGTCCATCGTCGTGTCGGACCGCGCGGTGGACGGGACCGTCCCCGGGGCACCGGCGAGCGGGATCGACCCGGCCACGTTCCTCCCGACCGCCGTCCGTGACGGCGACCTGCCCGCCGACAGCCCGCACGCGCCGGGCCAGGGGTCCGTCGTGCTGTTCACCTCCGGTTCGACCGGCACGCCGAAGGGCGTCGAGCTGCCCGAGACGCAGCTGCTGTTCGTCGCCCGGGCCGTCGCACGGCACAACCGGCTCGTGCCGGACGACCGCGGGTTCAACTCCTTGCCACTGTTCCACGTCAACGCCGAGGTGGTCGGACTGCTCGCGACGCTCGTCGCCGGCGCGACCCTCGTGCTCGACCGGCGCTTCCGTCGTACCGGGTTCTGGGACCTGCTCGCGGAACGACGGATCACCTGGCTGAACGCCGTCCCGGCCGTCCTGGCCGTGCTGGCGAAGACTGGGCCGCTCGAGTTCCCGCCGGGCCTGCGGTTCGTGCGCAGCGCGTCGGCGCCGCTGCCGGATCCGGTGCGCGCCGCCCTCGGTGACGTGCCGCTCGTCGTGAGCTGGGGCATGACCGAAGGCGCCTCGCAGATCACGGCGACCCCGCTCGACGAACCGGCCCGGCCCGGCACCGTCGGGGTGCCGGTCGGCTCCGAGGTGCAGGTCCGCGGCGAGGACGGCTCGGTGCTGCCAGCCGGCGAGATCGGTGCGCTGTGGGTGCGGGGCGAGGGGATCGTCCGGGGCTACCTGGGTGGCCGCGCGTCCGAGCGGTTCGACGCCGACGGGTGGCTGCACACCGGTGACGTCGGCTCCGTCAGCGCCGACGGCTGGGTGTCCCTGGCCGGACGCTCCGACGACGTCATCAACCGCGGTGGCGAGAAGGTCTACCCGTCCGAGGTCGAGGACGTCCTGCTCGGCGACCCACGAGTGCTCGAGGCGGTCGTCGTCGGCCGTCCCGACGACGTGCTCGGTGCCGTCCCGATCGCCTACGTGATCCCGCAGCCCGAAGAACCCGTCGACCACGCAGCCCTCGTGGCCGACCTCGTGGCCCGGGCCGAGGCGCACCTGACCCGGTTCCGCCGACCGGTCGAGGTCATCGTCGTGCCCGACCTGCCGCGTGCACCCACCGGCAAGGTGCAGCGCGCGAAGGTCCGGACCATGGCCCGACCCTCGTGAACGCGGCGTCACGCGTGTCCCCGGCATCGACCGGCGACGAGTCGGGGGTGCAGACGCCGACGCGTACGGCCGAGGGCAAGCCCCGGCACCTGTACGAGGTCGACGTGCTCCGCATCCTCACGTTCGCGTGCGTGATCGGGGTGCACACCACGAGCCACACCGCCGCCACCGACGACGTCGGGCTGAACGCGCTGCTCGCCCTGCTGCACTTCACCCGGCTGGTCTTCTTCTCGCTGACCGCGTTCGTGCTCGTGTACAGCTACACCTTGCGCCCGAGACCGATGGCACAGTTCTGGCCGAAGCGGTTCCTGCTCGTGGGCGTGCCGTACCTGGCGTGGTCGTTCGTCTACGTCGCGGCGGCGTGGCTGCTGAGTCCCACCCGCCGTGGCGACGTCCCCGACCTGGTGCGCACCGCGGCCGAGGGCATCGTCACCGGCACCTCGTGGTACCACCTCTACTTCTTGCTCGTGACGATGCAGGTGTACCTGCTCCTGCCGGTGATCGTCTGGCTGGTGCGCCGGACCCGTGGGCACCACGTGACCGTGCTGGTCGTGGCGTTCCTGGTCCAGCTGGTGGTGTTCGCCGGGTACAAGTACTTCCCGGCGAGCGACGCGTGGATGCAGGGGTACCAGAAGCAGTTCTTCTTCTCGTACGTCTTCTTCATCGTCTCGGGGGCGATCGCCGCCGACCACGCCGACGCCTTCCTGCGGTTCATCCGGGTCCACCGCCGCTCGGTCCTGTGGGCGTTCGCCGGCGTCGGGTGGCTGACCCTCGGCGTGTGGGCGCTCCAGGTGGGCCTCGGCCAGTCCCTCTACGCCGCGGGGACGCCGCTGCAGCCGATCCAGGTGGTCTGGAGCACCGCGGTGTTCGTCGGGTTCCTGGCGATCGGTGCCGCCTGGGCGGACCGTCGGCGCCCCGGGAGCCGGACCGCCCGGTTCGTCGACTACGCGTCCGACCGCTCGTTCGGCATCTTCCTGAGCCACCCGTTCGTCATCTGGATCCTGCTCTACGGCGACAGCTGGCTCGAGGCCGTCGTGCCACGACCGTGGCTCACGCTCGTCACCGACGTGCTCGTGCTGGTGCTGTCCGTCGCGGTGACCGAGCTGTTCCGGTGGACGCCGCTCAGCGTGCCGCTGACCGGGCGGCCGTCGTTGTCCTCACGGGCGTCGCGAGCGGCGCGGGTGCGTCGGTCCGCAGGCGCGGCGGTGCCGCAGCGGTCGCCGGAACCGGTGGAGCCGGACGACGCCCTCGTCGGCGAGACCGACGACGTCGGGCGGCGCGCCGCGCGCTGAGCGCTCGCCCGCATGGCGCAGCTCTCGTGCGAGGTTCCGTCCGTGGTGCGATGGTGACGCCGTCCCACGGGGTCCGGAACCTCGCACCAGCCGTGCGGGGCGGTGGGCGCGGGGCGCGCCGGCCGGGAGGCACGTGGCGGGCCCGACCCGTGCCTCCCGGCCGCCGCGTGCGGACCACCAGGGCCGGCGCACGTTCCGCGCACCGGCCGCCGGCCGTCAGGCCGAGCGCTGCTCGGCCTTCGGGATGCCGATCTCGAGCACGCCGTCGGTGGACGTCAGCCGCTGGGGCTTCATGAACCACGCGACGACGGCCGCGGCTCCGAGCAGGACGCAGGAGAGCGCGAAGGGCACCTGCCAGCCGGAGGCGTCGACGAGCAGACCGAAGACGATGGGCGAGACGACACCGGCGATGCCGAACCCGGTGTTCATGAAGCCCGAGGCCGTGCCGGACCACTGCGGCGCCACGTCCATCGGGATCGCCCAGAGGTTGGCGTTGCAGAGCTCGAGGAAGAAGAACGACAGGGCCAGCGAGATCGTCGCGACGAGCAGCCCCTGCCCGATCACGAGCGGGATGAGGCAGAGGAGCGAGCCGCCGAGCCCGATCACCAGGATGGTCCGGCGGGCGTTCCGGGTGTTCCCGCCGCGGTGGATGATGCGGTCGCTGAGCATCCCGCCGACGGTGTCCCCGACGACACCGGCCAGCAGGATGAGGGTGGTGAACAGGGCGAAGTCGCCGATCTCCAGGCCGTAGGTGGAGCTGAGGAACGTCGGGAGCCACGTGAGGAACACCCAGAGGGTCCAGCCGTACCCGAAGTCGACGAAGGTGACCGGCAGGATCTGCTTCGCCAGCTGCCACCACGGCACCGGGGGACGGGTCGCGCGGGTCTCGACCGGCGGGAGCTCGGCGAGCTCGACCTGCGTGATGCCCTTCGCGGACTCGGGCTTGTCGCGGAACCAGACGAACCAGACGACGGCCCACGCCAGGGACAGCACCGCGGTGGCGAAGAACGCCCAGCGCCAGCTGCCCGTCGCGCCGATCACCCACGCGACGATGAGCGGGGCCAGAGCGTTCCCGAGCCGTGCCGCGGAGTGCACCACCCCCTGGGCGAAGCCGTTCCGGTCGCGGGGGATCCAGCGGCTCATCGCCTGCGTGGCGGTCGGGAACGCGGCGGCCTCGCTCAGCCCGAGCAGGGCCCGTGCGGCGAAGAGGGTCCAGAAGCCGACCGCGAACCCGGTCCAGAGCGTCGCGACGCCCCAGATCACCGTGATGACGAAGAGCGCGCGGCGCGGGCCGAACTTCTCGCTGATCGTGCCGCCGAACACCTGCAGCAGGGCGTACGGCAACGAGAACGCGGAGACGATGAGACCGGCGGTCGCCTCGTTGAACCCGAACTCCTCGGTGATGTGCGGCAGCGCCGTCGAGATGTTCGTCCGGTCGATGTACGAGATCGCGTACATGCAGCAGAGCAGGACGAGCACGCGTCCGCGGATGCGTCCGCGGAATGGGGTGCCCTTGATCGGTGCGGCCGGGTTCGCCGTGGTCATGAGGCCTCTTCGGGGGAGTAGGAAGGAGTCGGGTGACTGAACGGATCGGAGGGTATGCCCGATGATCATCAGTCGACTTGGAGCCTGCTTGCAGCGGACAGTACGCCGAGGGCGAGCAGAGGCCCTCGGTGTCAGGGGTGCCGACTACCGTTGTCCCCATGGGTGTTGCGATCGAACCGACCCGAGCGGTGCGTCCGTTCGAGGTCATCAGCGAGTACTCGCCGAGTGGCGACCAGCCCGCGGCCATCGCGGAACTCGCCGGGCGGATCAACGCCGGTGAGACCGACGTCGTGCTGCTGGGTGCGACCGGTACCGGCAAGTCGGCGACGACCGCGTGGCTCATCGAGCAGGTGCAGCGGCCGACGCTCGTGCTGGCGCACAACAAGACCCTCGCGGCCCAGCTCGCCAACGAGTTCCGCAGCCTGATGCCGAACAACGCGGTCGAGTACTTCGTCTCGTACTACGACTACTACCAGCCCGAGGCGTACGTCCCGCAGACGGACACCTTCATCGAGAAGGACTCCTCCGTCAACGCCGAGGTCGAACGACTCCGGCACTCCACGACGAACTCACTGCTCAGCCGTCGCGACACCGTGGTCGTGTCCACCGTCTCCTGCATCTACGGTCTCGGCACCCCCGAGCAGTACATGAACGCATCGGTCGCGCTCCACGTGGGCCAGACGATCTCCCGCGACCAGCTCGTCCGCAAGTTCGTCGCCATGCAGTACCAGCGCAACGACGGCGACTTCGCCCGGGGCACGTTCCGGGTGCGCGGCGACACCATCGAGATCATCCCGATGTACGAAGAGCACGCGATCCGCATCGAGATGTTCGGTGACGAGATCGAAGCGCTCTCCTCGCTGCACCCGCTCACCGGCAACGTCATCGACGACCTGCCCGCCGTGTCGATCTTCCCGGCCTCGCACTACGTCGCGGACACCGACGTGATGCACCGCGCGATCGCCTCCATCAAGGAAGAACTCGCGGAACGGCTCGCCGAGCTCGAGGGCCAGGGCAAGCTGCTCGAGGCCCAGCGCCTCCGCATGCGCACCACGTTCGACATCGAGATGATGGAACAGATCGGGTTCTGCTCGGGCATCGAGAACTACTCGCGGCACATGGACGGCCGTGGTCCGGGCGAAGCACCGCACTGCCTCATCGACTACTTCCCCGACGACTTCCTCATCGTCATCGACGAGTCGCACGTCACCGTGCCGCAGATCGGCGCGATGTACGAGGGTGACGCCTCGCGCAAGCGCACCCTCGTCGAGCACGGGTTCCGCCTGCCGAGCGCGATGGACAACCGCCCGCTGAAGTGGGAGGAGTTCCTCGAGCGCGTCGGGCAGAAGGTCTACCTGTCGGCCACCCCGGGGCGCTACGAGCTCGGGGTCACCGACAGCGTGGTCGAGCAGATCATCCGCCCGACCGGCCTGATCGACCCCGAGATCGTGGTCAAGCCGAGCGACGGCCAGATCGACGACCTGCTCGAGGAGATCAAGCAGCGGGTGGAGAAGGACGAACGCGTCCTCGTCACCACGCTGACCAAGCGCATGGCAGAGGAACTCACCGACTTCCTCGGCAACGCCGGTGTGCGCGTCCGGTACCTGCACTCCGACGTCGACACCCTGAAGCGCGTCGAGCTGCTGACCGAGCTGCGGCAGGGTGTCTACGACGTGCTCGTCGGCATCAACCTGCTGCGCGAGGGCCTCGACCTGCCCGAGGTGTCGCTCGTCGCGATCCTCGACGCCGACAAGGAAGGCTTCCTCCGCTCGTCGACGTCGCTCATCCAGACGATCGGTCGCGCTGCCCGCAACGTGTCGGGTCAGGTGCTCATGTACGCCGACAAGATGACCGACTCGATGAAGATCGCGATCGAGGAGACCGATCGCCGTCGTGAGAAGCAGGTCGCCTACAACCTGGAGCGAGGCATCGACCCCCAGCCGCTGCGCAAGAAGATCGCGGACATCACCGAGGTCCTGCAGCGCGAGAACGACGACACGAAGGCGCTCCTGCAGGGTCGCCCCGGCACCGACGGCCGTCGGTCGCCGACGCCGAACCTCAAGCGCGGCGGCATCGCGGGCGAGGGTGCGACGCAGCTCGGTGCGACCATCGCCGACCTGAACGACCAGATGCTGCAGGCTGCGGCGGAGCTGAAGTTCGAGCTCGCGGCGCGACTGCGCGACGAGGTGCAGGACCTGAAGAAGGCCCTGCGCCAGATGGAGTCGGCCGGACATGTCAGCTGACGGCGCCCGCACGGTCGTCGTCACCGGTGCGAGCGCCGGGCTCGGGTACCACGCCGCCGAGCAGCTCGCCGCGGCGGGGCACCGTGTGGTGCTGGCGACGCGCGACCGCGGCCGGGCGGACGCCGCCGAGCGCAGCATCCGTCGGCACGTCGACGGCGCCTCGCTCGCCCACGTCCACCTCGACCTCGCCGACCTCGACTCGGTCAGTGCCGCTGCCGACGAACTCGCCGCGCTGGAACCCGACGGCGTCGACGCGGTCGTGAACAACGCCGGGGTCGTCGGGGCGTCGACGCGGGGGAGCACGGCACAGGGCACCGAACTGCAGATCGGTACGAACCACCTCGGGCACTTTGCGTGGACCGCCCGGGTCCTGCCCCTGCTCGAACGACGAGCCGGCCGGGTCGTGCACCTCGGGTCGATCGCCCATCGATTCGCCCAGCTCGACGCGACCGATCCGCTCGGCGTCGGTCGGTACTCGAGCCACCGCCAGTACGCCAGGAGCAAGCTCGCCGTGATGCTGTTCGGTTTCGAGCTCGCCGAGCGACTGGCCGACTCGGGATCGTCCGTGTCGAGCGTCGTCGCGCACCCCGGCCTGTCGCTCGACCGCCTGTCACCGGCACGCCCGGACATCAGCCCGGCACGACCCGAACCCGAGTGGATCCGCCCGGCGCAGCGCATCGTCGCCCAGGGCAAGGACGTCGGCGCCCAGCCGCTCGTGCACGCGGCCGTCGGTGCTGACGTGCACTCGGGGGAGTACTGGGGCCCGGCCGGCTGGATGCAGCTCCGTGGCCCGGCCACGGTGGTCGCGGCCGAACCACGGGCGCACGACCGCACGGTCGCAGCACAGCTCTGGGCCGCGAGTGAGCGTGCATCCGGCGTCGCGTTCGCTCTCGACGCACTCGTCTGACCCTCCATCCCGGCCGAATGTCGGTGCCGCTTCGTAGAATCGACGACGATGACCATCACCTCTGACCCCGGTACCTCGACGTCGGGCCGGAACGCCTTCGGCGAGCCCGCTGACCTCCACCTCCCCGGCGGGACCGCTCCGCACAGCACCTCCACGCTCAGCGTGCGGGGCGCGCGCGTGCACAACCTCCGTGACGTCGACCTCGAGATCCCGCGCGACTCGCTCGTCGTGTTCACCGGCCTGTCCGGCTCGGGCAAGTCCTCGCTGGCGTTCGACACGATCTTCGCCGAGGGGCAGCGCCGGTACGTCGAGTCGCTGTCCGCCTACGCGCGCCAATTCCTCGGCCAGGTCGACCGCCCCGATGTCGACTTCATCGAGGGGCTCTCGCCGGCGGTGTCGATCGACCAGAAGTCGACCAACCGCAACCCGCGGTCCACCGTCGGCACGATCACCGAGGTCTACGACTACATGCGTCTGCTCTGGGCGCGCATCGGGGTCCCGCACTGCCCGACGTGTGGCGAGGTGATCAGCAAGCAGACCGTGCAGCAGATCGCCGACCAGCTCATGCAGTTCGAGACCGGCACCCGCTTCCAGGTCCTCGCACCCGTGATCTCGAAGAAGAAGGGCGAGTTCGTCGACCTCTTCCAGGAGCTCGCGGCGTCCGGTTACGCCCGCGCGATCGTGGACGGGGAGCGCATCCAGCTCAGCGACCCGCCCAAGCTCAAGAAGCAGGTCAAGCACGACATCTCGGTCATCGTCGACCGCCTGGTGGCGAGCGACGACATCCTCGGTCGTCTCACCGACTCGCTCGAGACCGCCCTGCGCCTGACCGACGGCACCGTCGGCATCGACCTGGTGGACCACGAGGGGCCCGGAGCGGTCCGGAACTACTCCGAGAACCTCTCGTGCCCGAACAACCACCCGCTCGCGCTCACCGAGATCGAGCCGCGGACGTTCTCGTTCAACGCGCCGTTCGGTGCCTGCCCCGAGTGCTCCGGCCTCGGCACCCGCATGTCGGTCGACCCCGACCTGGTGCTCGGCGACCCCGAGGCCTCGTTGCGTGACGGCGTCCTGCTGCCCTGGACCGGGACGAGTGGGCTGTACTCCTACTTCGAGAAGCTGCTCGGCGGTCTCGGCAAGGAGCTCGGCTTCTCGCTCGACACCCCGTGGAACCAGCTCGACCCCGCGGTGCAGGCGTCGATCCTGACCGGCAAGGACTTCCAAGTGTCGGTCTCCTGGCGCAACCGCTTCGGCCGCGAGATGCGGTACACGAGCGGGTTCGAAGGCGTCATGCCCTACATCGAGCGCAAGTTCGCCGAGGCCGAGTCGGACTCGCAGCGGCAGCGCTTCCAGGGGTACCTGCGCGAGGTCCCGTGCCCGGTGTGCGAGGGAACCCGCCTCAAGCCCGAGGTGCTCGCGGTGACGGTCAACGACCGCAGCATCGCAGACGTCACCGACATGTCGCTCGACAACGCGTACTCGTTCATGGACGAGCTGACGCTGACCGACCGCGAAGCGCACATCGCCGCAGCGGTCCTCCGTGAGATCCGCGCACGCCTCGAGTTCCTGCTCGAGGTCGGCCTGAACTACCTCACGCTGGCACGTGGTGCCGGCGGTCTCTCCGGCGGTGAGGCGCAGCGCATCCGCCTGGCGACACAGATCGGCTCCGGGCTGACCGGCGTGCTCTACGTGCTCGACGAGCCGAGCATCGGCCTGCACCAGCGCGACAACCGTCGACTCATCGACACCCTGGTCAAGCTCAAGGACCTCGGCAACACGCTCATCGTCGTCGAGCACGACGAGGATACGATCCGCACGGCCGACTGGGTCGTCGACATCGGCCCCGGTGCCGGTGTGAACGGCGGCAACGTCGTGCACTCCGGTTCGTACGAGGGCATCATCGAGAACCGCGAGTCGATCACCGGTGACTACCTCGCCGGCCGACGCGCGATCGAGGTGCCGGCCGAGCGTCGCAAGGTCAACCTCAAGCGCGCCATCACCGTGCAGGGCGCCCGGGCGAACAACCTCAAGTCGATCGACGCGGACTTCCCCCTCGGTGTGTTCACCGCGGTGACGGGCGTCAGCGGGTCCGGCAAGTCGACGCTGGTGAACGACATCCTGTACAAGGTGCTCGCCAACCAGCTCAACGGCGCACGGCACATCGCGGGCAAGCACACCCGGGTGAAGGGCCTCGACCAGCTCGACAAGGTCGTGCACGTCGACCAGGCACCGATCGGCCGCACGCCGCGCTCGAACCCGGCGACCTACACGGGCGTGTTCGACCGCATCCGCCAGCTGTTCGCCGAGACGCAAGAGGCCAAGACCCGCGGCTACCAGCCCGGTCGCTTCAGCTTCAACGTCAAGGGCGGCCGCTGCGAGAACTGCGCGGGCGACGGCACGATCAAGATCGAGATGAACTTCCTGCCCGACGTCTACGTCGCGTGCGAGGTCTGCGGTGGTGCGCGCTACAACCGCGAGACGCTCCAGGTGCACTACAAGGGCAAGAACATCTCCGAGGTCCTCGACATGCCGATCAGCGAGGCGGCCGAGTTCTTCGAGCCGATCTCGGCGATCCACCGCTACATGGCGACCCTGGTCGACGTGGGCCTCGGCTACGTGCGCCTCGGCCAGAGCGCGACCACGCTCTCCGGCGGCGAGGCGCAGCGCGTCAAGCTCGCCACCGAGCTGCAGCGTCGCTCGAACGGCCGCACGGTCTACGTGCTCGACGAGCCGACGACCGGTCTGCACTTCGAGGACGTCCGCAAGCTGCTCCTCGTGCTGCAGAGCCTGGTCGACAAGGGCAACACCGTCATCACGATCGAGCACAACCTCGACGTCATCAAGTCCGCCGACTGGCTAATCGACATGGGGCCCGAGGGCGGTTCCGGTGGTGGCACGGTCCTGGCGACGGGCACCCCGGAGCACGTGGCGACCGTGCCGGAGAGCCACACCGGTGTCTTCCTGCGCGAGATCTTCGACGCGCAGGACGCCCGGGTCGGCAAGCAACAGGCCGTCGGCGCACGCCAGGCCACCCAGAAGCAGCAGGGCGGCAAGCAGCAGAGCGACGAGAAGCAGGGCACGAGCAAGCAGGCGAGCAAGCAGAAGGCGGGTGCTCGGTAGGTGGCGGACACCGTCCCGTGGCGTCCGAAGGCGGGGGAGATCCCGACCGACCCGGGCGTCTACCGCTGGCGTGACGAAGCCGGTCGGGTGCTCTACGTCGGCAAGGCGAAGAACCTCCGCGCCCGGCTGAGCAACTACTTCGCGCCGCTGCCGACGCTGCACGAGCGCACGCGGCGCATGGTCCTGACGGCACGCAGCGTCGAGTGGACGACGGTCGGCTCCGAGATCGAGGCGCTCCAGCTGGAGTACACCTGGATCAAGGAGTTCGACCCGCCGTTCAACGTCAAGTTCCGCGACGACAAGTCGTACCCGTACATGGCGGTCACCCTGGGTGACGAAGCGCCGCGGGTGATGGTGACACGCAACCGCAAGATCAAGGGCGCGAAGTACTTCGGTCCGTACCCGAAGATCTGGGCGGTGCACGACACCATCGACCTGATGATCAAGGTGTTCCCGATCCGCACCTGTTCGGACTCGTCGTACAAGAAGGCGATGCAGACGGGCCGTCCGTGCTTCCCGGGGCAGATCGGCAAGTGCGGTGGTCCGTGCTCGCAGAAGGTCACGATCGAGGAGCACCGCGCGCTCGTCGAGGAGTTCGTGCGCTTCATGAACTCCTACGACCGCCGGGTCATCACCGAGCTCCGGCAGCGCATGGGGGCCTCGGCCGACGCGATGCAGTACGAGCAGGCCGCGAAGTACCGCGACCAGGTCGAGGCGCTCGAGGCCGTGCTCGAGAAGTCCGCCGTGGTGCTCCGCGACTCGGTCGACCTCGACCTGTTCGGCATCGCGGAGGACGAGCTCGCCGCAGCCGTGCAGCTGTTCTCCGTCCGTGGTGGCCGCATCCGCGGTGTCCGCGGCTGGGTCGTCGACAAGGAGCTCGACATCGCCACGGGTGACCTCGTCGAGCAGATCGTGCAGGGCGTCTACGTCACCGACGAGCCCCCGCGCGAGGTCGTCGTCCCCGAGCTGCCGGAGGACGCCGACGCGCTCCAGGAGTGGCTCAGCAAGCGCCGGAACGGGCGCGGCACGAAGCTCAGTACTGCACAGCGCGGCGATCGCGCCGGTCTCGCCCGGACGGCCGCGCAGAACGCCGGGCAGGCGCTCATGCTCTACAAGACCAAGCGTTCAGCCGACTACACCACCCGGGCCGCGGCACTGGCCGACATCCAGGACGCCCTCGGCATGACCGAGGCGCCGCTCCGCATGGAGTGCTACGACATCTCGCACCTGCAGGGCACGAACGTCGTCGCGTCGATGGTGGTGTTCGAGGACGGTCTGCCGCGCAAGGACCAGTACCGCCGGTACTCGATCGCCGAGACCACCGACGACACCGACAGCATGTACCAGGTGCTCTCGCGGCGCCTGGCGCGGCTGGACGAGGACGCCGAGCTGCCGGACGTCCCCGACGTCACGACCGACGAGGTCGTCGAGGGGTCGAAGCCGACGAAACGGTTCGCGTACCGACCGCAGCTGCTCATCGTCGACGGCGGCCAACCCCAGGTGCAGGCCGCGAAGCGCGCGATGGACGAAGCCGGCGTGCACGACATCGCCCTGGTCGGCATCGCCAAGCGGCTCGAGGAACTCTGGCTCCCCGACGACGACTTCCCGGTCATCCTGCCCCGCAACTCCGAGGCGCTGTTCCTCATCCAGCGCATCCGCGACGAGGCGCACCGGTTCGCGATCACGCACCAGCGCAGCAAGCGGAAGCGCGACGTCCGGTCGCGGCTGTCCGAGATCCCCGGTCTCGGCCCGAGCCGCGTCAACGCCCTGCTGAAGCACTTCGGCTCGGTCGCCCGGCTGCGTGAGGCCACGGCAGAGGAGATCGGCGAGGTGAACGGGATCGGCCCGGCGACCGCTGCTGCGGTGGTGTCGAAGCTGGCCCAGACGCCGACGAGCGCGCCGGCGACGAGCGCGTCCAGCGCCCCCGAACCGGACGCCGACGCGATCGCGGACACCGTGACCGAGAACGCAGCCACCCAGCAGACCGCCACCCAGCAGACCGCCACCCACCCCGGAGGCCCGGTGCGGGTCCCCGAGGTGACCAGCGACGGTCCGCAGCGACCGTCGTGACGAACCCCGCGCCTCCCGGCCGCCACCGGGCGGTAGCCTGGTCCGGCAGCCGAGACCTCCCCGGGCGACGCGCCCGGGCCGCCACGACGGAGCCCACTCCCAGATGACCGACAGCGCCACCGCGACCACCCACGCGTCGCAGCACGACATCCTCATCGTCACCGGCATGTCCGGGGCCGGGCGGTCCACCGTCGGCAAGGCCCTCGAAGACCTGGGCTGGTACGTCGTCGACAACCTGCCCACGCAGATGCTGGCCCCGCTGACCGAGCTGGCCGACCGCGCGGGGGAGAAGATCCCGAAGATCGCCACGGTGGTCGACGTCCGCGGCGGGCGGTTCTTCACCGACCCCGAGCACGCGGTCGAGCAGGTCCGCTCGAGCACCTCCGCGCGGGTCCGGGTGCTGTTCCTCGAAGCCACCGACGCCGTGCTGGTCCGGCGCTTCGAGCAGGTCCGTCGACCCCACCCGCTCCAGGGCGAGGACACCCTGCTCGACGGCATCGCCCGCGAACGGGCTCGTCTCGCCGGCCTCCGCGAGGCGTCCGACGTGGTGATCGACACCTCCGACCTCAACATCCACCAGCTCGCGAACACCGTGATCGAGCACTTCGCCGACGAGCACTTCGTGGGCGTACAGGTCACGCTGATGAGCTTCGGCTTCAAGTACGGACTGCCCGCCGACGCCGACATGGTGGCCGACGTGCGGTTCCTCCCGAACCCCTACTGGGTGCCGGAACTGCGGCCCCACACCGGGCTGGACCAGCCCGTCTCGGACTACGTGCTGGCCCAGGCCGGAGCCCGTCCGTTCGTCGATCGCTACGCCTCCGTCCTCGAGCCGGTGTTCGAGGGGTACCAGCGCGAGAACAAAAGACACGCTACGATCGCCATCGGCTGTACCGGCGGGAAGCACCGCTCGGTCGCCATCGTCGCCGAGTTGGCGAACCTCCTCCGCGGGATGCCTGGCGTCGCCGTGCGTGTGAAGAACCGAGATCTCGGCCGGGAGTGACCGTCCCTCCGGCCGCTCCCACGCCCGTGCCGCCGGATCTGCGGGAACCACTGAACGAACGTTAGGAATGATGCTGTGCCGTTGACTGCCGAGGTCAAGGACGAACTGGCCAGGGTCGCCGTGAACCGCAACACGGTCCGCGCCGCCGAACTGGCCACGATCCTCCGGTTCGCTGGTGGTCTGCACGTCATCTCGGGCCGCATCGCGGTCGAGGTCGAGCTCGACACCCGGATCATCGTGCACCGGGTCCGCAAGGACCTCGCCGAGCTGTACGGCGTGCGCAGCGAGGCGTCGGTGGGCTCCTCCGCGTCCGCCCGCCGCGGGACCCGCTACCTGGTCCGCGTGCTCGAGGCGGGGGAGACCCTCGCCCGCCAGACCGGCCTGATGGACGCCCGTCGTCGTCCGGTCCGCGGCCTGCCGAACCGCCTCACCACGGGCAACCGTGAGGACCTCGCCGCCATCTGGCGCGGCGCCTTCCTCGCCTCCGGCACCCTGACCGACCCGGGTCGGGCCGCAGCGCTCGAGGTCACCTGCCCCGGCAACGAGGCCGCGATGGCCCTCGTCGGTGCCGCGTCGCGTCTCGGGGTCGCCGCGAAGGGCCGCGAGGTCCGCGGGGTGCACCGCGTCGTCATCCGCGACGGCGAGGCCATCGGCCAGATGCTGACCGTCATGGGTGCAGCGCGCACCACCGCCGACTGGGAGGAGATGCGCCAGCGTCGCGAGGTCCGCGCGACCGCGAACCGCCTGGTCAACTTCGACGACGCGAACCTCCGCCGTTCCGCGCAGGCCGCCGTGGCCGCCTGCGCCCGGGTCGAGCGTGCGCTCGAGATCCTCGGCGACGAGGTCCCCGACCACCTGCAGTACGCCGGCACGCTGCGCCTGCAGCACCGCGATGCGTCGCTCGACGAGCTCGGCCAGCACGCGGACCCGCCCATGACCAAGGACGCCATCGCGGGCCGCATCCGTCGCCTGCTGGCGATGGCCGACAAGCGGGCCTCCGACCTCGGCATCCCGGGCACCGAAGCGAGCGTTCCCGAGGAGCTCGAAGGGGCCTGAGAGGGGTCTGTCGACCCCACGGACGGGAGGCGCGGTGCCAGCTGGCACCGCGCCTCCCGTCCGTTTCCCGGCCCGTTCCCGGACCCGTTCCCGGCCCGGTCGGCGACCGTCCGGACGGACCGTCATCCCGCTCGGGCACGCAGTGTCCGACTGCTAGGGTCGTTACGGCGACGTTACGGGGCGTATCGTCCACCACACGCGGGCCCGCCAGGGTGCGCGACTCCCGAAAGCAGCGCCCCCTGGGCGCTCCACACTCACCAGGAGATCCATTGACCGTCAAGATCGGTATCAACGGCTTCGGCCGCATCGGCCGTAACTTCTTCCGGGCCGCCCTCGCGAAGGGCTCCGACCTCGAGATCGTGGCGGTGAACGACCTCACCGACAACGCGTCGCTCGCCAACCTGCTGAAGTTCGACTCCATCACGGGCCGTCTCGGCGTCTCCGTCGAGCTCGACGGCGACAACATCGTCGTCGACGGCAAGGCCATCAAGGTCCTCGCCGAGCGCGACCCCGCCAACCTCCCCTGGGGTGAGCTGGGTGTCGACATCGTCATCGAGTCGACCGGGTTCTTCACCAAGGCCGCCGATGCGCAGAAGCACATCGACGCCGGCGCCAAGAAGGTCATCATCTCCGCCCCGGCCTCGGGTGACGACGTCACCATCGTGCTCGGCGTGAACGAGGACCAGTACGACGCGGCGAACCACCACATCATCTCGAACGCGTCCTGCACCACGAACAGCCTCGCGCCGCTCGCCAAGGTGTTCCACGACAAGTTCGGCATCGAGCGTGGCCTCATGACGACGGTGCACGCCTACACCGCCGACCAGAACCTGCAGGACGGCCCGCACAAGGACCCCCGTCGTGCCCGTGCCGCCGCGCTGAACATCGTCCCGACCTCGACCGGTGCCGCCAAGGCCATCGGTCAGGTCATGCCGGAGCTCGCCGGCAAGCTCGACGGCTTCGCGCTGCGCGTCCCGGTCCCCACCGGCTCGATCACCGACCTCACCCTCGAGACCAAGTCCGAGGTCACCGTCGACGAGATCAACGCCGCCTACAAGGAGGCCGCAGAAGGCCCCCTCAAGGGCATCCTGCTCTACAGCGAGGACCCGCTGGTGTCGACCGACATCACCACGGACCCGCACTCCTCGATCTACGACTCCGGCCTGACCAAGGTCATCGGCGGCCTCGTGAAGATCACCTCGTGGTACGACAACGAGTGGGGCTACTCGAACCGCCTCGTCGACCTCACCGAGTACGTCGGCGAGCGTCTGTAACACATGGCCCTCCGCACCCTCGAGGACCTCGGCGACCTCGCCGGCAAGCGCGTCGTCGTCCGCTGTGACCTGAACGTCCCGCTCAAGGACGGCACGATCACGGACGACGGCCGCGTCCGCGCGTCGCTGACCACGCTGAACACCCTCGTCAACGCCGGCGCGCGCGTCATCGTGATCTCGCACCTGGGCCGCCCCGACGGGGAGCCCAAGCCCGAGTTCTCGCTCGCACCGGTGGCCCAGCGGCTCTCCGAGCTGCTCGGCAAAGAGGTCACGTTCGTCGGCGAGACCGTCGGCGACGAAGCGACCGCCGCGGCCGAGGCCCTCGAGGACGGCGACGTCCTGCTGCTCGAGAACCTCCGCTTCAACCCGGAGGAGACCTCGAAGGACGCCGCCGAGCGCGGTGCCTTCGCGGACCGCATCGCCGCCCTCGGCGACGCCTTCGTCTCCGACGGCTTCGGTGTCGTGCACCGCAAGCAGGCTTCGGTCTACGAGCTCGCGTCCGCACTGCCCAGTGCAGCCGGTTCGTTGATCGAGACCGAGCTGCGCGTGCTCGAGCGTCTGACCACCTCGCCGGAGCGGCCGTACACGGTCGTGCTCGGCGGGTCGAAGGTCAGCGACAAGCTCGGTGTCATCGACCACATCCTGCCGAAGGTCGACACCCTCTGCATCGGTGGCGGCATGCTCTTCACGTTCCTCGCGGCCCAGGGCCACGGGGTCGCGAAGTCGCTGCTCGAGGCGGACCAGCTCGACGTCGTCCGCGAGTACCTCTCGCGGGCGAAGGAGCTCGGTGTCACCATCGACCTGCCGACCGACGTCGTGGTGGCGTCCGGCTTCGCGGCCGACGCCGACCACGAGACCGTGGCGGCCGACGCCATCGAGTCCTCGTCGTTCGGCACGGACGGCATCGGCCTCGACATCGGCCCGGAGACCGCCGCGCGGTTCGCCTCGGCAGTCTCGGGTTCGAAGACCGTGTTCTGGAACGGCCCGATGGGCGTGTTCGAGTTCCCGGCCTTCGCCGCTGGCACGAAGACCGTCGCACAGGCGCTCACCGAGGTCGACGGCCTCGGCGTCGTCGGCGGTGGTGACTCCGCTGCCGCCGTGCGGTCGCTCGGATTCTCGGACGACCAGTTCGGCCACATCTCGACCGGTGGCGGTGCGAGCCTCGAGTTCCTCGAGGGCAAGTCGCTGCCCGGTCTCGAAGCACTGGGGTGGACCGCATGAGCCGCACGCCGTTGATCGCGGGCAACTGGAAGATGAACCTGGACCACCTCCAGGCGATCGCCACCGTGCAGAAGCTCGCGTGGACGCTCAAGGACGCCCGGCACGACTTCGACGACGTCGAGGTCGCGGTGTTCCCGCCGTTCACCGACCTGCGGAGCGTGCAGACGCTCATCTCGGCCGACAAGCTGCCGATCCACTTCGGAGCGCAGGACCTGTCGCAGTTCGACTCCGGTGCCTACACCGGTGACGTCTCCGGCGCGTTCCTCGCAGCGCTCGACGCCCAGTACGTCATCGTCGGCCACTCCGAGCGGCGCACGCTGCACGGTGAGACCGACGAGGTCGTCGCGGCGAAGACCGCGGCGGCCGTCAAGCACGGCCTCGTCCCCGTGGTCTGCGTCGGCGAGACCGGCGAGCAGCGCGAGGAGCGCGGCGCCGGTGTCGTGCCGGTCGAGCAGCTCCGCGTCGTGCTCGACGCGGTCAAGCCCGCCGACATCGTCGTGGCGTACGAGCCCGTCTGGGCCATCGGCTCCGGACAGGCCGCCACGGCCGAGCAGGCGCAGGACGAGTGCGCGGCGATCCGTCGTGGCATCGCCGCAGCCTGGGGCGACCAGGCTGCTGCCGACACCCGAGTGCTCTACGGCGGCTCGGTCAAGTCGGGCAACATCGCGGGGTTCCTCCGTGAGCCCGACATCGACGGCGCGCTCGTCGGTGGCGCTTCGCTCGACGTGCAGGAGTTCGCGGCCATCGCCCGGTTCCGTCAGCACGTCGGGCTGTAGTCCACAGGCGTCGTCGCGGGCAGTCGTCCGCACCACTCCCGTCCAGGTACCGGCCGTGCTCCGCGCGGCCGGTACACTGGTACGGCTGACTGACACGAAAGGTACGTCGTGGCGATACTCTCCGTCGTGCTGCAGGTCCTGCTCGCAATCACGAGCCTCCTGCTCACGCTCCTCATCCTGCTGCACAAGGGCCGCGGTGGTGGCCTCTCCGACATGTTCGGCGGTGGGGTCACGAGCAACCTCGGTGCGTCCGGCGTGGCCGAGCGCAACCTCAACCGCATCACGGTGATCCTCGGTCTGGTCTGGATCGTCTCCATCATCGTGCTCGGTCTCATCAACAAGTTCACGGCGGGGGTCTGATCCATGGCAAGCGGAGGCAGTGCAATCCGAGGGTCTCGCGTCGGCGCGGGACCGATGGGCGAACAGGACCGCGGGGTCCAGGCAGAGCGCGTGGCGATCTCGTACTGGGACGCCCTCGGCAACGAGGTCGTGCGGTACTTCGCCGCGAACCTGCCCGATGAAGAGATCCCCGAGACGGTGGACTCCCCGTCGTCTGGTCTGCCGGCCGGGCGCGACAAGGAGAACCCTCCCGTGGTCTCCAAGACCGAGCCCTACAAGACGCACCTCGCGTACGTGAAGGAACGCCGCACCGAGGAAGAGGCAGCGCAGCTCCTCGAGGACGCGCTCCAGCAGCTCCGAGAGCGTCGCGGCACCGCGGCGAAGAAGAGCTAGCGCACACACGCTGACGAAGGCCCCTGCACCGATGGTGCGGGGGCCTTCGTGTGTCCCGGGGAAGGGGTGGCTCGCTCGCCGAGTGGTCACGACACGCCGCGTGCGGTGCGCGGTGGTGGCGCGAACCGTCGCCTGCGGCGCTTCCAGCTGACAGTTCGTGACCACTCGGCGTCGCGCCGGCGGGGAGTCGTGACCGCTCGGCGCCCGAGGTGCCGCGCGGAGCGACGGTTCGCCGAGTGGTCACGACACGCCGCGTCCGGTGCGCGGTGGTGCCACGAACTGTCGCCTGCGGCGCCCGCGGGCGACAGTTCGTGACCACTCGACGCAGGGGCTCGGGCGCGGCGCGCAGTGGGCGCGACCACAGACGGACGGGAGGCCCGGTGCCAGCTGGCACCGGGCCTCCCGTCCGTCAGGAACGCGCGTCTAGTACGTCGACGCGATCAGGTTCTCGGGGACGTCGCGCGCGGCGTCCTGGTCCACGAAGAAGACGGTGCGCTTGCGACCCTGCACGCCACCGACGGGGACGTCCTCGATCGATGCACCGGCGAGGGCCAGCCCGAGGACCGAGGCCTTCTCGGCACCGGAGAGGATCACCCAGACCCGCTGCGAGGCGTTGATCACCGGGAAGGTGACGGTCAGACGCTGCGGCGGCGGCTTGGGGGAATCGTCGACCGACACGACGGCGCGGTCGGTGACAGTGAGCTGCGGGAACTCCGGGAAGAGCGAGGCGGTGTGCCCGTCGGGGCCGACGCCGAGCAGCGTGATGTCGAAGCGCGGCGCGACGGCGCCTTCGGGCGCGGCGTCCTGCAGCTCGCGCTCGTACTGGGTCGCCGCGGCCTCGATGTCGAGCCCGCCGTCTGACGCCGGCATCGGGTGGATGTTCGACGCGGGGATGTCGACGTGGTCGAAGAAGTCGGTCTGCGTGCCGATCGTGTTGCGGTCGGCGTCGTCCGACGGGACCCAGCGCTCGTCGACCCACCAGACGTGCACCTTCGACCAGTCGACGCTCTCGCGCGCCGGCGACTGGCCGATCGCAGCGAGGACGAGGGAGGAGACCGATCCACCGCTGATCGCGATGTCGGCACGCTCCTGCTCGTCGAGCACGTCGATGATCTTGGTGATGAAGCGTGCGGCGACCGAAGCGCCGAGGGCCTGCTTGTCCGGGTGCACGAGCACCCGCCGTTCGTTGGTCACGTGACTCCCGTGTTCGTGGCGGCCGACCGGTCGTCCGACCGCCTTCGGTCCGGTCGGGCCGCCTGCACCAGACAGGCGGCCCGACCGTGTGGGGTGTTGATCAGCGGGCGATGGTCTCGCGCAGCTGTGGCACCCCGTGCTTGACGACGTCTCCGAAGAGGACGTCCGGGTCGAGTCTACGGAGTTCCTCGGCCAGGCAGTCGCGCAGGTTGCGGCGTGGCAGCGACAGGTCGTGCGTCGGCTGCCCGGGCATCGAGAGCGTGGCGACGTCCACCAGGGAACGCTCGAGCTCGATGGTGCCGGACTCGCGGACGAGCTTCACACCGTGGATGCCGCTCGACCCCGTCGCGCGCGGCGACGTGACGACGGACACCGGAACCTGGAGCTGCAGCTGCAGCCAGGCGGCGAGGAGGATCGTCGACGGGCTGTCGGACGCTCCGGAGACCTCGACGGCGGTGATCGGCTCGTACGGCGGCTGGTCGAGCGCCGCGGCGAGCTGGTTCCGCCACAGGGTCAGACGGGTCCACGCGAAGTCGGTGTCACCCGGTACGTAGGACGCACCGAGTGCCTCGATCGCGCCGTTGGGGTCCTTCTGCGCGGCGGCGTCGGTGATCCGTCGCTGCGCGATGCGGCCGAGGGCCGAGGCCGCGGGCTGCTCGGGAGCCGTCTGCGGCCACCAGGCAACGACGGGTGCGTCCGGCAGCAGGAGGCCGGTGACCAGGCTCTCCTCGTCGGTCGCGGTCTCGCCGTACGCCCGGAGGACGATGACCTCGCTCGCACCCGCGTCGCTGCCGACACGGATCTGCGCGTCGAGGCGCCCGGGGGACTTCGTGTCACCGCTGTTCTTCGAGACGATGATCACGCGCATCGGGTGCTCGCGGGACGCCTCGTTGGCCGCCTCGATCGCCTCTTCCTCGTGACCGAGGGCCGTCGAGATGATGAGGGTCAGCACACGGCCGAGGGCGACGGCGCCGCCCTCCTCGCGGATGCGGACGAGCTTCTTCTGGATCTTCGACACCGTGGTGTCGGGCATGTCGATCTTCACGGACGCCTCCAGGTCCGACCGTCGCGGGCGAGCAGGGCGTCGGCGGATGCCGGGCCCCACGTGCCGGGACGGTACTGCTCGGGCTGGCCCTGCGTGGCCCAGAACTCCTCGATGGGGTCGAGGATCTTCCAGGACAGCTCGACCTCCTGGTGCCGCGGGAACAGCGGCGGGTCACCGAGGAGCACGTCGAGGATGAGTCGCTCGTACGCCTCGGGGGATGCCTCGGTGAACGCGTGGCCGTAGCCGAAGTCCATCGTCACGTCGCGCACCTGCGTGCCGACGCCGGGGACCTTCGAGCCGAAGCGGAGCGTGACACCCTCGTCCGGCTGGACACGGATGACGAGCGCGTTCTGGCCGAGCGGGGACTGCGTGTTGCCGTAGACGTCCTCGGGGACGCGCTTGAACACGATCGCGATCTCGGTCACACGACGGCCCAGACGCTTGCCGGCGCGCAGGTAGAACGGGACGCCCTGCCAGCGACGCGTGGCGATGTCGAGCTTGATCGCCGCGTACGTCTCGGTGCCGGACTCCGGGTTCATCCCGGCCTCTTCGAGGAAGCCGAGCACCTTCTCGCCCCCCTGCCAGCCACCGTCGTACTGCCCGCGGGCAGTGGCGGTCGACAGGTCCTCGGGCAGGCGCACGGCGGAGAGCACCTTCTCCTTCTCGGCGCGCAGGTCGGCGGCCTTGAACGAGACGGGCTCCTCCATCGCGGTGAGTGCGAGGAGCTGCAGCAGGTGGTTCTGGATGACGTCGCGGGCCGCACCGATGCCGTCGTAGTACGCGGCACGCCCGGCGACGCCGATGTCCTCGGCCATCGTGATCTGCACGTGGTCGACGTAGTTCGAGTTCCAGATGGGTTCGTACATCTGGTTCGCGAACCGGAGCGTCAGCAGGTTCTGGACGGTCTCCTTGCCGAGGTAGTGGTCGATGCGGAACACGTCGTCGGGCGCGAAGACGCTCTCGACGATCGCGTTGAGCTCGCGCGCGGTGCGGAGGTCGGAACCGAACGGCTTCTCGACGACCACGCGGCTCCAGGAGCCCTCGCGCTTCTCGGTCAGCCCGGACAGCTTCAGCTGCTCGGTGACGACCGGGAACATCTTCGGCGGGATGGACAGGTAGAACGCGTGGTTGCCCAGCGTCCCGCGCTCGGCGTCGAGGTCGTCGACGGTGCGCTTGAGCTCGCGGAACGCCTCGGGGTCGTCGAACGAGCCCTGGACGAAGCGGATGCCCTGTTCGAGCTGACGCCAGACGTCCTCGTCGAACGGGGTGCGCGAGTGCTCCTTGACGGCGTCGTGGACGAGCTGGGAGAAGTCTTGGTCCTCCCAGTCGCGACGAGCGAACCCGACGAGCGCGAACCCCGGGGGCAGGAGCCCCCGGTTGGCCAGGTCGTAGACCGCGGGCATCAGCTTCTTGCGTGACAGGTCGCCCGTCACGCCGAAGATGATGAGCGTGCTCGGTCCCGCGATCCGGTTCAGTCGACGATCCGTCGGCAGCCGGAGCGGGTTGTGCTCCGGGGTGATTGCCACCGGTGACATGAGTCGGTGAACTCCTTACGAGTCAGTGGGAGACGGCGGACGCGATCGCCGCGGTGGCGGCGTGGACGTCCGACGTCGTGAGGGTGAGGACCGGCCGGCCGTGCTCGGCGAGGACACTCGCGTCGCCGGCTGCCTGGGCCCGGAGGAGCTGCCCGAACGTGAACGGCCGACCCGGGATCGCCAGGTCCTCCGCTTCGTCGGCGACGATCTGCAGGAACACTCCCGTGGCGGGGCCGCCCTTGTGGTACTGGCCGGTCGAGTGCAGGAACCGGGGGCCGTACCCGAAGGTGACGGGCCGCTCCGTGCGCGCCGCGATCGCGTCGCGCAGCGACTCGAGGCCGCCGTTCGTGGTTCGGTCGACGTACGCCTGCACCGACACGTAGCCGGTCGGGTCGAGTGCGGACAGGAGGCCCGACACGGCTTCCGAGAGCGTCGCACCGACCGCGAGTCCGGGCGTCGCGTGGACGGCGATGCCGTCCTCGGAGAACGCCGGCTCGGCAGGAACGGGGCGGTCGTCGAGCAGCGCGCGGGTCGCGACCTTGGCGGCCTCGACGTCGGGCTGGTCGAACGGGTTGATGCCGAGCAGGCGACCGGCGACTGCGACGGCGTACTCCCAGACGAGGATCTGGCCACCGAGCGTGCCGGTGATCTCGACCTCGCCCTCGGCCACGTGACGCTCGTCCTCGCGCGAACCGACCAGGCGGATGACCTGGACGTCGGGCAGGCCGGCGGTGACCTCGGGGGAGTCCGCGTGCAGCACGACGGGCAGCAGCCCGCGACCCTCCTTGCCGGTCGACTCCGCGATCAGCTGTTCGACCCAGTCGCCGAAACCGACGATGTGCGTGCCGTCGGGCACGATGGCGATCTTGTCGCGCAGCGGTTCGGTGCCCGCGAGGACCGCACCGAGCACGAGCCCGGGGTTCTCGTCCAGGTCGACCGAGAGCAGCGCGGAGATCGCGTCGGCCTCGTCGAGGAGCTCGGCGATGTCCGCTCCCGCGAGCCCGGACGGCACGAGGCCGAAGGCGGTGAGCGCGGAGTAGCGGCCGCCGACCGTGGGGTCGGCGGTGAAGACACGGTAGCCGGCGTCGATCGCAGCGGCCTCGAGCGCGGAGCCCGGGTCGGTGACGACGACGATGCGGCGGGCCGGGTCGATGCCGGCGTCGCGGAAGGCCTGCTCGAAGACACGGCGCTGCGAATCGGTCTCGAGCGTCGAGCCGGACTTCGACGAGACCACGAGCACGGTGCGCTCGAGGTCGGTCGTCACGGCCGCGCGGACCTGTGCGGGGTCGGTCGAGTCGAGGACCGTGAGGGGCACGCCGGCGGTGCGCGTGATGACCTCGGGTGCGAGGGACGAGCCGCCCATGCCGGCGAGGACGACGTGGTCGACCCCTTCGGCACGGAGCGACTCGCGCAGCGCGGTCACCTCGGCGACGAGCGGGCGGGAGACCGAGACGGCCTCCACCCAGCCGAGGCGCTTCGACGCCTCGGCCTCGGCGGTGGTTCCCCACAGATCGGCGTCCTGGGCGGTGATGCCCGAGGCCACCAGGTCAGCGACGAGCCGCGGGACCACCTGTTCGATGGCCCGCGCGGCGTCGCCGCTGGCTGCGATGGAAACCGTCACTACTTGGCGCCCTCGAGCGCTGCCTTGACGGTGTCGACGAGCTCGCCCCAGGAGACGATGAACTTGTCCACGCCCTCCTTCTCGAGCAGTGCGACGACCTCGTCGTAGTCGACGCCCTGTGCGGCGAGCTGGTCGAGGACCTGCTGCGCCTGGTCGAACGTGCCGGCGATGGCGTCGCCGTGGATCTCACCGTGGTCGAACGTGGCGTCGAGCGTCTTGCCCGGCATCGTGTTGACGGTGTTGGGGGCGGCGAGCTCGGTCACGTAGAGCGTGTCGGGGAGCGACGGGTCCTTGACACCGGTCGAGGCCCAGAGCGGACGCTGCGTGTTGGCGCCGGACTCGAGCAGGCCGAGGGCACGCTCGGAGGCGAACGCCTCGGTCCAGACCTGGTACGCGAGCTGCGCGTTGGCGATGCCGGCCTTCGACTTGAGGGCCTTGGCTTCGTCGGTGCCGACGGCGTCCAGACGCTTGTCGATCTCGGAGTCGACGCGCGACACGAAGAAGGACGCGACCGAGTGGATCTTGGAGAGGTCGTGGCCGGCGGCCTTGGCCTTCTCGAGCCCACCGAGGTAGGCGTCGATGACGGCGCGGTAGCGCTCGAGCGAGAAGATCAGGGTGACGTTGACGGAGATGCCGGCGCCGATGACCTCGGTGATCGCCTCGAGACCCTCGAGCGTCGCCGGGATCTTGATGAGGACGTTCTCCTTGCCGACCTTCTCGAACAGGAACTTGGCCTGCTCGATGGTCTTGGCGGTGTCGTGCGCGAGGCCCGGCTCGACCTCGATGGAGACACGGCCGTCGAAGCCCTTGGTCTCGTCGTAGATCGGCTTGAAGACGTCGGAGGCGTTCGCGACGTCCTGCGTGGTGATCGCGAAGATCGCGTCGGTGACGTCGGTGCCCGCAGCGGCGAGCTCCTTGACCTGCGAGTCGTAGCGCTCGCCCTTGGCGAGGGCCGACGCGAAGATCGTCGGGTTCGTCGTCACGCCGACGACGTTCTTCTGCTCGATGAGCTCGGTGAGCTTGCCGGTCTCGAGGAGCTCGCGGGAGAGGTCGTCGAGCCAGATGCTCACGCCGACCGCGGAGAGGGCGGCGGTGGGGGTGTTCTCAGCCATGTGTTTCTCTTCTTCTTTCATCGACGGGTCCGTGAGGACCGTGAGTCGGGGTTTCGGGGACGGGAGGCCCGTGGCGGAACCGAGCCGGGCCTCCCGGAAGAAGGGCCGGATCCGGAAACCGGACCCGGCCCTTGCAGGTCAGGAAGCTGCGATCGATTCCTTCGCGGCGGCCACGACGTGCTCCGTCGTGAAGCCGAACTCCTTGAAGAGCGTCTGGTAGTCGGCCGAGGCACCGAAGTGCTCGATCGAGACGCTGCGGCCCTTGTCGCCGACGATGTCGCGCCAGCTCATGGCGATGCCGGCCTCGACCGACACGCGAGCGGTGACGTCCTTCGGGAGCACCTGGTCCTGGTAGTTCTCGGACTGGGCGCGGAACCACTCGATCGACGGGGCGCTCACGACGCGGGCGTTGATGCCCTCGGCCTTGAGCTGCTCGCGAGCATCGACCGCGATCTGGACCTCGGAACCGGTCGCGATGAGGATGACGTCCGGGGTGCCGTTGGGCGCCTCGGCCAGGATGTACGCACCCTTGGCGACGTTCTTCGCCGAAGCGAAGACCTCACCGGACGCGTCACCCTCGCCACGCTCGAACACGGGGAGGTTCTGACGGCTCAGCGCGATGCCGGCCGGGCGGTCGGTGTGCTTGAGCATCTCGAGCCACGCGTACGCGACCTCGTTGGCGTCGGCCGGGCGGACGACGTCGAGACCGGGGATCGCACGGAGCGACGAGACCTGCTCGATCGGCTGGTGCGTCGGGCCGTCCTCGCCGAGGGCGATGGAGTCGTGGGTCCAGACGTAGATCGCCGGCGCCTGCATGAGCGCGGCGAGACGGACCGCCGGACGCATGTAGTCGCTGAAGATGAGGAACGTGCCACCGAAGGGGCGGGTGTTCCCGTGCAGGACGATGCCGTTGAGGATCGAGCCCATGGCGTGCTCGCGGATGCCGAAGTGCAGCACGCGGCCGTACGGGTCGGTGCTCCACGTCGACGTCGAGGCCTCGGCCGGACCGAAGGACTTGGCGCCCTCGATCGTGGTGAGGTTCGACTCGGCGAGGTCGGCCGAACCGCCCCAGAACTCGGGCATCAGCGGCGCGATGGCGTTGATGACCTTGCCGGAAGCGGCACGGGTCGAGACGGCCTTGTCGGTCGGGAAGACCGGGAGCGCTGCTTCGAGGCCCTCCGGGAGCTCCTTCGACTGGACACGGTCGAACAGCGCCTTCTTGTCGGCGTTGGCCGCGGCCCACGCGTCGAAGGACTTCTGCCACTCGGCGTGCTCGGCCTGGCCCTTGGCGACGGCGCCGCGGGTGTACTCGAGGACCTCGGGGGCGACCTCGAAGGTCTTGTCGGTGTCGAAGCCGAGGATCTCCTTGAGACCCTTGATCTCGTCGGCGCCGAGCGCCGAGCCGTGGATCTTGCCCGAGTTCTGCTTGGTCGGCGACGGCCAGCCGATGATCGTCTTGAGGACGATGAGCGACGGCTTGTCGGTGACCTGCTTGGCGGCCTCGATCGCGGCGTGGAGCTCCTCGACGTCCTCGGAGTACTCGCCGGTCTTCTTCCAGTCGACGATCTGGACGTGCCAGCCGAGCGCCTCGTAGCGGTCGGCGACGCTCTCCGAGAACGCGATGTCGGTGTTGTCCTCGATCGAGATCTGGTTCGAGTCGTAGAACGCGATGAGGTTGCCGAGCTGCTGACGGCCGGCGAGCGAGCCGGACTCGTTCGTCACGCCTTCCTGCATGTCACCGTCGCCGGCGATCACGTAGGTGTAGTGGTCGAACGGCGACTGGCCGGCCGGGGTCTCCGGGTCGAACAGGCCGCGCTCGAAGCGCTGGGCGTAGGCGAAGCCGACCGAGGACGCGAGGCCCTGGCCGAGCGGGCCCGTGGTGATCTCGACACCGTCGGTGTGGCCGTACTCCGGGTGACCCGGGGTCTTCGAGCCCCACTTGCGCAGGTGCTGCAGGTCGTCGATCTCGAGCCCGTAGCCGTGCAGGTAGAACTGCACGTACTGGAGGATCGAGGCGTGACCGGCGGAGAGGATGAAGCGGTCGCGGCCGATCCAGGTGGAGTCGCTCGGGTCGCGACGCATCACCTTCTGGAAGAGCAGGTGGGCGAGCGGAGCGAGGCTCATCGCGGTGCCGGGGTGACCGTTGCCGGCGGCCTCGACCGAGTCGGCGGCGAGAACGCGGGCCGTGTCGACGGCCTTCCGGTCGATGGCGTCCCAGGTGAATTCAGCCACTTGGATGTTGACCCTTCTTGATGCGACATGTGCGAGGGCTCGTGCCATCGCACGGACATGTGGCCATCCCGGGGCCGAGTCGTGTCGCCGTCTAGCGGCGGCCGACCGGCTCATCGCGGCCGACGTCATCGGGGCGCGCACTGCGGGAGGGCGTGTCCAGCATAGTGACCCGGTACTCAGAAGGGGTTCAGGTGACCCCCGATGTTCACACCGGGGTGGGCGTCGACGGTCGATCCGGGCGTGTCGAGCGCGTCCGGATCACGTCGGGATGTCGGAGCGGGGCACCGTCGCGGCGCTTCCATCCCGTAAACTGATCGGGACCCGTGGACATTCCGGGTCAGCGCATGCCCGGACGCCGTCGCAGTCGTCCACCGAGTGTGCGAGCTGATGCGAACAGACTGAGGTTCTCTTGCCGACTGCCACCGTGACCCGGCCCGACACCGATCGACCCCGATCGCCGCTGTCCCGCAAGGTCCGTGCGTACGTCTCGTTGACGAAGCCGCGCGTGATGGAGCTGCTGCTCGTCACCACGGCGCCGACGATGTTCCTCGCCGAACGCGGCGTCCCCGACCTGTGGCTCGTCTTCTGGACGATGCTCGGCGGAGCGATGTCGGCCGGTTCGGCGTCGGCCTTCAACTGCTACATCGACCGCGACATCGACCGGCTGATGAAGCGGACCAGCACCCGACCGCTCGTCACCGGTGAGCTGTCCGACCGCGAGGCCCTCGTGTTCTCGTGGGTGCTCGGCATCCTGTCGACCGCGGTGCTCGGCTTCCTGGTGAACTGGCTCGCCGCCGCGCTGAGCGTCATCGCGATCCTCATCTACGTGTTCGTCTACACGCTGTGGCTCAAGCGCCGCACCCCGCAGAACATCGTGTGGGGCGGCTCGGCCGGCTGCATGCCGGTGCTCATCGGGTGGGCGGGCGTCACCGGCTCGCTGACCTGGACCCCGGTCATCCTGTTCATGGTGATCTTCCTGTGGACGCCGCCGCATTACTGGCCGCTGTCGATGAAGTACCGCGACGACTACGACGCGGCCGACGTGCCGATGCTCGCCGTGGTCCGTGGCCGCACCGTCGTCGGCCTGCAGGTCGTGCTCTACGCGTGGGCGACGCTCGTCTGCTCGCTCCTGCTCATCCCGGTCGGGCACATGGGGCCGCTCTACACGGTCGTCGCGCTGGCCGGCGGCATCTGGTTCGTCGTCGAGTCACACCGCCTGTACTCGCGGGCCATCCAGCACGTCGAGCACGTGCAGCCGATGCGGGTCTTCCACAGCTCGATCACGTACCTGACGCTGCTGTTCATCGCCGTGGGCATCGACCCGCTGCTGCCGCAGGTCTTCACCTTCTAGGCGGTCGAGCGGGCGCCCGCGCGTTCGGTCCGCAGGACGCCGTCGTGTCCAGGTGACGCCGTCGTGTCCTGTTGACGCCGTTGTGTCTGCATGACGCCGCCACCCCGCCGAGACGCCGCCGAATCCGGCGGCGTCTCTCGCGTTCAACGGCGTCTCGGCAGGACACCGGCGTCCTGCGTCGGGCACGAGGCAGCCTGGAGGCACGGTGCTGGCCCGCCACGGGCCACCCGTCCGGCTTGGGGAGCGCCTGCCGCGGGGCGGACGCGAGCCGCTGCGGACCGCGGGTGGTGCGGATGTCGAGCGACGAAGTCGATGTCGTGCGACGTCGGCGGTGTCGTTCCGCGTCAGCAGTGTGGCGCCCAGCCGTCCACCACGAACGCGACACCCCACGAGTCGAACGACTCGTGGGGTGTCGGAGAACGGGTGTCGAGCGCGCGACGCGCCCGGGCGTCAGGCGTCGATGGGCTCCCGGACGGCGTCTCGGCCGGCTGAGGCCCGCGTCGACAGCACCACGGCGGTCACCGCTCCGACGAGCATCCCGGCGAGCACCATGTGCGTGCCGACGAGCCCGACGGGCAGACCCGTTCGCGCCTGCGTGAGCCCGACAGCGATCTGCAGGAACTCGACGACGAGCAGCAGCAGCGGCCACTTGCTCGGGCGGCCCAGGCGGACGGCTCCGATGACGAGCACCAGGGTCAGGGCGAAGAGGGCGTACGCGGGCCAGGCGTGCACGTGCTCCATGACCGCGGGGTCGAACCCGGTGCGGTGCAGGCGTCCACCGTCGACCGCGGCGTCGGCTCCGGCGTGCGGGCCGCTGCCGGTGGTCAGGATGCCGACGAGGACGGTCACGACGACGGCGGCGACGGTGCCGCGGACGACACCCGTGTACCAGCGCGGGACGAGCCGCTGGGCGGTGCGCGGGCCGTGCGTCGTGCGGTAGACCAGCGCAGCGGTCACCGAGGTGAGGGCGGCGGAGACGACGAAGTGCAGCCCGACCACGAAGGGGTTCAGGTTCGTCCAGACGCTCATGCCGCCGATGACGGCCTGCACCGGGATCGCGACGCCCTGAGCGAACGCCAGCCAGAAGAGTTCGGGGCGCGTGCGGAGCATCCGGACGACCGCGAGGAACATCGCGACGGCCACGATCACGAGCACGAAGGTGAGCAGACGGTTGCCGAACTCGATGATGCCGTGGATGCCCATCTCCGGCGTGGAGACGAGCGAATCCGCCGTGCACTTGGGCCAGGTGGGGCATCCGAGGCCCGAGGCGGTGAGGCGCACGAGGCCTCCGGTGCCGATCAGCACGACCTCGACCACGAAGGACGCCCAGGCCAGTGCGACCACGCGACGGTCGACCACGCGGGGGAGCGACCACCACCGTCCGGTCCGGAGATCCTGCTCGACGGGGGATCCGACGCGTGTCACGAGGGTGGTGCCTTCCTGTTGTTCCGTGCAGTGAACCTGTAGGATTCGAGGGTTCAGCAGCAGTCAAGTCTAGGCAGGCGCCGGCTCCGAATGGGCCGAGATCGCCGATCAACCCACGGACTGCGTGGAACCATTGTCGTTGCGAGGGAGCAGCACCCGGTCCGCATGTCAGCGGTCCGCGGTGGAATGGCGTCCAGACGCCACGGGTTCACACCTGTAACGCTGTCCCGCGAGAAGGAAACGAGGAGACCATGTCCGACGTGCTCATCGACCGTCCCGAGCTCGAAGGGCTCGGCCAATACGAGTTCGGCTGGTCCGACTCCGACTCGGCAGGGTCCTCCGCCCGTCGTGGGATCTCGGAAGAGGTCGTCACCGACATCTCGAACCTCAAGGACGAGCCCGAGTGGATGCTGAAGAACCGCCTCAAGGGGCTGTCGCTCTTCGGCCGCAAGCCGATGCCGACGTGGGGTGCCGACCTGACGGGCATCGACTTCGACAACATCAAGTACTTCGTGCGCTCCACGGAGAAGCAGGCGCAGTCGTGGGAAGACCTCCCCGAGGACATCCGTGCGACCTACGAGAAGCTCGGCATCCCCGAGGCCGAGCGCCAGCGCCTCGTCGCCGGTGTCGCCGCGCAGTACGAGTCCGAGGTCGTCTACCACCAGATCCGCGAGGACCTGGAGCAGCAGGGCGTCATCTTCATGGACACCGACACGGCGCTCCGTGAGCACCCGGAGCTGTTCGAGGAGTACTTCGGCACCGTGATCCCGGCCGGCGACAACAAGTTCGCCGCGCTGAACACGGCCGTCTGGTCCGGTGGCTCGTTCGTCTACGTCCCGAAGGGCGTCCACGTCGAGATCCCGTTGCAGGCCTACTTCCGGATCAACACCGAGAACATGGGCCAGTTCGAGCGGACGCTGATCATCGCGGACGAGGACTCGTACGTCCACTACATCGAGGGCTGCACCGCCCCGATCTACAAGTCCGACTCGCTGCACTCGGCCGTCGTCGAGATCATCGTGAAGAAGAACGCCCGCGTTCGGTACACGACGATCCAGAACTGGTCGAACAACGTCTACAACCTCGTCACCAAGCGTGCGATCGCACACGAGGGCGCGACGATGGAGTGGATCGACGGCAACATCGGGTCCAAGGTCACGATGAAGTACCCGTCGATCTACCTCGCCGGCGAGCACGCCAAGGGCGAGACGCTCTCCGTCGCCTTCGCGGGCCCCGGTCAGCACCAGGACGCCGGCGCGAAGATGATCCACATGGCGCCGTACACGACGTCCTCGATCGTCTCGAAGTCGATCGCCCGTGGTGGCGGTCGTGCGGGTTACCGCGGTGAGGTCCGGGTCGACCCGGCCGCGCACCACGCCGCCAACACCGTGCGCTGCGACGCCCTGCTGGTCGACACGATCAGCCGGAGCGACACCTACCCGGCGATCGACATCCGTGTCGACGACGTGCAGCTGGGACACGAGGCCACGGTCTCGCGTGTCAGCGAGGAGCAGCTCTTCTACCTCATGTCCCGCGGCATGGCCGAGGACGAGGCGATGGCGATGATCGTCCGTGGCTTCATCGAGCCGATCGCCCGCGAGCTCCCGATGGAGTACGCACTCGAACTCAACAAGCTCATCGAGATGAGCATGGAAGGATCCGTCGGCTAGATGTCCAGCACCACCCCTCCCCACATCGACCAGCCGATCGAGCCCGCTGCCGCAGCGCAGGGCGGCACCCAGCACGGCGCCGGAGCCCACTCCGACGGCGGCTGGGACGCCCCCGACAAGAAGGTGCCGGTCCAGACCCGCTCCGAGCGGTTCCAGTCCGGCGACGTCGAGGCGTTCCCGAAGGTCACCGGCCGAGAGGTCAACTGGAAGTTCGCGCCGCTCACCAAGCTCCAGCCGCTGCTGGACGGCGCGCTCGACGGATCCGCCTACCCGTACCTCGCCCGACAGTCCGAGGGTGCCGACGTCGAGTGGGGTCGCAGCGACGACCCCCGCGTCGGCTCCGCCGGCCTGCCCGAGGACCGCGCGTCGGCCGCAGCCTGGACCGCCCGTGACGCGGTCCTGGCGATCACGATCAAGGCCACCGAGGCGCACGAGTTCATCACCGTGACCCGTTCCGACTTCGGGTCGCAGCCCCGCGCTGCGCACACGGTGATCACGGCCGAGCCGAACTCCCAGGGCATCGTCGTGCTCGACAACCGCGGCAGCGCCCTGCTCAGTGAGAACATCGAGATCGTCGCGCAGCAGAACGCACGACTGACCGTCGTCAGCCTGCAGGACTGGGACGACGACGCCGTGCACGTCTCGACCCACTTCGCCGAGGTCGGCCGCGATGCCTTCCTCAAGCACGTCGTGGTCTCGCTCGGCGGCGACGTCATCCGCGTCAACCCCTCCACGCACCTCGGTGCGCAGGGCGCCGACACGGAGATGTACGGCGTGTACTTCGCCGACGCCGGCCAGTACATCGAGCAGCAGGTCTACGTGAACCACGACGCGCCGAACACGCGCGGTCGGGTCAACTACAAGGGCGCGCTGCAGGGCCAGGGCGCGCACACCGTCTGGATCGGCGACGTCCTGATCGGCCGCGCCGGTGACGGCACCGACTCGTACGAGCAGAACCGCAACCTCGTGCTGACGGACGGCACCCGTGCCGACAGCATCCCGAACCTCGAGATCGAGACGGGCAACATCGAGGGCGCCGGCCACGCGAGTGCGACCGGTCGCTTCGACGACGAGCAGCTGTTCTACCTGCAGTCCCGCGGAGTCCCGGAAGAAGAAGCCCGGCGCCTCGTCGTGCTCGGCTTCCTGGTCGAGGTCATCCAGAAGATCGGTGCGCCGGAGCTTGAGGAGCGTCTCATCGCCGCGGTCGAGCAGGAGCTGGCCGAGGGCCGTTCGGTCATCGCCGAACCGGCCGAGGCGAGCGACGCACAGGCCGCCGCCGCGCAGTCCGACGGCGCGGAGGCCACCGCCTGATGGCCGAGAAGGTCTGCGCCGAAGCCGACATCGCGGTGGACAGCCCGATGCGGGTGGTCGTCGACGGCACGGCGGTCGCGATCGTGAAGGACTCGTCCGGCACGGTCCACGCCATCGGCGACACCTGCACGCACGGCGACATCTCGCTGGCCGAGGGCTTCGTCGAGGGTGACTCGCTGGAGTGCTGGGCCCACGGGTCCCGCTTCTCACTGGCCACCGGCAAGCCGCAGAACTTCCCGGCCTACGAGCCCGTCCCGGTCTTCCGGGTCGAGGTCCGCGACGGCGACGTCTACGTCGACGTGCAGGACGTCGTCCCGGTCGACTGAGCACCCCCAACACTTCCCGCGGCTGACGCCGCACACAGCTGCAACCGAAGGAACGCAATGTCCACTCTGGAAATCCGTGACCTCAAGGTCTCGATCGACACCGATCAGGGCACCAAGGAGATCCTGAAGGGTGTCGACCTCACCATCAACGAGGGCGAGATCCACGCGATCATGGGGCCGAACGGCTCCGGCAAGTCCACCCTGGCGTACACCATCGCCGGTCACCCCCGGTACCACGTCGTCGGTGGCACCATCACCCTCGACGGTGAGGACGTCCTCGCGATGAGCGTCGACGAGCGTGCCCGTGCGGGCATGTTCCTGGCGATGCAGTACCCGGTCGAGATCCCCGGCGTCACGGTGTCGAACTTCCTCCGCACCGCCAAGACGGCGATCGACGGCGAGGCCCCGGCGCTCCGTGGCTGGATCAAGGAACTCCGTCAGTCGATGGCCGACCTGAAGATGGACTCGTCGTTCGCCGAGCGCAACGTCAACGAGGGCTTCTCCGGTGGCGAGAAGAAGCGCCACGAGATCATGCAGCTCGAGCTCCTGAAGCCGAAGTTCGCCGTCCTCGACGAGACCGACTCCGGCCTCGACGTCGACGCGCTGAAGATCGTCTCCGAGGGCGTCAACCGCGCCAAGGCCGCGACCGGCCTCGGTGTGCTGCTCATCACGCACTACACGCGCATCCTCCGCTACATCAAGCCGGACTTCGTGCACGTGTTCGTCGCCGGCAAGATCGCGGAGCAGGGCGGCCCCGAGCTGGCCGACCGCCTCGAGAACGAGGGCTACGACCGCTACGTGCAGGTCGCCGCCGCCGAGGCGCAGGCCTGATGATCGCCGCACTCGCTCCCGACAAGTTCGACGAGGTCGTCGAGGGCCTGAAGGAGGTCCAGGACCCGGAACTCGGCGTGAACATCGTCGACCTCGGCCTGATCTACGACCTCGCCTGGGACGACGACGCCAACGCGCTCGTCATCAGCATGACGCTCACGAGCGCCGGCTGCCCCCTGACGGACGTCATCGAGGGTGACACCGCGAACGCCCTCGACGGCATCGTGGACGCCTTCCGGATCAACTGGGTCTGGATGCCGCCGTGGGGTCCGGAACGGATCACCGACGACGGACGCGAGATGATGCGCGCCCTCGGGTTCGCGATCTAGTCGCGGCCCACCACGGACGGGAGGCGCGGTGCCAGCTGGCACCGCGCCTCCCGTCCGTCTGTGCGCACGCCACGCGCGGGGCGCGCCGCCGATCGGTCGCGACCGCCCGCTCACGTTCGCCGAGTGGTCACGTTCTGTCGGCTGACGGCGCGCCAGACGACAGAACGCGACCACTCGGCGTCCGGGTGGCGGGGAGTCGTGACCGCTCCAGCCCGCCGCGCCGTTCCCCGCACCGGACGCAGAACGGCCCCGCACCGATCGGTGCGGGGCCGTCCTCGTGCGGTGCCTCAGCGGCGGCCGACGGCCTTCCACGCGAGCGGCAGGATGCCGGCGGCGATGAGGGCCTTGGCGATGCCACCGACGATGAACGGGTACAGGCCGGCGGCGAGCACCGACTGGACGTCGTTCGGGGCGCCGAGCTGGCCGAGCGCCACAGCCAGGTACGGAAGGCCGGTCACGAACGGGATCGCGCTCGCGAGCAGCATCGCGACCGCGGCGCGGCCGACGTGGCGGTCCCAGTTGCGACGGGCGAGCCAGCCGACGAGCCCGGCGGCGGGGATGAAGCCGATGACGTACCCGAAGCTCGGCAGGGCCAGGGCCTGCAGGCCGCCCTGCATGTCGGCGAAGAACGGGGCGCCCGCGAGTCCGGCGACGGCGTAGACGAGCAGCGAGAGCATGCCGCGGCGTGCGCCGAGGGTCGCGCCGACGAGCACGACGGCCAGCGTCTGCCCGGTGATCGGGACCGGCCACATCGGGACCTCGAGCTGCGCCATCGCGGCGGTGAACAGGGCTCCGCCGGCGACGAGGGCGGCGTCGGTGGCCAGCCCGTGCGTGCGCAGACGGTCGGCGAGGACTGCGCGGGGAGCGAACCCGGTGGCGTTCGTCATGGATTCTCCTAGAATGGACTGCTGGTTCCGTTCGGAACCATCGGTCCCGTCAGCGTAGCGGTGCACCTCACGCACACACCGTTGTGCAAACCCACCAACTGATTGGACGTCCACTGTGCTTGCCGTGCACGAACTCGAGATCCGCGTCGGAGCTCGTCTCCTCATGGAAGACGTGTCCTTCCGTGTCGAGAAGGGCGACAAGATCGGACTCGTCGGCCGCAACGGCGCGGGGAAGACGACGATGACCAAGGCCCTCGCGGGCGAGACGCAGCCCAACGGTGGCACGATCGACCGCGGCGGGGAGATCGGCTACCTGCCGCAGGACCCCCGCTCCGGCGACCCGGAGGAGACCGCGCGCAAGCGCATCCTCGACGCCCGTGGGCTCGGTGAGCTCGTGGAGGGCATCCGCCTCGCGACGCTCGACATGGCGAGCGACGACGCGGCCGTGGCCGAGAAGGCGATGCGGCGCTACAGCCGCCTCGACGACCAGTTCAACGCGCTCGGTGGCTACGCGGCCGAGGCCGAGGCGGCGTCGATCGCGTCGAACCTCAAGCTGCCGGACCGCATCCTCGACCAGCAGCTCAAGACGCTCTCGGGTGGTCAGCGCCGTCGCATCGAGCTCGCCCGGATCCTGTTCTCGGACGCCGAGACGATGATCCTCGACGAGCCGACCAACCACCTCGACGCCGACTCCGTCGTGTGGCTCCGCGAGCACCTGAAGACCTACCCCGGTGGCGTCATCATCATCTCCCACGACGTGGAGCTCGTCGAAGAGGTCGTGAACCGCGTCTTCTACCTGGACGCCAACCGGCAGACCATCGACATCTACAACATGGGCTGGAAGCTCTACCAGCGGCAGCGCGTCGCCGACGAGGAGCGCCGCCGCAAGGAGCGCGCGGGCGCCGAGAAGAAGGCCGCCACGCTCAAGGACCAGGCCGCTCGGTTCGGCGCGAAGGCGTCCAAGGCCGCGGCCGCGCACCAGATGGTCGCGCGTGCCGACAAGCTGCTCGCCGGCCTCGAGGACGAGCGTGTCGCCGACCGGGTCGCGAAGATCCGCTTCCCTACGCCGGCCCCGTGCGGCCGCACCCCGCTGATGGCCGAGGGGCTGTCGAAGTCGTACGGGTCGCTCGAGATCTTCGCGGGTGTCGACCTGGCGATCGACCGCGGTTCGCGCGTGGTCATCCTCGGCTTCAACGGTGCGGGCAAGACGACGCTGCTGCGCATCCTGGCGGGAGCCGACCAGCCCGACACGGGCGAGATCCAGCCCGGTCACGGGCTGCGCATCGGGTACTACGCGCAGGAGCACGAGAACATCGACATCAACCGCACCGTGATCGAGAACATGGTGTCGGCGTCGACGGACCTCAACGAGACCGAGGCCCGTCGGGTGCTCGGCTCGTTCCTGTTCACCGGTGACGACGGCTACAAGAAGGCCGGCGTCCTGTCCGGTGGTGAGAAGACGCGTCTGTCGCTCGCGATGATCGTGGTCTCCGGCGCGAACGTCCTGCTGCTCGACGAGCCGACGAACAACCTGGACCCGGCTTCGCGCGAGGAGATCCTCAACGCCCTCGCCGGCTTCGAGGGTGCGGTCGTCCTGGTGTCCCACGACGCCGGCGCGGTCGAGGCGCTCAATCCCGAGCGTGTGCTGCTGCTGCCGGACGGCACCGAGGACCACTGGAACAAGGACTACGCGGAGCTCATCGAGCTCGCCTAGCTGCCGCGCGTGTGGTCGGGCGAGGCCCGTCCGCACGGTGCCGCGTTCGCCATCCGGTGCGGTGTTGGGTGCTGGGTGCCCGTTTGTGGCGCTGCACGGTGCGCGGAAGCGCGCACGGGGTTACGAGGTGCGCACGGTGCGGTCTGGAGGCGCGGTGCCGGTCGTGCGCCGCGCCTCCCGTCCGCACGGTGCCGCGTTCGCCATCCGGTGCGGCGTTGCGTGCTGGGTGCCCGTTTGTGGCGCTGCACGGTGCGCGGAAGCGCGCACGGGGTTACGAGGTGCGCACGGTGCGCTGACGCGCACCCACGGCCGCACGCCTCAGCCACGCGTCAGCGACGTGACGCGATGAGCTCGTCCTCGATCTCGGCGTCGGTCTTCGGCTTCGCGTTCTTGCGGCGTTCGCGCTCGAGGGCGCGCTCGCGCTCCTCGGGGTCGTCCTGGTTGAGGTTCCGGTACTCCTGCACCATCACGTACGCCAGGAACCCGAAGCCCCCGGCGGCGAACAGGAACCACTGGATGAAGTAGCTGAGGTGCAGCCCGGTGTCGGCGTTCGGACGCTCCCAGCCGAGCGGGCGTGCCTCGGTCGGTGCGGGGGACTCGGAGGCGAGCTGCCCGTACGCACCGGTCCAGATCGGGTCGTCGACCTTGTTCGCCACGTCGGCCAGGGTCACCGACTGCACCTGGTCGGTGTCCTTCGGGTCGGAGCGGCCGGGGATCCGCGGTTCGCTCTGCTGCAGGCGGACGATCGCGGTGACCTCGCCGGACGGGGGAGCGGGCACGTGGTCGGGGGCGTCCTGGGCGTTGCCGGTCGGCACCCATCCGCGGTCGACGATGAAGGCACGGCCCTCGGGCGTGACCAGGGGCGTCAGGACCTCGAACCCGGGCTGCCCGTTGTGGACGCGGTTGCGCACGAGCAGCTGCGAGTCGACGTCGTAGCGGCCGGTCACGGAGACCCGGAGCCACTCCTGCTCGTCCTGCCAGCTCGAGGCCTTCGGCAGCGCCCGGTCGAGGGGGACGGGGGTGTGGTCGTAGTTCTGCGCGACCTGCTCGTTCTGCCGGACGGCCTCGTTGCGGCGGTCCCACTGCCACATGCCGAACAGTGCGCACACGATGGCGAAGGCGACCGCGATCGCGAAGTAGCCGAGCCAGCGGCGGCTCCGGACGAAGCGCCAGCCGACGAACGGTTCGTGGGGGTCCCGACCGGACGGGCCCGACCTGCCGTCGTCGGTCGAGCGGGACTCCGCGGCGGCGCGCTGCAGCTTGGCGGCGTGCTTGCGGCCGTAGCGGGACTGCGGGTCGAAGCCGTCGGTCATCGCGAGGTGCCGGTGGAGCGCACCCCGACGTCGTTCTTCGGCGCCGCGGTCGCCTCGCGCTCGTCGTCGAGGTGGTCGACGTCCTCGTGCATGCCGGTGACGCGCACCGGGAACGAGCGGGACCGCAGGTAGTCGGCGAGGAAGTCGCGGTGTTCTTCGCAGGCGGCCCAGATCTTCACGCGGTCGATCGCGTGGATCCGGGGGTTGCGCCAGTTCACGCGCCACCCGGCCGTCGAGGTGCAACCAGCTCGCGAGCACACCGGTGTGGATCCGGGTTCGGTCTGCAGGTCGAACGTCGCACCCATCAGCGGGGTCCCCACATCTTCGATCGGTCGCCGTTGCGCTGCCACTCGTCCTGCGCGTGCTGCGCCTGCTGGCGGAGACGGTCCTGCTCGTCGCGGTAGGCCTGGGCCCGGGCGTCCTCCTGCTGTTCGCGGAGGCGCGGGTCGACGGCGTCGTAGAGCTCGATGGACCCGGCGGGGGAGATCATGTCGCTCTCGGTCCGGCTGCCGGCGTTCGCGATGACGACGGCGACCCAGGGGATCACCGCGGCGAGGACGATCGGGATGACCGCGAGCCACGAGTGCCAGATCGAGTACACGAGCACGGCGGAGATGAAGAGGACCACTCGGATGGCCATCTGCCAGACGTAGCGGGACAGGCGGTGCGCCCGGTCCTGCTCCGGTGTGTCCGGCAGCGACGTGATGCTCGTGTGCGTGCTCTTCATACAGATGGTCTCCGTCTACCCGTGGTCAAGCCTAATCCCGCCGGACCGATCGTGGGTGCGCCGCGCGCGAACCGGCGGGGTGGTCCGCTCCGGTACGCTCGTCCGGGCGTGTCCGCCGGGTCCCCGGCACCGCGTGCCGAGCAGATCCCACCGAACGGAGCGACCATGAGCACCCCCCGTACCGTCCTCATCACCGGCGGCAACCGCGGCATCGGCCACGCGCTGGCCGAGCGGTTCGTCGCAGCCGGCCACCGGGTCGCCGTGACGTCGCGCAGCGGTCAGGGTGGTCCCGAGGGCGCGCTGACGGTGCAGGCCGACATCACCGACACGGCCTCCGTCGACGCCGCGTTCACGCAGGTCGAGGCCGAGCTCGGTCCGATCGAGGTCCTCGTCGCGAACGCCGGCATCACGAACGACCAGCTGCTCCTCCGCATGTCCGAGGACGACTTCACCAGCGTGGTCGACACGAACCTCACGGGCACCTTCCGCGTCGTCAAGCGCGCCACGAAGGGAATGATGAAGGCCAAGTTCGGCCGCATCGTGCTGATGTCGAGCGTCGTGGGCGCCTACGGGCAGATCGGCCAGGTCAACTACGCGTCCTCGAAGGCCGCCCTGGTCGGCATGGCCCGGTCGATCACGCGTGAGCTCGGTTCGCGCGGCATCACCGCCAACGTCGTGGCGCCCGGCTTCATCCAGACGGACATGACCGCCGCGCTCTCCGACGAGCTGCAGGCCGAGTTCAAGAAGGCGATCCCGGCCGCCCGCTACGGCACGGTCGACGACGTCGCAGACGCCACGCTGTTCCTGGCGAGCGACGGCGCCGGGTACGTCTCCGGTGCGATCATCCCGGTCGACGGCGGCCTCGGGATGGGGCACTAGCCCTCGGACCGATCAGCCGCGCAGGCCGAGCGTCGCGAGCACGGCGGACAGGTCACGGTCGACGACCGCGACGTCCGCCTGCTCCCGCACGCGCGGCTTCGCGTCGAACGCCACCGACAGCGCGGCGACGCGCATCATCTCGAGGTCGTTCGCGCCGTCGCCGATGGCGATGGTCCGTGCCGGGTCGACCCCGTCGGCGTCCGCCCACTCGCGGAGCGCGACGGCCTTGGCGTGCGCGTCGACCACGTCGCCGAGCACGCGGCCGGTGAGCACGCCGTCGGTGACCTCGAGGCGGTTCGCCCGGCAGTGGTCGAGGCCCAGCTGCTCGGCGAACGGGTCGAGCACCTCGTGGAACCCGCCCGACACCACGCCGACGGTGCCGCCTGCGGCGTGCACCCCACGGACCAGCTGGTCGGCGCCCCGCGTCACACGGACCGCCTGCTGTGCGCGGACGAAGACGTCTGTCTGGAGGCCCGCCAGGGTCGCGACACGCTCCCGGAGGCTCTCGGCGAAGTCGAGCTCCCCGCGCATGGCGCGCTCCGTGATCGCCGCCACCTGTGGCCGGGTCCCGGCGCTGTCGGCGAGCAGTTCGATCACCTCGTCCTCGAGGAGCGTGGAATCGGCATCGAGGACGACGAGGAAGCGGGGCACGTACCAACGGTACCGACTGGCGGAGGCACGGCCGCGTCCGTGACGCGAGCCGTGCCTCCAGGCCGTCCGTCCGGGGCTGCGCCCCGGGTGTCTGCCTGCCTACGCGTCGACGCGGACGCCCTTGCCGACCACGGTGATGCCCGACTCGGTGACGGTGAAGCCGCGTGCCTCGTCGGCCTCGCGGTCGACGCCGACCTGCGCGCCCGGTGCGATGACGACGTCCTTGTCGAGGATGGCGCGGTTGACGACCGCGCCGGCGCCGATGGTGGCGCGCTCGAACACGATCGAGTCGAGGACCTTCGCGCCGGAGTCGATCGAGCACCAGGGCCCGATCATGCTGCGCTCGACCTGCGCACCCGACACCAGGCAGCCGAGCGACACGAGCGAGTCCACCGTGGACCCGGTGTTGCCGTTCGCGTCGCGGACGAACTTCGCCGGCGGCAGGTTCGTCTGCTGGTTGAAGATCGGCCAGTCCTGGTTGTACAGGTTGAAGACCGGGACCGGGGCGATGAGGTCCATGTGGGCGTCGAAGAACGAGTCGATGGTGCCCACGTCGCGCCAGTAGTACTTGTCGCGGTCGGTGGACCCGGGGACCTCGTTGCGCTGCAGGTCGTACACGCCGGCGTCGCCGCGGTTGACGAAGTCGGGGACGATGTCGCCGCCCATGTCGTGCGCGGACGTCTCGAGCTGGCCGTCGCGCAGGACCGCGTCGACGAGCGCGTCCGCGTTGAACACGTAGTTGCCCATCGAGGCCAGGATCTCGCCGGGGGAGTCGGCCAGCCCGACGGCGTCCTTCGGCTTCTCGAGGAACGCGTCGATCTTCGTCGGGTCGTCGTCGGCCACCTGGATCACGCCGAACTGGTCGGCGAGCCCGATCGGCTGACGGATCGCCGCCACCGTGGCGCTGCGGCCGGACGCGATGTGCGCCTCGACCATCTGGTGGAAGTCCATCCGGTACACGTGGTCCGCACCGACGACGACCACGATGTCGGGGCGTTCGTCGCGCAGCAGGTTGAGCGACTGCAGGATCGCGTCTGCCGAGCCGGCGAACCAGCGCTTGCCGAGCCGCTGCTGCGCGGGGACGGACGCGACGTAGGAGCCGAGCAGCCCCTCCATGCGCCACGTCTCCGCGACGTGCCGGTCGAGACTGTGCGACTTGTACTGCGTCAGGACGACGATCTTCTGCAGACCGGAGTTGACCAGGTTCGACAGTGCGAAGTCGATGAGACGGAAGTTGCCGCCGAACGGGACGGCGGGCTTCGCGCGATCGGCCGTGAGCGGCATGAGTCGTTTGCCCTCGCCGCCGGCGAGCACGATGCCGAAGACCTTCTTTGGTGCCATGCCGCTCACAGTAGGCGTCAGCACTGGGAACCGGTTACGTTGAACCAGTGCGAGTCGATCTGCTGACCAGGGAGTATCCGCCGGAGGTCTACGGCGGAGCGGGTGTCCACGTGTCCGAACTCACCGCCGCGTTGCGGTCGGGGACGGACACGGAAGTCCGTGTCCGGGCCTTCGGGGCCTTCCGTGACGAACCCGACGTGTGGGGCTACCGGACCCCGGACGGCCTCGGCCAGGCGAACGGCGCGCTGCAGGCCCTCGGCACCGACGTGGCCATCGCGGCCGACGTCGAGGGTGCCGACCTCGTGCACTCGCACACCTGGTACGCGAACTCCGCGGGCCGGATCGCGCAGCTGACCTACGGCATCCCCCACATCGTGACCGCCCACAGCCTCGAACCCCTCCGCCCGTGGAAGGCCGAGCAGCTCGGCGGCGGCTACCGCCTGTCCAGCTGGATGGAGCGCGAGGCGTTCGAACACGCCGACGGCGTCATCGCGGTCTCGAAGGCCATGCGTGCGGACATCCTGCGCTCGTACCCGTCGATCGACCCCGCGAAGGTCCACGTCGTCTACAACGGCATCGACATCGATGCGTGGAAGCCGACCGTCGACGAGGACGCCGTGCGCGCCCTCGGCATCGACCCGACGCGCCCGAGCGTCGTGTTCGTCGGACGCATCACCCGCCAGAAGGGGCTGCCGTACCTGCTCCGCGCCGTGGCGTCGCTGCCGTCGGACGTGCAGATCGTGCTGTGCGCCGGCGCGCCGGACACCCCCGAGATCCTCGCCGAGGTCACCGAGCTCGTCGAGGGCCTCCGCGCGGAACGTGAAGGCGTCGTCTGGATCGACCGGATGCTCGCGCACGAGGAGATCGTGAACGTGCTGTCCTCGGGCACCGTGTTCGTCTGCCCGTCGGTCTACGAGCCGCTCGGCATCGTGAACCTCGAGGCCATGGCGTGCGGCATCCCCGTCGTCGGCACCGGCACCGGGGGCATCCCCGAGGTCGTCGCCGACGGGCTCACCGGTCGCATCGTCCCGATCGACCAGGTGCAGGACGGTACCGGGACCCCGACCGACCCCGACCGCTTCGTGGCCGACCTCGCCGCGACCCTCACCGAGGTGCTCGCCGACGAGGGGCTGGCGAAGCTCATGGGACGCGCCGGACGGCTCCGTGTCGAGACCGAGTTCACCTGGGACGCGATCGCCACCAGGACACGGCAGGTCTACGACCGGGTGCTCGGCCAGAACCCGTAGGCTGGTCGCATGCCCTCGGTCGTGCGCTTGTCAGACGTCTCCGTGGTCCGCAACGGGGCCACCATCCTCGACGCGATCTCGTGGGAGGTGCAGGACGACGAACGCTGGGTCGTGCTCGGCGCGAACGGCGCCGGCAAGACGACGCTGCTACAGGTCGCCGGTGCCCAGACGTTCCCGACCTCGGGTGACGTCGAGGTGCTCGGGACCGAACTCGGCGGTGCCGACCTGTTCGAGCTCCGCCCGCGCATCGGCTTCGCGTCGACGGCGTTGGCCCGTCGCATCCCGGTGACCGAGAAGGTCATCGACGTCGTGCTCACCGCGGCGTACTCGGTGACGGGCCGCTGGAACGAGGAGTACGAGGAGCTCGACGTCCGCCGTGCGCAGCGCGTGCTCGAGGAGTGGGGCCTGGGGTCCTTCACCGACCGCACGTTCGGCGACCTGAGCGACGGCGAGCAGAAGCGCGTGCAGATCGCCCGTGCCGTGATGACCGACCCGGAGATCCTGTTCCTCGACGAACCGGCCGCGTCGCTCGACCTCGGCGCCCGTGAGAGCCTCGTCCGCACCCTCGGCGGCTACGCCCAGAGCGCCGACTCGCCTGCCATCGTCATCGTGACCCACCACGTCGAGGAGATCCCGGCCGGCTTCACCCACGCGCTCGTCCTCGCCGACGGCCACGTGCAGGCCGCCGGCCCCATCGACGAGGTCCTGACGGACCAGACCCTGACCGAGGCGTTCGGCATCGACCTCTCGGTCACCAAGGACGCCGGTCGCTACACGGCACGCGCCGCGTAGCGCTGCGATCCCGCCGTCTCTCTGGTATCGTGGACGGCTGGCGCAAGCCGACGACTTCCCGCGCAGTTCGCGCAATCCCATCACCGCTATCGAGGAATCTCCATGAAGACCGACACCCACCCCGAGTACCGCGCCATCGTCTTCCGCGACCTGGCCTCCGGTGAGACGTTCCTGACGCGTTCGACCGCGAACAGCGACAAGACCATCGAGCTCGACGGTGCGACCTACCCGGTCATCGACGTCGAGATCTCGTCCGCTTCGCACCCGTTCTACACGGGCAAGCAGCGCATCCTCGACTCGGCCGGTCGCGTCGAGAAGTTCAACCAGCGCTTCAAGGGCTTCAGCAAGTAAGCAGCCCCCACGCAACGCCCACGGGCGGTCTTCCTCCGGGAGGGCCGCCCGTTCGCGTTGTGCGGTGTCCACGGCTGCCGCTGACCCAGGGACGCGGGACACCGGTGTTCGCGCGTCACACCGCGGTCTGCGGGTGTTCGGCGCGTGGACACCGGTGCTGTGCGAAGGGGCAGTGCGCGGTCAGGCGCCGTTGCGGTGGGGCCAGCGGCCGTCGGCGGTGAACGTCGGGTCGCGCTTCTTGCGCATGTAGTCCTGGAACGAGGTGGCCTGCTCGGCGCACCAGCCGACCTGCTTGCGGTGGAGTTCCTCGGCGGAGATGCCGAGCTCGTCCGGGTACTTCCCCGCGATGGCCTGGGCGACACGCCCGGCAGCGATCGCGTCGGCTCCGGCGTCGTGCGCGTCGTCGAGGGTGACGCCGTAGAGCTCGGACGCGGCCTCGAGCGTGCGCTTGCCCTTGCGGAAGGTGTCGAGCGCCTTGTCGATCACCAGGGGGTCGACGACGTTGCCGATGACGGGGGAGGCGAACCCGTGCCGCTTCGCCTCGCGGTCGAGCACGGTGAGGTCGTACGGGGCGTTGTAGATCACCAGCGGGATGCCCCGGGCGAACACGGCCTCGATCGCGGCGATGATCTCGGCCACGACCTCGGCCGCGGGACGCCCCTCGGCCTGGGCACGCTCGGTGGTGTAGCCGTGCACGGCCGCGGCGCCCTCCGGGATCGGGACGCCTGGGTCCGCGATCCAGGCACCCTCGACGATGGAGGCCCCGGTCATGTCGATGAGCCCGACGTGAGCGGTGACGATGCGGGCCGTCTCGACGTCGACCCCGGTGGTCTCGAGGTCGAAGACGCCCAGCGCGTGCCACCAGGGCCGACCCGTGAGGTCCTGGGACGGAGCGGGCGCGTCGAGCTGTGCTGTGGGGAACGTCACGCGGTCAGGCTAACGGGACGCACCGACACCCCCGACTACCGGGTCGGCGCGCCGACGTGCAGCCAGTAGAACGACTGCGTGCCCATGGTGAGCGTGACGGTGCCGTCCTCGTCGAACGACGGGAACGAGCTGCCGCCGAACAGGTCGTAGAGCGGGCGCCCCGCGAACTCCGGCGCGGAGATCGTGACCGAGGTCGGGTTCGTCGCGAACGAGAACACGCACAGGACGTCCTCGGCGGACGGCCCGAACTGCTGCCCGGAGCCCTCCCACGAGCGGACGAAGGCGAGCACCGAGTCGTTGGAGGTCTCCTGCACGTTCAGGGAGCCGAGACCGAACACCGGGTGGGCCTTGCGGGTGTGGATGACGTTGCGGACCCAGTGCAGCAGTGACCGCGACTGGGCGAGCTGCGCCTCGACGTTGACCTGCGCGTAGTTGTACACGAGCGACTGGACGACGGGCAGGTAGAGCTTGCCCGGGTCGGCGGTGGAGAAGCCGGCGTTGCGGTCCGGCGTCCACTGCATCGGCGTGCGCGAGGAGTCACGGTCCGGCAGCCAGATGTTGTCGCCCATCCCGATCTCGTCGCCGTAGTACAGGAACGGCGAACCGGGCAGCGAGAACAGCAGCGCGTGGATGAGCTCGAGCTCGGCGCGCGAGTTGTCGAGCAGGGGAGCGAGACGTCGGCGGATACCGATGTTCGAGCGCATCCGCGGGTCGTAGCCGTACCAGCCGTACATCGCCTGCCGGTACTCCTCGCTGACCATCTCGAGCGTGAGCTCGTCGTGGTTGCGGAGGAAGACGCCCCACGCCGCGCTGGCCGGCACGTCGAGCGTCTCGGACAGGATCGCCTTGAGTTCGGCGGCGTGCTGTGCCCGGAGCGAGTAGAAGATGCGCGGCATCACCGGGAAGTCGAACGCCATGTGGCACTCGGGCTCCTCGTCGGTGCCGAAGAACGCCGCCGTCTCGCGCGGCCACTGGTTGGCTTCGGCCAGGAGCACGCGCCCGGGGTACTCGTCGTCGACCATCGCCCGGAGCTTCTTGATGAACTCGTGGGTCTCCGGCTCGCCCTCGCCGTTGCCCTCCTCTGATTCGAACAGGTACGGGATCGCGTCGAGCCGGAGCCCGTCGACGCCCATGTCGAGCCAGTGCCGGACGACGTCGTAGATCGCCTCGATGACCGCGGGGTTCTCGAAGTTCAGGTCGGGCTGGTGCGAGAAGAAGCGGTGGAAGAAGAACTGGCGTCGGACCGGGTCGAAGGTCCAGTTGGACTCCTCGGTGTCGACGAAGATGATGCGGATGTTCGAGTAGTCCTCGTCCGTGTCCCGCCAGACGTAGAAGTCGCCGTAGGGGCCGTCCGGGTCCTCGCGGGACTGCTGGAACCACTCGTGCTGGTCGCTGGTGTGGTTGATCACCATGTCGATCACGATGCGCATGTTCCGCTCGTGCGACTTCGTGACGAGCTCGCGGAAGTCGTCGAGCGTGCCGAACTCCGGCAGGATCGCCCGGTAGTCGGCGATGTCGTACCCGCCGTCGCGCATCGGCGACTGGAAGAACGGCGGCAGCCACAGGGCGTCCACGCCGAGCCACTGCAGGTAGTCGAGCTTGCCGATCACGCCCTGGATGTCGCCGATGCCGTCTCCGTTGGAGTCGACGAACGACCGGATCATGCACTCGTAGAAGACCGAGCGCTTGTACCACTGCGGGTCGAGCGTCAGGCCGGGCAGCTGGATCGGGGCTGTGAAGGTCACCGTGCTCCTCGTCGTCATCGACGGACCGGTCGACGGCCCGCCCCGGACACGATAGGCGCGAGATGCTGCGGGTGTCCGGGGTTTCGTGCGGTTCGCTCCCTAGACTGGCGCGGATGCAACCGCCCGTGCTCTCCCCGTACCAGTCGATGATGGCCGCCACCCCGGTCGTGCACCGGGCCGTCCAGGTCGACGGCCGGACCACGCACTACTGGGTCTACGGGCCCGAGGATGCGGATCGCACCGTGCTGGCTGTGCACGGGTTCCGCGGGGACCACCACGGGCTCGAGACCATCGCCGCGCACCTCGAAGGTGTCCGTGTGATCGTGCCGGACCTGCCCGGCTTCGGCGTGTCCGATCCGCTGCCGGTGTCGGACATCGACGCGTACGTGGCCTGGCTGACGGGGTTCCACGCCGCGCTCGGGCTCGGCCGCGACACCGTGGTGCTCGGGCACTCGTTCGGGTCGATCGTGGTGTCGGCCACCGTCGCCGCCGGGCTCGACACCCGACTGCTCGTGCTCGTGAACCCCATCGCCGCCCCGGCACTGCAGGGTCCGCGTGCCGTGGGGACCGCGATCGCGATCGGGTACTACCGCGCCGGTGCGGTACTGCCGAAGCCGATCGGGCTCGGGATCCTGCGGAACGGCGCGATCGTCCGGGCGATGAGCATCGCGATGCTGAAGTCGCACGACCCCGCCGTCCGCCGATGGGTGCACGACCAGCACGACCGGTACTTCTCGGCCTTCGCGAACCGCACGAGCGTGCTCGAGGCGTTCCGCACCTCGGTCACCCACGACGTCTCCGAGTACGCCGACCGCATCCACGTGCCCGTGCTGCTCGTCGCGGCCGAGCACGACGACATCACCGCCGTCCCCGAACAGCGCGCACTCGCCGAGCGGCTGCGTGACGCCGAGCTCGTCGTGATCCCGGGTGTCGGCCACCTGGTGCACTACGAGACGCCGGCTCCGGCTGCGGCGGCGGTGCTCCGCCGGATGGCGGACACGACCCGACGTGCCGGACGCCAGGGACGCACTGGACGCGGCGCGGCAGCCACGGACAGCCGACCGTCGGGGGCGGGACGGGCCTCCCGGACGGCGGACGCGTCGTGACGCGCCTGCGCATCGGCATCGACTGCCGGTACGTGCGGATCGGTCGGCACGACGGCATCAGCCGGTTCACCGCGGGAGTCGTCGCGCACCTGCCGGACCGGCACGACTACGTGCTGCTCGTCAGCGACGAGCGCCAGCTCGAGTCGCTGCCGAGGGACCTGCCGTGGGAGCTGCTGCCAGCGCCGACGGACGCGGGGGAGCCGCTCGTCGCCCGGCGCGTCAACCGGCTCGGGCTCGACGCGGTGTTCTCGCCCATGCAGACGATGGGGTCGCGGGGGCGCCGGTACGCGCTCGTCCTGACGCTGCACGACCTGATCTACTACCGCAACCGCACGCCCCCGCGGGAGTTCTCGTGGCCGCTGCGGCTCGGCTGGCGGGCGTTCCACCTGTCCTGGGCGCCGCAGCGGTTCCTGCTGAACGGCGCCGACGGGGTCGTGACGGTGTCCGAGACGACCGCCGGGCTGATCGCCGAGCACCGGCTGACGAAGCGACCCGTGACGGTCGCCTACAACGCGGCCGACCCGGCGACCCCGCGGGTGGCCGGAGCGCCACGTGGACGCTCGCTCGTCTACATGGGCTCGTTCATGCCGTACAAGAACGTCGAGACCCTGGCAACTGCGCTGCCGCTCCTGGGGGCGGACTGGACGCTGCACTGCATGTCGCGGGTGTCCGACGCCGACCGTGCACGGCTCGAGGCGCTGGCTCCCACGGGGACGATCGTGTTCCACGGCGGCGCCACGGACGAGGAGTACCTGTCCGTGCTCCGTTCGGCCACCGCGCTGGCGACCGCGTCGTACGACGAGGGGTTCGGCATCCCGCTCGTCGAGGCGATGGGCGTCGGGACCCCGGTCGTCGTCAGTGACATCCCGATCTTCCGGGAGATCGGCGGCTCCGCGGCGGAGTACTTCGACCCGGCGTCGCCGTCCGCCCTCGCCGCGGCCGTCCGGCGGGTCGAGGAACGGTGGGACGAGGCCTCGCGGCAGTCGATCGAGCGTGCCGGTCGGTTCCGGTGGCAGGACTCGGCGGAGCAGGTCGTCCGGGCCGTCGAGCGGGCCGTGGGGGACCGGCGGGGCTGAGGGCTGGTGCGGGTGCGGGCTCGGGGCGCGGCACGGGCTCGCCTTCGTGACGATGCGGAACGACGATGTCGATGTCGTGCGACGTCGACCGCGTCGTTCCGCGTCGTTCCACGTCGGACGCGCGACGATTCCGCGACCACCGCACGTCACTCCGGCGCGATGACCTGCACGTCCGCCCCGGGGAACACCTTCTGCGTCTCCTCGGTGACCCGCGACACGATCGGCGGCACCGCGGCGCCCCGACCCGGGGTCCGCACGACGATCGACTGGTCGCGTGCGGCGTCGGACGGGTCGCCGCCGCGCTCCCACGAGCAACGGACCTCCGTCACACCGCCGATGTGGTCGAGCGTGTTCGCCAGTGCCAGGCGCTTCGCCGCGACCCCACCGGCACCGGTGACGCCGATCTCCAGGTTGCCGAGGTCGGCGACCACGACGACGCGGACACCGTTGCCACCGGACTCGTCGGCTGCCCGGCTGATGGCGGCGACCAGGTCACGCCGGGCAGCGGGGTCGAGCGCCGGGTCCGCCCGGACCGAGGCGATGGCGTCGTAGCTCGCGAACGCCGTCTTCGACGGGGCGTGGTGCCGCACGTCGGTGACGCCGGGCAGCGCACGCACGCGCGTGTCGAACCGGTCGAGCGCCACGTCCGGCCGTGGGAAGACCCCGCCGATGCCGTTCTGGACGCTCCCGATGATCGAGCCGAGCACCACCGCGATGACGGCGGCGACCGCCAGGACGCTCCCGCCGATGATGAACCAGGTACGGGCCCGGGTGCGGGTGGGGACGCTCGCCGTCTCGGGACCGAACACCCGGTCGAGGTCGTCGTCCTGCTGGTCGAGGGCACGCTGACCGTGTCGGTTGGTTCCGTCGTCGGACATGTGGCTCCCCTCACCCCGGTGTGCGGGTGCGTCGGAGCCTAGTCCCCGGTCAGCCCCGGCGCTCCAAGGGGTTCTGGTACTCGAACGCCGACCCTCCGGTGGCGTCGGACACGTCGTCGATCGGGTCGTCGAACCGGACGAGTTCGGCGTGGAAGCGCTCGGGGTCCCACCGGAACGAGTGGATGGACCCGTTCCGGATCGGGGTGTTGCGACGGTCGGCGGTGCCGGGGGCAGCGGCGTTCACGACGCTGCGGATCACCGCCCCGTGGGTCGCGACCACGACGACGCCGGCGTCGAACCGGACCGCGATCTCACCGAGCGTCTCGGTGACGCGGGCGAGCAGCGCGGAGCGGGACTCCCGGCCGGGGATGTCGTCGTGCGGGTACCGTGCCGACACCTCGTCGTCGGTCAGCCCCTCGGCCTCGCCGTAGGAGCGCTCGGCCAGGCCCGGGTACGTCGTCGGTGCGTCGAGGCCCAGGCGGTCGGCGATGATCGCGCCCGTCTCGGCCGCACGGGACAACGGGGAGGCGACCACCGCGTCGAACGGCCGGCGGGTCAGGAGCTCGGCGGCCTCGGCGGCCTGCCGTCGTCCGGTGTCGTTGAGCGGGATGTCGGTGGAGCCCTGGATGCGGCGCTGCGCGTTCCAGTCGGTCTCGCCGTGCCGGACGAGGTACAGGAGGGTCGTCACCCGTCGATCTTCGCAGACGCGCCAGGCAGGCCCGTCCGGGAACCGCGACCGCGCTGGCCCGTCCGGCGGCAGCGCCCGCGCTAGTCGGTGGACGCCGCCGCGCTGAGCCGCTCCGCCAGGTGCACGAGCGTCTCGGTGGTGCCGGCGTCGAGCTTCACGGCCGCACGACGGTCGCTGCGGGTCTCGCCGCGGTTCACGATGACCACGGGGTTCTTGCGGCGCGCAGCGTGGTCGACCAGCCGCACGCCCGAGTTCACGGTGAGGGACGAACCGACGACGAGGAGTGCGTCGGCGTCGGCGACGATCGACACGGCCTCGCGGAACTTCTCGGCCGGCACGAACTCGCCGAAGAAGACGACGTCGGGCTTCAGATCGCCGCCGCACACGGTGCACGCGGGCACGACGAACCGTTCGACGTCGGTGATCTCGACGTCGCCGTCCGGCTGCAGCTGCACGGACCCGGGCTCGTCGATCCAGGGGTTCTCGCGGTCGATGGTGGCGGCGAGGTCGGAGCGGGAGAACACCTGGCCGCAGCGCAGGCACACGGCGCGGTCCATCGAGCCGTGGATCTCGACGACGCGGCGGGAGCCGGCGCGCAGGTGCAGGCCGTCGACGTTCTGCGTGATGACCCCGGCGACGATCCCGGCGTCCTCGAGTGCGGCGAGCGCCCGGTGTCCGTCGTTCGGCACGGCGGCCGCGAAGCTCCGCCAGCCCAGGTGGGATCCTGCCCAGTAGCGCTGGCGCTTCGCAGGGTCGGCCAGGAACTCCTGGAACGTCATGGGCTTGCGCACCACCCGTCCGGCACCGCGGTAGTCGGGGATGCCGGAGTCGGTGCTCAGACCGGCACCGGAGAGCACGGCGATCCGCTTGCCCGCGAGCACCTCGACGACGCGGTCCAGGTCGTCCGCGGCCACCGACCCGGCGGCCGCCCCGGTGGTCGGTCCGGTCGTCGACGCAGCATCATCCAGCACCCTGTTCACGGTACCCTCAACACCCGACCGTCCCGGTCGCTTCCCCGGCGGAGCGCATCCTCGGCGGACCCGCCCGGCCACAGCCCGGAGCAGCCCGTCGGCAGCCCGGACCCGCGCCGGCCCCGGGCCGCCGGACCCGCTTCGGCCCGGCCCGCCGGACCCGCGCCGCCCCGCACCACACCGAAACGAGCCCCGTGCACCCCGTCCGCATCGACTCCCTCGACGATCCCCGCCTCGACGACTTCGCCCGTCTGACCGACGTTGCACTCCGCCGGGTCTCGGAGCCCGAGGGCGGCCTGTACATCGCCGAGTCGAACACGGTCATCGAGCGCGCGGTCCGCGCCGGACACGTGCCGCGGAGCATCCTGGTGCAGGAGAAGTGGCTCGACAGTGTCCTGCCCCTGGTCGCGGAGCACGACGGCCCGGTCTTCGTCGGCGCGGACGCCCTGCTCGAGGAGCTCACCGGCTTCCGGATGCACCGCGGTGCGATCGCCGCGATGCAGCGTCCCGAGCTGCCGAGCGTCGCCGACGTGGTGCGGGACGCGAAGGTCGTCGTCGTGCTCGAGGACATCGTCGACCACACGAACGTCGGCGCGGTGTTCCGCAGCGTCGCCGGCCTCGGCGCCGACGCGGTGCTCGTCAGCCCGCGGTGTGCCGATCCGCTGTACCGCCGGAGCGTCCGGGTGAGCATGGGCACGGTCCTGCAGGTGCCGTGGACCCGCATCGGCGACTGGCCCGCGGCGGGCGAGGAACTCCGCGCGCAGGGCTTCCACCTGGCCGCGATGGCGCTGACGGACGAGTCGGTCGACCTCGACGCCTTCGTGGCGGACCTGCCGGACAAGGTCGCGCTCGTGATGGGCACCGAGGGGCAGGGGCTGACTCCGGCCGCGATCGCGTCGGCCGACACGACGGTCCGGATCCCGATGGCGCACGGCGTCGACTCGCTCAACGTGGCCGCGGCGAGCGCCGTCGGTCTGTGGGCGGTCACCCACGCCCGGCGGCTCGCCTCCTAGCGCACCACCGAGACGGTCGGGAGGCCCGGGGCACCCTGGTCCGGCAGCATTCGCCCGGCACGGATCACCAGGGCACGGTCGGTGGCCGGCCCGCCCACCAGGCAGACGCCGACGGGCGCGCCGTCCACGGTCAGCGCTGGTGCGCTCACCGCGGGCAGCCCACCGACGCTCGCGAGCGCGGTCATCGCCGTGGTGGCGGTCCGGGTGCGCTCGAGCGCAGCGGTGTCCGCGTCGAGCATCGGTGCGGGTCCGGGCACGGTCGGGAACAGCAGCGTCCGACCGACGAGGGCACGGCGGATCGTCGTACGGACCTCGTCGAGGCGTGCCACGGCGTCGGCGGTCGCGTCGGGGTCGTTCGCGCGTGCCGCCCGGAACCGGTCACCGACGACGGGGCTCAGTGCGCCGGGGTGCGCGTCGATCCAAGGGCCGTGGGCGGCGAGTGCCTCGGCGGCCTGGACGAGGCGCATCTGCTCCTGCAGTGCTGCGGGGTCCGGGATGCCGAGGTCGCGCAGCCGGATGGTCGCGACGGGTTCGTCCAGCGCTTCGACGAAGGCGGTGAAGGACCGGGCGACGGCCGGTTCGACGAGTGCGACGAGTTCCTCGGGGACGACGAGCACGGTCGCGTCGGGCGCCCCGGCCGGCGCGGGCGGCGGCACGGTGGCGTCGAGGGCGGCGAGCAGCACACCGTGGCTCCGCGTGAGCCACCCGACGGTGTCGAACGACGGCGCGAGCGGGAGCAGCCCGTCGCGGGGCACCGTTCCGTGGGTCGTCCGGAGGCCCCAGAGTCCCTGGTACGAGGCGGGGACCCGCACCGATCCCGCGGTGTCCGTGCCGATCCCGATCTCGGCCGTCCCGAGGCCGACGGCCGATGCGGATCCGCTGGACGAGCCTCCAGGCAGTCGGGTGGGAGCCGCGCTGTTCGGCGGCGTGCCGTGGTGTGCGTTCCGGCCCGTCAGGTTGTAGGCGAACTCGTCGGTGCGTGCGATCCCGCGGATCGAGGCGCCGGCGGCGAGGAGCGCGGCGACCGCTGCGGCGGGCGCGGTCTCGACGGGTGCCTCGCGCAGGTACGTCGGGTTGCCGGCGCCGACCGGCTGGCCTGGGACGGCGTAGAGGTCCTTGACGGCGACGGTCAGGCCGTCGAGCGGTCCGGAGGCGGTGGGGGCGACGAGCGGGTCGCCGACGGCCCGCCAGACGGTGGTGTCGACGGCCTTGGGACGGCCGGTGACGTGGGCCGCTTCGATGCGCCAGCCGGTGTCGCCGTCGTTGGTCTCGCGTTCGCCGGTGTCGCCGTCGCGGCGCCAGAGCTGGGTCTGGAGGCCCTGCCCACCCGCGGCGAACCGGGACACCGACACGACGAGGGCGCGGTCCTCGGTCAGCGGGCGGACCTCGACGTGCGTCAGCGACCGGGTCGCGACCCCACCCCGTGCCCCGCGGAACGCGCTGATCGCGTCGTGCCCGACGAGCAGGCCGCGGTCGTCGCCGCGCATCGTGCCGGGGGAGTCGACGAAGGCGGCGTCGAGGGCGTCGAGGTCGTTCGCCAGCAGGGCGGCCTCGTAGGCGTGGAGCGCCTCGAGCAGGCCTTCGGGCGCGGCGTCGGGCGCGGGCGACGCCGGGGGCGTGGTCATCGGGCGGGCTCCTCGAAGTCGGTTTTGCGGATGCGGGCGTGGACGCCGGTGACCAGGTCCACCACCTGCGAGATGTTGAAGTCGGTCGCGGCGGACAGGTAGGCGTACGCCAGGTGGCGTTCCATGCCCCAGCGCGCGCCGAGGATCGCGACGGCGTGCCGGACGCACTGCCGGACGGCCTCGTCGAGGTCGGGGTCCATGCCCGTGGGCACGAGGAACTCCTGCGTCTCGGCGACGGGCCAGACCAGGTCCCCGAAGCGTGCGGCGGCCTCGGCGGCCGGGGTCAGGTCGAAGCGGATCGTCGCGCGGAGCGAGGCCTCCATCGCGGTGAGTGCCACCTCGCCGTCGCCCTGGGCGAAGTGCGGGTCACCGACGTGGGCGAGCGCGCCGGGGACGAGCACCGGCAGGTGCAGCTGCGACCCTGCCTGCAGCAGGTTGACGTCGATGTTGCCGCCGTGGCGACCGGGCGGGACGGAGTGCAGCCGTTCCCCGGGGGTGGCGACGCCCATGATCCCGAGGAACGGGGCGAGGGGGAAGTGCGCGAAGCGGTCGCCGGCGGCCGTGAGCGGGATGCGGCCCCGCCGGCCCTGGTCCGTGTCGACGACGTCGGCGAAGACGCTCACCGTCGTGCCGTCGACCGGGAACTCACCGTGCAGGGCACCGCGGCCGTGCCGGTTCGACACGACGCCGTAGTGCACCCGGGGCAGGGTCTCGAGGACCGTCATCGTCAGCACGTCACCGGGACGGGCACCGCGCACAGCGATCGGCCCGGACACCACGTGCGGTCCGTCCGACGCGGGGTCGCGGTGACCGGAGCGGGCGATCGCGACGGCGTCGGTGAGGACGTGCTCCGGAGCGACGCCGTGGTCGCCGAACCAGGCGACGGGGTCGCTGCCCTGGTCGGGGAGGATCCCCTCGTGGCTGACGGTGTCGATCGTGACCGACTCCCCGGGGCCGATCGTCAGGGCCGGGGTGTCACCGTCGCTCGGCAGTCGGCCCCACAGGACGGTCTCCGGGTCGACGGGCAGGGAGTGGTCGCCGCGGACGGGCCCGGCGCCGGGCTGCAGGATCGGGACCGCGGGGGCGGTGGTCTCGTGTGCGGTGGTCATCGTTCCGTCCTCCGTTCGACCAGGTGGGCCACGTCGGCCAGGTGGTCGGCCATCGCCCGCGTCGCGCCCGCGACGTCGTGCTCCCGGATCCGGTCGAGGATCCGCTCGTGCCACTCGAACGACGACCGGCGCCCCTCGCTGGTGCTGTGCGAGCGGGCACGGACGTCCTGCACCCAGCCGCTGCTGAGCTCGCACAGGGAGACGAGCAGGGGGTTGCCCGAGGTGCGGGCGACCTGCACGTGGAAGGCGACGTCCTGGGCGAGCGACTCCTCCGGGCTGAGCCCCGCGTGCGTCGCGGCGAGGATGCGTTCCAGGGTGAGCAGGTCGGCATCGCCCGCCCGCGCCGCCGCGAGTCCGGCGACCTGCGGCTCCACGACGGTCCGGAACTCGGCGACGTGCTCGGCCCGGTGGTCCAGGTCGTCGCGGTGGTGGTCGAGCAGGGCGGACGCTTCCTCCGGCCGTGGCAGTACGACGGTGCCACGACCAGGGGTCCGGGAGACCAGGCGACGACGCTCGAGCTCCTGCAGCGCCTCGCGGATGGTCGTGCGGGACACGGCGAGGTCCTCGGCGAGGGTGCGTTCCGGCGGCAGCTTGTCGCCGGGCTGCAGGTCGTCGAGCACGAGCGTGCCGAGGTGGGCGGCGGTCGCCGCGCTCAGGGTCCGTCCACGGTGCATGCCCTCGACCGTAGGGCCGGTTGGTCTGCTTGGTTCATTGGTACGACCATCTTTTACACGGCCGTCACACGCGGCGTCGGAACCCGAAACACGGCGGGCGAATGGTGGAGCACGTCCCACCCGCACCGACCGGAAGAGGGGTTCGACGTGGACCTGGCCCTCACCAACGCACGGCTGACCGACGGTCGATCCGTCGACGTCACCATCGCCGACGGCGTGATCGTCAGCGTGGCCGACGCGCTGCCCGGTGCCGCCGCTCCCGCTGGTTCCGCTCGCGTGGTCGACTGCGCCGGACGTGTGCTCATCCCCGGGCTCATCGAGGCACACCTGCACGTCGACAAGGCCCTGCTCGACCGGGAACGCCCGAACCCCGACGGCACCCTCGCCGGCGCCATCGCCGTCACGGGGGAGCTCAAGCGCGGCTTCACCCACGCCACCGTCCGCGACCGCGCCCGCACCCTGCTCGACCAGGCCATCACGAACGGCACGACGCTCGTCCGCGCACACCCCGACGTCGACCCGATCGTCGGGCTCACCGGCGTCGAGGTGCTGCTCGACCTGCGCGACGAGTACCGGGACGCCCTCGACCTGCAGATCGTCGCGTTCCCCCAGGAGGGCATCGCCAAGGCACCGGGCACCCTCGCGCTGCTCCGTCAGGCGCTCGCCGCGGGGGCGGACGTCATCGGGGGCTGCACGTACAACGAGCACACCCTGGCCGCGTGCCACGAGCACGTCGAGACCGTCCTCGACCTCGCCGAGGAGTTCGGGGTGCCGGCCGACCTGCACGCCGACTTCGCCGACGACACCTCCGACCCGCGGTACGCCCTCGCCGGGCACATCGCCGACCGCGTGACCGCCCGCGGGCTGCAGGGGCGGGTGGCGCTCGGGCACGTGACCTCGGTCGCGAGCCTGCCCCGCGGCGAGCGCCGGGCGTTGTTCGACCGTCTGGCAGCTGCCGGGGTCGCCGTCGTGCCGCTGCCCGCGACCGACCTGCACCTGGGCGGCCGGTCCGACGACCACGACGTGCGGCGCGGGGTCGTGCCGGTCCGCGAACTCTGGGACGCCGGGGTCACGAGCGCGTACGCGTCGAACAACGTCCGGAACGCCTTCACCCCGTTCGGCAACGCCGACCTGCTCGACGTCGGGCTGCTCCTGGCGCAGACCGGGCACCTGTCCGGCCCGGACGACCTGCGCCGGGTGCTCGCCATGGCGACCACGGGGGCGGCGGAGGTCGTCGGCGTCGCGGACACCCACGGCATCCGGCCCGGCGCCGCTGCCGACCTCGTCGTGCTCTCCACCACCGACCCGGACGGCGTCCTGCTCGACCGGCCGGACCGCGCCCTGGTCGTCAAGCGCGGCCGGGTCGTCGCCGAGACCACCCGGACCACCCGCCTCACCACCAGCCGCACCACGAACCGATCGAAGGAACTCAGCCATGCGTGAACGGATCCCGCACGAGATCGTCGCCTCCGTCCTGGCCGGTGCCACGGCGTTCATCGGTGGCAACGCCCTGCACCTGCCGACCTGGGCGATCTTCATCAGCTGGGCGGGGATGTTCCTGCTCGGCAGCAAGCCGACGCTGCGGAACGCCACGCGCCTGTGGGCCGCGATGCCGATCGGCTCGGCGTTCGGCCTGGTCATCGTCCTGCTCGACCAGCGGTTCGGCACGCTGTTCGGCGAGGGGCAGGCGGCGCAGAACACCGTGCTGGCGCTGCTCATCCTCGTCGTGAACTGCGCCCTGATGTACACCGGTCGCACGAAGCTGTTCGGGCTCGTCCCCGGGATGTTCCTCGGGTTCGCCTCGTTCTTCGCGACGTGCTTCGGCGGCTTCGGGTTCGACCCGGGGAACGCCTGGGCCGCCTGGGTGTCGGTCGTGCTGATGAACGCGCTCGGGCCGGTGTTCGCCTACCTGTCCCGACGCCTGACCTTCGCCCGGGCCGGGTCGGCGGGCTCGGCCGGTTCGACCGACCCGGTCGTCGCGACCGACGCCGGCGGCGCAGCGACCCCGGCTCCTGCTCCGGAACGGCAGCCCGACCAGCCCGTCGCAGCCTCGGCCTAGGAGCGGACCGGTACGCTCGGGTCCCGTGTCACGAGTCGTCCGCCGCCCCCGCTCCGCCGTCCGGAGGCCGGTCATGATCTCGGTGGTCGCCGTCCTGCTCCTGGTGGCCGGGTACCTCGTCGCCGCGGCCGTCGTGCCGTTCGGCCCGGCGAGCGCCAGCACCACCACGTACTCGGCACCGAAGACGACCGTCCCGGCGCTGAGCTTCCCGGGGTACGGCGCGACGGCGGTCGAAGCGACGGACTTCCCGGAGAGCCTGCGCACCAGCGGTGACACGAAGCCCCGGTCGATCGCGAGCATCACGAAGGTCGTCACGGCGCTCGTGGTGCTCGACGAGAAGCCGATGGCGGCGGGGGAGTCCGGCCCTTCCATCCGCTTCACGAAGCAGATGGAGGGCCTGTACGCCAAGTACGCGGCGCAGAACGGCGAGGTCGCCCCGATGCCCGCCGGCCTGAAGCTCACCGAGCACCAGACGTTCCAGGTGATGCTCATGAAGTCGGCGAACAACTACGCCGGCGCCCTCGCCATCTGGGCCTTCGGGTCGATCGCCGCCTACGAGCACGCGGCGAACGACTGGCTCGACGAACACGGCCTGGACGACACCACGATCCACGAGCCGACCGGCCTCGATCCGGACAACACCTCGACCGCCACGGACCTGGTCGAGCTCGGGCAGCTCGCGCTGGCGAACCCGGTCGTGAAGGACATCGTCGGTACCCAGGACGTCACGATCCCGACGGTCGGCGAGATCGAGAACTCGAACAAGCTCCTCGGGCTCGACGGCATCGAGGGGATCAAGACCGGCACCCTCGACGAAGCCGGCGCCTGTCTGCTGTTCGCGGCGACGTACGAGCGCGGCGGCAGGGACGTCACCGTCGTCGGCGTGATGCTCGGCGGTGTCGACCACGACTCCCTCGACGTCGACGTGCAGCGGTTGCTGCGGACCGTTGCGGACAACTTCCAGGTGGTGACGCTCACGCACCAGGGGCAGACCTTCGGCACCTTCTCGACCCCGTGGCAGGACGAGGCCGACGCGGTCACGACGAAGGCCGCCGAGGTGCTCGTGTGGGGCAAGACGACCGTCACCGCGAAGGCGAAGCTCGAGCAGGTGACCTTCGGCACGAAGGGCGAGCGGGTCGGGCAGGTGCGGTTCCGCATCTCCGACCACGACCCGGTCACGGTGCCGCTCGTGCTCGAACGCACGATCGACGACCCCGGCGTCTGGTGGCGCTGGACGAACCCGTTCCAGGGGGCGTGACGCCCGTCGTCCGCCGACCGTAGAGTCGGTCGGGTGACGACGATGACGACGTTCCCCCGGACCACCCCCGCCGCCCTCGGCATCGATCCCGGCGGCGTGACCGCCCTGCTCGACGCCCTCGAGTCGACGCCCGCCGTGGAGCCGCACAGCATCATGTTGCTGCGGCACGGCCAGGTCGCGGCCGAGGGCTGGTGGCACCCCTACGCCGCGGACCGCGTGCACCTGCTCTACTCGCTGAGCAAGAGCTTCACCGCCGCCGGGGTCGGCATCGCCGTCCGTGCGGGCCTGATCGACCTCGACGCGACCGTGCTGTCGTACTTCCCGGAGCTCGACGCCGACGTCACCGACGAACGCAGCCGCCGCATCCGCGTCCGGCACCTGCTCGCGATGGCGAGCGGCCACCGCGAGGAGACGATCGACCGCGCCCGGGCCCTCGACCCGACGAACACGGTGCGCGGGTTCCTGCTGCTCCCGCCGGACGAGGAGCCCGGCACGGTCTTCGCATACAACCAGCCGTGCACGTACACCCTCGCCGAGATCGTCCGGCGGGTGACTGGCGGGTCCCTCGTCGCGTGGCTCCGCCCGCACCTTCTCGACCCGCTCGGCATCGACGACCTCGCCTGGCGCCGCGACGACACCGGCGCGGAGCTCGGCTACAGCGGGTGCTACGCGCCGACCGACGCGGTCGCCAAGCTCGGCCAGCTGTACCTGCAGGGAGGCGTCTGGGACGGCGAGCGGATCCTCGACGCCGACTGGGTCGAGCAGGCCACCAGCACCCAGGTCGCCAACCCGGACGAGGCCAACCCCGACTGGTCCCAGGGCTACGGCTTCCAGTTCTGGATGGCCCGCCACGGCTTCCGCGGCGACGGCGCCTACGGCCAGTTCTGCGTCGTCCTGCCGGAGCAGGACGTCGTCCTCGCGATGACCGGCCAGAGCCTCGACATGCAGGCCGTCCTCGACGCGGTCTGGGAACACCTGCTGCCCGCCGTCGACCGCGCGTCCGACGCGGCCTCGGCATCCGCCCTGGAGGCCCGGCTCACCTCCCTGGGACTGTCCCCGGTACAGGGAGGTCGCCTTCCGGAGCACCTCGCCGACGTCGAGCTCCGGTCGCGTCCCCGCGGGATCCTCGATGCCGTCACGTTCGCCCGAGGTGCGGACGGGATCCGCCTGACGATCACCGACGACGGCCGGTCGGAGTCCGTGCCGCTCGGCGAAGGACGGTGGGCCGTCGAGGGCGCCCTCGCGGCGAGCGCGGCCACCGAGCCGGAGGGCAGCGTGCTCGTCGCGGTCCGCTTCCTGGAGACCCCGCACCTGCTGCACCTGCGCGTCGACCTCGACGCGGGCACGGTCGGGGCGAAGTGGAAGACCGAGCCGCTGCACGACGGTCCGATGACGCTCCGTCGCCCGGCGGACTGACCTGCGCCGACTCGGACGGGCGTCTGGCTACGGGGTGTCGGAGGGGTGCTCGGTGACGATCTGCAGCTCGGGCCGCTTCGCCGACACCCCGTCGCCGGACGAGGTGTGCTTGATGCGCCGGACCACCCACGGCACCAGGTACTCCCGGGCCCAGCCGAGGTCCTCGGCGCGGGCCTCGCGCCACGGCCGTGCCTCGAGCGGGTCCGGGTTGAACAGTTCGAGCCCGTGCGGCACACCGAGGGTGTCGAGCACCGCCGCTGCGATCGTCGAGTGGCCCATCGGCGAGTGGTGCAGCCGGTCGGGAGCCCACATCCGCGGGTCCCGGAGCACGCGGAGCGCCCACATGTTCGCCACCAGGGCGCCGTGCTTCAGGGCGATGGCGTGCAGGTTCTCGTTGTAGATCGCCGTCTTGCCGCGGACCATGCCGAGCACCGGGGTCATCCCGACGTCCGGGCCGGTGAAGAGCACGACGGTGGCTCCGTCGCGGCGCAGGTCGGCGACGAGCCGGTCCACGCGCTCCGCGAGCTCGTCCGGGTCCGAGCCGGGGCGGATGATGTCGTTGCCGCCGGCGGACACCGTGATGAGGTCCGGGTGCAGGGCGACGGCGGCCTCGGCCTGCTCGTCGATGATCTGCTGCAGCAACCGCCCGCGGATCGCGAGGTTCGCGTAGGCGAAGTCGTCGGTCTGGTGTGCGAGCACCTCGGCGACGCGGTCTGCCCAGCCGCGGTTGCCGCCCGGGACGGTGGGGTCGGGGTCCCCGATGCCCTCGGTGAACGAGTCACCGATCGCGACGTACCTGGTCCAAGGATGACGATCTGACACGTCCCGGACCCTAGTCTCGTGGCATGACGAAGGCCAACACGGACGCCGTCGGCTGGTCGGTGCCGGACGAGCTGCTCAGCCGCATCGCCGAGCGCGCCCCCGGCTACGACGCCGCGAACGCGTTCTGCACCGAGGACCTCGACGAGCTCCGCGCCGACGGCTACCTGCGGATCGGCGTCCCCGTCGAGCAGGGCGGGGCAGGCCTCGGCCTCCGCGCCACCGCGCGGGTGCAGCGCGCCCTCGCCCAGGCCGCACCGGCGACGGCACTCGGCCTCGGCATGCACCAGGTGTGGGTGCAGGCGGCCCGCGCCGTCCGTGCGCGAGGCGAGTCGTTCCTCCAGGCCATCACCGACCACGCTGCGGACGACCACCTGCTCGCCTTCGGGGTGAGCGAACCCGGCAACGACGCCGTGCTGTTCGACTCGTCGACGACGGCGGAGCCGGACGGCGACGGCGGCTACCGGTTCACCGGCACGAAGGTCTTCACGTCGCTCGCACCGGCGTGGGACGTCATGAGCGTCTTCGGCAAGGACACCTCGGGGCCGGAGCCACGGCTCGTGCACGGGTTCGTCCTGCGGTCCGACGGCGACGTCGAGCACCTGGACGACTGGGACACGCTCGGCATGCGCGCGACGCAGAGCCGCACCACGAAGCTGCACGGCGTGCACGTCCCCGCCGACCGCATCGTCCGGTCGCTGCCGGTCGGGCCGAACCAGGACCCGCTCGTGTTCGGGATCTTCGCGTCGTTCGAGCTCCTCATCGCCTCGGTGTACGTCGGGATCGCCGAGCGGGCGATCGCGCTCGCGACGGCCGCCGTAGCCGGTCGCACCGCGGCCGACGGAACCCTGCGGTCGGAGGACCCCGACGTGCGCCGGGCGATCGCCGACCTGCGCGGTTCGGTCGACGCGATCACGCTGCAGGTCGACTCGCTGGCGCGGTCGGTCGACGAGTTCGACGACCTCGGAGCTCGCTGGTTCCCGCTGCTCGTCGGCACCAAAGCGCGCGCGGTGGACACCGCGCAGCACGTCGTGGACGAGGCCATGCGCGTCGTCGGCGGCTCGGCGTTCCGGTCGTCGAGCGAGCTCGCGCGGCTGGCGCGGGACGTCCGGGCGGGGCAGTACCACCCGTCGTCGCGGGACTCCGCGGGGCGGACGATCGCCGCGTCGGTGCTCGGCCCGCTCGGCTGAGCGCTGCGCTCGCATGGTGCGAGGCGTTGCGCTCCGGGGCGCTCCGGTGCGAGGTTCCGCACTTGGTGGCATCCGCGCTCCCTCGCACCACGTGCGGAACCTCGCACCGTCCGATCGCGATCGGCCTCGGGCGCGGCGATGTCGGTGGCGCCTGGCATCATCTCGGTGTGAGCAAGCAGGACGGACGGAACCGCCTCGTCTCCGACGCACCGGTGGACGACGTCTCGGCGACCGTGCTGCACGTCGACATGGACGCCTTCTTCGCCTCCGTCGAACTGCTCGACCGCCCCGACCTGGTGGGACTGCCGGTCATCGTCGGGCACGACTCCGACCGCTCCGTCGTCACCGCCGCCACCTACGAAGCCCGTCGCTACGGGGTCAACTCCGCGATGCCGATGGCCATCGCCAAACGCCGCTGCCCGAACGCCGTCATCGTCGAGCCGCACTTCGAGAAGTACCGGGCGAAGTCCGCCGCGGTGATGGCGATCTTCGACCGGTTCACCCCGCGGGTCGAGCGGCTCGGCATCGACGAGGCGTTCCTCGACGTCGCCGGCGCCCTCCGCCTGTACGGCACCCCGTGGCAGATCGGCCAGGCGATCCGCCGCACGGTCTTCGCCGAGACCGGTCTGCACTGCTCCGTCGGTGCGGCATCGACGAAGTTCGTCGCGAAGCTCGCCTCCAGCCGGTCGAAGCCGGACGGCCTGCTCGTGGTGCCCGCCGCCGACACCGTGGCGTTCCTGCACCCGCAGCCGGTGTCCGCGCTCTGGGGCGTCGGCGGCAAGACGCAGGAGACGCTCGAACGCCGGGGCATCCGCACGGTCGGCGACCTGGCGAACACCCCGCTCGGGTCGCTGGTGTCGGCACTCGGCCCGGCCGGCGGGCAGCGGCTGCACGACCTGTCATGGGGTCGCGACCCGCGCGTGGTCGACACCGGCGTCGGCGAGAAGTCGATCGGGCACGAGGTCACGTTCGGTCGCGACCTGACCGAGCGCGACGACGTCGCCCGCGAACTCCTGCGCCTGGCCGACAAGGTCGCCGTCCGCCTGCGCCAGGCCGACGTGCAGGCCCGGACCGTGGCACTGAAGGTCCGCTACACCGACTTCACCACCCTGACCCGGTCGCGCACGCTGGCGGAGCCCACCGACGTCGCGAAGCGCCTGCACCGCGAAGCCGTCGAGCTGTACGACGTGCTGCACCGACCGGGCAACCAGATCCGGCTGATCGGGGTGCGCGGCGAGAACCTCGTGCCCGCGGCCGCGAGCAACGCCCTGTGGGACGACGACGCGCCGTGGCGCGACACCGAGACCACGGTCGACGCGGTCGCCGCACGCTTCGGCGCCGGCGTGCTGCGACCGGCATCCCTGGTCCGCCGGACCCCCGACGGCGGCGTCCCGCACGCTCGGCAGGACTGACGGTGGCGGTAGAATCGGGTTCAGTGAGCGCAGCGGAGTACGAAGACCAGCAGCCCGCCACGCTGTGGGCGGAGTCGGGTGACGACCAGTCCGGCGCAGGCGGATCGTCGCCGACGCACGACGGCAGCCAGGCGTACCGAACCCAGGCGCACGGTGACGCAGCCCGTGCCGAAGCCGATGCCGCGGCCCTGGCTGAAGCGGCCGGCAACTCGGCCGTCCAGCACCTGTCGCCGGCGTTCCCGGACCGGGCCGCCTGGGGCACGGCCTCGAAGCTCCGCGCCTGGCAGATCGAAGCGCTCACGAAGTACTTCGAGAAGGAACCCCGCGACTTCCTCACGGCCGCGACGCCGGGGGCCGGCAAGACCACCTTTGCGCTGCGTCTGGCGACCGAGCTCCTCGCCCGCGGCACCGTCGACCGCATCGTCGTGGTGGCCCCGACCGAGCACCTGAAGCGCCAGTGGGCCGACTCCGCTGACCGCGTTGGCATCCGGATCGACCCGATGTTCAAGAACGGCGACGGCATGTTCGGCCGGCACTACCAGGGCGTCGCGATCACCTACGCCCAGGTCGGCATGAACCCCGAGGTGCACAAGCGCATCACCGAGGGCGGCCGCACCCTGGTCGTCCTCGACGAGGTCCACCACGGTGGCGACGCCCTGACGTGGGGCGACGGCATCCGAGAGGCGTTCTCCGGCGCCACCCGCCGGCTCTCGCTGTCGGGGACCCCGTTCCGGTCCGACACCGCACCGATCCCGTTCGTGCAGTACGCCCCCGACGAGCAGGGCATCCGCACGTCGATCTCCGACTACAACTACGGCTACGGCCGAGCGCTGAAGGACGGCGTCGTCCGCCCGGTGCTGTTCATGGCCTACGCGGGCCAGATGCGCTGGAAGACCCGGATGGGCGACGAGATGTCGGCGTCCCTGGGTGAGCAGGTCACGAAGGACATCACGGCCCAGGCCTGGCGCACCGCGCTGTCACCCGAGGGCGAGTGGATGCCGGCCGTGCTCTCCGCGGCCGACAAGCGCCTGACCGAGGTCCGTCGTGGTGTGCCTGACGCCGGCGGCCTGGTCATCGCCACCGACACCACCACGGCGCGTGCCTACGCCCGGATCCTGCAGCAGATCACGGGGGAGCGTCCCACGGTGGTGCTGTCCGACGAAGCCGCCGGGTCGAGCCGCATCAGCGCGTTCGCCGAGGACACCTCGCGCTGGATGGTCGCCGTCCGCATGGTGTCCGAGGGCGTCGACGTCCCACGGCTCTGCGTCGGGGTCTACGCCACGAGCGCGAGCACGCCGCTGTTCTTCGCCCAGGTGATCGGCCGCTTCGTGCGTGCCCGTCGCCGCGGGGAGACCGCGAGTGTCTTCCTGCCGAGCGTCCCCGGCCTGATGGCCCTCGCCGCCACCCTCGAGCTCGAGCGCGACCACGCCCTCGACCGCCCGAAGGACGCCGACGACGGCATGTACAACCCCGAAGACGCGATGGTCGCCGAGGCCAACAAGGAAGACCGCGCGTCCGAGAGCCTGCTCGAGGTCCAGCCGTTCGAGGCACTCGACTCGCAGGCGTCCTTCGACCGCGTCCTCTACGACGGCGGTGAGTTCGGCACCGGCGGCGAGGTCGGTTCCCTCGAGGAACTCGACTTCATCGGCATCCCGGGGCTCCTCGAACCCGACCAGGTGCGCGACCTCCTGCGTGCCCGTCAGGCCACCCAGGCCAAGCGTTCCAAGGGCCGCACGGCCAAGGACGGCATGCCGAAAGCGCCCGAGCCCGACCGACCGATGTACATGACGATCAAGGAGCAGCGCACCGAGCTCGCCCGGCTCGTGTCGATCTGGTCCCGCCACTCGAACGAACCGCACGGATCGATCCACGCCGAACTCCGACGGATCAGCGGTGGACCGGCCGTGGCGCAGGCGAGCATCGAGCAGATCCAGAAGCGCATCGACATCCTGCGCTCCCGCATCGGCGGACGACGGTGACCGCGGCGTGATCGAGCCGGTCGACGACCGCACCTGGTACGTCAAGCGCGACCCCGAGGCGTCACCCGAGGCGATCATCGACCGCTTCGGCGGGGGCTACCGACTGCGCCGCTTCTCGCTCACCGAGTCCCGCCGCACCCCGCACGGGGTGTTCACGGGGCCCGAACTGGCCGAGACCGCGTGGTGGCGGCTCCGCGACAGGCCGCGGAACTCATGACGCGCCAAGCCAAAGTCCGGTAGACCGGAGGAATGGCAGACTCGATCCCTCACGTCCTCGTCCTCGGCGGCGGCTCCGCTGGCTACACCACGGTCAAGCAGCTCCAGAAGCACGCGGCCACGGTGCCCATGCGCATCACGCTCGTGGACCAGAACACCTACTACACGTACCTGCCGTTCCTGCCCGAGGTCGCCGGTGGCCACATCGCGCCGAAGGACGTCACCGTCGAGCTGCGCCGTGCACTGCGCAAGACCCGCGTGATCCAGGGCAAGGTCACCGCGATCTCCTCGGCCGACAAGACCGTCTCGATCGCGACCGCCGGCGGCGACGACCGCACCCTCGGCTACGACCACCTCGTCGTCGCCCTCGGTTCCGTCACCCGCACCTTCCCGACCCCCGGGCTCGAGGAGTACGGCGTCGGCTTCAAGAGCGTCGAAGAGGCCGCCTACGTGCGCGCCAAGCTCCTCGACAACATCGCGAAGGCCGCTGCCACCCGTGACGAGGACGAGCGTCGCCGTCTGCTGACCAGCGTCTTCGTCGGCGGTGGCTACACCGGCGTCGAGGCGATCGGCGAGCTCTTCGACGTGTCGCAGGCCGCCATCAAGACCTACCCGTCGCTCGCCGGTGAGCAGCCCCGCTGGGTGCTCATCGACGCCCTCGACCGCGTCGCGCCCGAGGTCGGCCCGGAGCTGTCCAAGTGGACGCTCGAGTCGCTCCGCGCCCGCGGCATCGACGTCCGCCTGAAGACCACGATGCCGAGCGCCGAGGGCGGTGTCGTCAAGTTCTCCGACGGTGACGAGTTCGCCACCGGCCTGCTCGTCTGGACCGCCGGCGTCAAGCCGAACCCGCTCCTCGACGCCTCCGACCTGCCGCGCGGGCCGAAGGGCCATCTCGCCGCGAACGCGAAGCTCCAGGTCGAGGCCGAGGACACCCACCAGGTCGTCGAGGGCGTCTGGGGGCTGGGTGACGTCGCGCAGGTGCCCGACCTGACCGCCGACAAGCAGCCGGCGTTCTACCCGCCGAACGCACAGAACGCCGTGCGCCAGGCCGTGGTCGCCGCCGACAACATCGTCGCGACCATCACCGGCAAGCCGCTCGAGGAGTACCGCCACCCCTCCATCGGCACCGTCGCGTCGTACGGTGTCGGCAAGGGTGCCGCGAACATCAAGGGCATCAAGATGACCAACCTGCTCGCGTGGCTCGCGCACCGCGCGTACCACGTGTACGCGATGCCGACCCTGAACCGGAAGGCCCGCATCATCATCGGCTGGATCACCGGTGCCGTGTCGGGTCGCGACGCGACCTCGCTCATCAAGGAGACCGACCCGCGACGCAACTTCGTCGAGGCGTCGAAGAGCTAGACGCGTCCACGGACGGACGGACGGACGGACGGGAGGCGCGGTGCCAGCTGGCACCGCGCCTCCCGTCCGTCCGTCACGTGCGTTCGCACCCACCTGCCGCTCTCCGGCATACTGACTCCCTCGGCGCCCACGGCGACGAGGTCCCGGAAGTCGACCGACACGTGCGCCCCACCACCACCATCTCCTCCGTCCGATCGTGCCTCCGATGCGGCGCCGAGCGTCACGACAGCACCGTCCACCGGTGCCCCGGTCCGGCCGACCCGCTCCGCGCCTTCGGCCTCGACGCCGGAGCCCGAAAGGTGCTCGAGGTCCTGGGCGGGATCGGGCAGCCCTCCCTGGTCGGCGGAGCAGTCCGCGACGCGCTGCTCCGGGAAGCCGGGCGCGGACCGACCACCACCGGTGACGTCGACGTCGAGGTGCACGGCACCAGGACCGATCTGGTCGTCGGAGCGCTGCGTGCGGCCGGCGCGATCGTCGTCGAGGCCGGTGCGGGGTTCCCGGTCCTCAAGGTGGTGCTCGACGGATCCCGCGTCGACGTCGCAGTGACGGCGGAGTCCGGTGCGCTCGATCCGGTCACGGTGTCCGCCCTCCGTCGGGACTTCACGGTGAACGCCGTCGCCTGGGACCCTCGCACGAACGTGTTCCTCGACGCGGTCGGTGGGATCGACGATGCCGTCATCGGCGTGCTGCGGCACGCTTCCGAACGCTGCAGTGAGGACCCGCTCCGGGTCTTGCGTGCCGTGCAGCTCGTCGCCCGGTTCGACTTCGCCGTGCACCCCGCGACGCTGCGTCTGGCGCGGTCGATCGCGGCACGGTTCGAGTCGATCGCCACCGGGCGGATCTGGCCCGAGATCCGCAAGCTGGCACTCGGCGACCACGTGTCGGCTGCCCTCCGAACGCTGCACGACAGCGGCTGGGAGCGACACCTGCCCGAGCTCGCCGCGGTCCGAGACGTGCCGCAGGACCCCCGGTGGCACCCGGAGGGTCCCGTGCACGTCCACCTCGGAGCGGCGGGGGACGCTGCCGCCCGCGCCTGCACCGCGGACGGGATCCGGGGTGACGACCGGGTCGTCATCGTGCTCGCCGCCGTGCTGCACGACCTGGGGAAGGCCGGCTCCGGCACGCAGGTCCTCGCCGACGACGCAGGTGCGGTCCGGATCCGCAGCTTGGGCCACGAGGTGTCCGGTGCTGCGGCAACAGCAGCGCTGCTCGGTCGCCTCGGCGCGCCACGCCACATCGTCGAGCGGGTCGTCCCGCTCGTTCGCGAGCACATGGTCCCGCACTCGTCCAACGGCGCGCCACCGTCCGTTGCCGCTGCTCGGCGGCTGTTCCGACGGCTCGGATCCTCCCTGCCCGCGATGGAGTCGTGGGCCCGGGTGTGCGAAGCCGACTCGCAGGGGCGTGGTCCGGGGGCGAGCCGGTCCTCGGCGTGGTCGTGGTTCGACGTCGCGCTCCGGGACCAGGTCGCGCGTCGGCCCGTGCGGCTGCTGTCCGGCCGCGACCTCGTCGACGCGGGACTCACCCCGGGGCCGGTGTTCCGCGAACTCCTCGTGGCGTCCGCGGCGGCGCAGGACGACGGCGTCTTCGATGACGTCGCCGGAGCCCGCGCGTGGCTGCGCCGAGCGGTCGACGCACGCCGGTGACGGACGGGAGGCGCGGTGCCAGCTGGCACCGCGCCTCCCGTCCGTCTGTGCGGACGCCCACCGCTTGTCCGCCATCTGCGGTCCTGGGTCCGTTCCAACGTGGCGCGCGCCAGCGTGGACGCGACGAACGAGAGGAGCGTCCATGCGCGCCATGACGTACCGCGGCCCCTACCGGATCCGCGTCGAGGAGAAACCGGATCCCCGGATCGAGCACCCGAACGACGCGATCGTCCGGGTGGAACGGGCCGCGATCTGCGGGTCGGACCTGCACCTGTACCACGGCATGATGCCCGACACCCGGGTCGGGCACACGTTCGGCCACGAGTTCATCGGGGTGGTCGAGCAGATCGGCTCGTCCGTCGAGACCCTGTCGGTCGGCGACCGCGTGATGGTCCCGTTCAACATCTTCTGCGGCACGTGCTGGTTCTGCGCCCGCGGACTCTTCGCGAACTGCCACAACGTGAACCCGAACGCGACCGCGGTCGGCGGGATCTACGGGTACTCGCACACCACCGGCGGGTACGACGGCGGGCAGGCGGAGCGCGTGCGGGTGCCGTTCGCCGACGTCGGACCGCAGGTGATCCCGGACTGGCTCGACGACGACGACGCCCTCCTCATGACGGACGCACTGAGCACCGGGTACTTCGGGGCGCAGCTGGCGTCGATCCGCGAGGGCGACACCGTCGTGGTGCTCGGTGCCGGGCCGGTCGGACTGTTCTCCGCGGCGTCGGCGTGGTTCATGGGAGCCGGCCGGGTGATCGTCGTCGACCAGCTCGAGTACCGGCTCGAGAAGGCCCGGAGCTTCGCGCACGCCGAGACGATCAACTTCGCCGAGGTCGACGACGTCGTGCTCGAGATGAAGAAGCAGACCGACTTCCTCGGTGCGGACAGCGTGATCGACGCCGTCGGAGCCGAGGCGGACGGCAACTTCACCCAGCAGGTCACCGCCTCGAAGCTGAAGCTCCAGGGCGGGGCCCCGACGGCGCTCAACTGGGCGATCGACGGCGTCCGCAAGGGCGGCACGGTCTCGGCGGTCGGCGCGTACGGGCCGATCCCGAGCGCGGTGAAGTTCGGGGACGCGATGAACAAGGGCGTCACGATCCACACGAACCAGGCGCACGTGAAGCGCCAGTGGCCGCGGTTGCTCGAGCACATCCAGGCTGGGCACTTCAAGCCGAGCGACATCATCACGCACCGCATCCCCCTCGAGCACATCGCCGAGGGGTACCACCTGTTCTCGTCCAAGCTCGACGGTTGCATCAAGACCGTCGTCGTGCCGTGAGGAGGCCCGACATGTCCGACCACACCCCGTACATCGCCGATCCACCCCGTCGGGTGCCGTCGGCCGAGGAACTCCGTGCCCGCATCCCGGGGTGGGGGAGCGACCTCGACCCGGCGGACCGGCCGTCCGTGCCGAAGCTCTCGCGCGAGGCCGGTTCGGCCACCGGAGCCCACTGGGACGTCCCGCCCCAGCAGGACGGTGCGCACGGCCGGGAACGCTCGATCGAGCACGCCCACGTGACGCCGGTGTTCGGTACCGCGCAGCCCCTGAACGGCGTCGCCGGGATCGTCCGGCGGTACGCCTACCGGCGGTTCAGCGAGGGCCGCCTGGCGCACTGGATGCTGCTCGTCGTCGGGGACCGCCTGGACGTCGCGACGCACCGGGTGACCGATGCGCTCCGGGGTCGGCCGGACCGGGTGATCAGCGAGACCGGTGTCGCGGCGGAGCGTGGGAACCACCCCGTTGCGTCGCGCCTGGGGTCGAGTCGATCGGACTGGCGGCACCAGGTGCTCGACCCGGTGGTCGCGAACTGGGGCTGGCTGGCGGCGCTCGGCGCCGTGGTGCTGGTGGTGCGGCGGGTGCGCCGCTCGCGCTGACCGCGCGCGGTGCGGCGTTGCCCACTCGGTGCGACCTTGTTCCGTCACACGGAGTGCGCAACCTCGCACCGGCCTGCGACGTGCGCACGTTCCGGCCTGGAGGCGCGCTGCGGCCCCGCCCCGCGCCTCCAGTCCGTGGCGTGCGCGCGTCCATAGCCCGCCCTCCTGCCCCGCCCCCAGCGCAGCGAGGTGGCGCCCCAGAGGCGGTGACGCCCTGAGCGCAGCGATGGCGGCACTCGCCGGGAAGACACAACAGAAAATGCCCCCCGACCGAAAGGTCAGGGGGCACGCATTTCCTGTGTCCGAGAGGGGACTTGAACCCCTACGCCCTAATACGGGCACTAGCACCTCAAGCTAGCGCGTCTACCAATTCCGCCACCCGGACAGGGTGTCTGGTGTCTGTTTCCCGGGTTGAACCCGGCGTTCCTGCCGAGAGAAGACACTAGCACGGGTCTGAACGCGCGATGAACACGGCCGCGCATCCCGGGCGAGTCCTGCGCGCGCTGTCCCGGCGACGGGGTCGGTGCCGACCGATACCGTGGAGCCATGACGAACCCGGAGCCCTCCGAGCCGCAGTCCGTGCCCGCGCTCGAGGCCACCGCGGCGATCGCCCGCGACCTCATCCGCATCGACACGACGAACTGGGGCGAGGGGAAGTCCCGTGGTGAGACGGAGGCAGCCCACTACGTCGAGGACAAGCTCCGCGCGCTGGGCCTCGAGCCGCAGTTGTTCGAGTCGGAGCCGGACCGGGTGAGCGTCGTGGCGCGGGTGCCCGGTCGGAACCGTGACAAGCCGGCGCTCGTGGTGCACGGGCACCTCGACGTCGTGCCGGCCGACCCGGCGAACTGGTCGGTCGACCCGTTCGGTGGCGTGGTCAAGGACGGGTCGCTGTGGGGTCGGGGCGCCGTCGACATGAAGAACATGGACGCGATGATGCTCACGTCGCTGGCCGACGTCATCGAGCAGCACGGTGCGCCGGAGCGTGACCTGGTGATCGCGTACTTCGCAGATGAAGAGGCCGGGGGAGTCCTGGGGTCCCACCACGTGGTCGACCAGCACCCGGAGGTCTTCGCGGGGGCGTCGGCGGCGATCAGCGAGGTCGGCGGGTACTCGATCACGCTCGGTGACCGTCGCGCCTACCTGTTGCAGACCGGCGAGAAGGCGCTCATGTGGGTGAAGCTGATCGCGCGCGGCACCGCTGCCCACGGCTCGCACGTGATCCGCGACAACGCCGTCACGAAGCTCGCAGCGGCGGTCGCCCGGATCGGCAGCGAGGAGTGGCCCGTTCGGCTCTCGGCCACGACGGACGCGATGGTGGCCGAGGTGGCGCGGTTCCTCGGGGTCGACCCGACGGTGACCGGCCCGGACGAGGTCGCGCTGGCCACCGGCTCGGCGTCGCGGTTCATCCACGCCGCGCTGCACACCACGTCGAACCCGACGGTGCTGACCGCCGGCTACAAGCACAACGTCATCCCCGACGCCGCCGAGGCCCTGGTGGACATCCGCTGCCTGCCGGGCGACGAGGAGTCCGTGCTCGAGCGGGTACGTGAGCTCGCCGGGCCCGACGTCGAGGTGGTCATGTCGTTCCGCGACATCGGCCTCGAGCAGGACTTCGGCGGCCCGCTGGTCGACGCCGTCCGCGACGTCCTCGGCCGGCACGACCCGGGCGCGCCGGTCCTGCCGTACCTGCTGTCCGGCGGCACCGACAACAAGGCGCTCTCGACGCTCGGCATCGCCGGGTACGGGTTCGTGCCGCTGCAGCTGCCGGCCGGTGTCGACTTCCCCGCGATGTTCCACGGCGTGGACGAGCGGGTGCCGCTCGACTCGCTCGCGTTCGGTCGGCGGGTGCTGGGGGACCTGCTCGCCACGTACTGATATTGTTCATGGTCGCCGTCGTGGCGGTGCCCTGACCGACCTCCCCCCGAAAGGCCCGTGCGATGCACATCCTCGAGGCGATCTTCCTCGGCTTCGTCCAGGGGCTCACCGAGTTCCTGCCCGTGTCCTCCAGCGCGCACCTGCGCATCGTGGGGCTCTTCCTGCCCGACGCGAAGGACCCCGGTGCGGCCTTCACCGCGGTGACGCAGCTCGGCACTGAGACCGCGGTGCTCATCTACTTCTGGAAGGACATCACCCGGATCATCGGGCGGTGGTTCCGGTCGGTGGTCAAGCGTGACGTGCCGAAGGGCGACCCCGACGTCCGGCTCGGCTGGCTGGTGATCCTCGGCACGATCCCGATCGGGGTCGCCGGGCTCCTGCTCAAGGACTCGATCGAGACCACGTTCCGGTCCCTCTGGATCGTCGCGATCGTCCTCATCGTGTTCGGTGTCGTGCTCGGGGTGCTCGACAGGGTGGGCCGCAAGGAGCGCCGGATCGAGCAGATGACGTTCCGTGGTGGTCTGCTCATCGGCCTGGCGCAGATGCTCGCCCTGGTCCCCGGAGTGTCCCGTTCCGGTGCGACCGTGTCGATGGGTCTCGCCCTCGGGTACACCCGCCCGGCGGCCGCGCGGTTCGCGTTCCTGCTCGCGATCCCGGCGGTGTTCCTGTCCGGGTTCTACGAGGCCGCGACGAGCCTCGGCGACCACGGCTCGCCGTTCGGACTCGCCGACACGCTCATCGCCACCGTCGTCGCGTTCGTGGTCGGGTTCGTCGTGATCGCGGCGTTCATGAACTACATCAGCAAGCGCAGCTTCATGCCCTTCGTCGTTTACCGGATCGCACTCGGTATCGTGCTCATCGTGTTGTTGTCGCTCGGAGTGATCCAGCCGTGAGGGCCTGGCAGGCCCCATCCGTCCCCGACGTCCCCGGCGCCGCGCCCCGACCGGTCGTCCACGACACCGCAACGGGCAAGCCGGTGGACCCCGCCCGCGACGAGGACCGTGCCGCGCTGTACGTCTGCGGCATCACGCCGTACGACGCCACGCACCTCGGCCACGCGGCGACCTATCTGGCGTTCGACACGCTCGGCCGTGCCTGGCGTGACGCGGGGCTCGACGTCGAGTACGCGCAGAACGTCACCGACGTGGACGACCCGCTGCTCGAGCGTGCCGCCCGCGACGGCGTCGACTGGCGTGCGCTGGCGGCTGAGCAGGTCGACCTGTTCCGCCGCGACATGGAGTCGCTGCGGATCCTGCCGCCGGACGACTTCGTGGCCGTCACCGACGAGGTCGAGCGCGTCGCCGAGGCGGTCTCGTTCCTGCAGGAGTCCGGCTACGCGTACGAGGTCCCGACCGACGGCGCCGAGGGCGACGACCTGTACTTCGACGTGAACCGCCCCACCGACGCGTGGACCCTCGGCGACGAGAGCGGCCTGGACCGCGAGACGATGCTCGCCCTCGCAGCCGAACGCGGCGGCGACCCGGATCGCCCGGGCAAGCGCGACCCGCTCGACCCGCTGCTGTGGCGGGCCGCGCGTGACGGCGAGCCGGCCTGGGACACTGAGATCGGCCCCGGGCGCCCCGGCTGGCACATCGAGTGCAGCGTCATCGCCGGTGACCGCCTCGGGCTGCCGATCAGCGTGCAGGGCGGCGGGAGCGACCTCGTCTTCCCGCACCACGAGATGAGCGCCGGGCACGCTGCTGCCCTCGCGCACCAGCCGCTCGCGAACGCGTTCGTGCACACCGGGATGATCGCCTACCAGGGCACGAAGATCTCGAAGTCGCTCGGCAACCTCGTCACCGTGCGCGGGCTGCTCGACGACGGCGCCGACCCCCGTGCCATCCGGCTCGCGCTGCTGTCGCACAAGTACTCCGACGACTGGGAGTGGTTCGACACCGAGCTGACGAGCGCCCAGACGCGGCTCGCCGGCTGGGACGCCTGGGCCTCGGGAGCCTCCGCCGGGCACGCTGACGACGCGGCGGACGTCGCGGCACGCATCCGCGCGCGGGTCTCCGACGACCTCGACACCCCCGGTGCCGTCGCCGCGGTCGACACCGCGATCGCCGGTGGCACGGCGTGCACGCCGGAGCTCCTCGACCTGATCGACGCACTGCTCGGCATCCGCCTGGCCTGACGGGGGCCGCGACACGGTCGCGTGCGCACCGCCGAGGGGTCAGGAACTGTCGCCTGGGCGGTCGGCAGCCGACAGTTCGTGACCACTCGCCGGACGTGAGCGGGGTGTCGTGACCGCACGCGGCCGCCGGACGGGAGACGCATGGCGGGGCCGACACGCGCCTCCCGTCCGCCGTGTGGTCGCGACACGTCGCGTGCGCGCCGCCGAGGGGTCAGGAACTGTCGCCGACGCGGGCCGCAGCCGACAGTTCGCGACCACTCGTCGCACGCCACTCGCCGCACGCCCACCACGGACAGGAGGTACGTTGCCAGCCGGCACCGTGCCTCCTGTCCGTCAGCGGGTGACGGCTACTGCTGGGGCCGCCACGGCCCCTCGCCACCGGCGGTGCCGCCGTCCTTGCCGTCCTTGCGCTCACGGCGACGGAGGTACTGCTCGAACTCCTGCGCGATGGCGTCACCCGAGGCCTCGGGGGAGTCGACGGTGTCTCGTGCCTGCTCGAGCTGCCCGATGTAGGACGCCATGTCCTCGTCGTCGGCGGCGAGGGCGTCGATGCCCTCTTCCCACTCGGTGGCGTCGTCGAGCAGCGAGCCGCGGGGCACCGTGACGTCCGTGAGCTCCTCGATCTTGTCGAGCAGCGAGAGCGTGGCCTTGGGCGAGGGCGAGTTGTGCACGTAGTGCGGCACCGAGGCCCACAGGGACAGCGTGGTCAGGCCCGCCTTGTCCATCGCGTCGGCGAGGACCCCGAGGATGCCCGTCGGGCCCTCGTACGAGGACTTGTCGACGTCGAAGGCGGCACGGACCCCGGCGTTCTCGCTCGACACGAAGACCGAGATCGGCCGGGTGTGCGGGACGTCGGCGAGCATCGCACCGACGAAGACGACGGCGTCGATCGAGTAGACGTCCGCCAGGTCGATGATCTCCGAGCAGAAGCCCCGCCAGGTGCGCGAGGGTTCCGGGCCGACGAGGACGAAGACGTCACGGTCGGTGGGGGAGCCGGTGGCGCCGATGACCGGACGGCCCTCGGCACCGGGGCCGTGCAGCACGATCCGGGGCCACTGCACACCGCGGTCGCCGTTGTCGTCGGTGCCGACGGTGGGCCGGTTGAACTGGTAGTCGACGTACCGCTCACCGTCGAGCTCACGCAACTCGTCGAGGCCGAGCGACTCGACGATGCGACGCGCCAGACCGCTCGCGGCCTCGCCGGCGTCGTTCCAGCCCTCGAAGGCGACGACGAGCAAGCGACCGTCGCTGAAGGGGGAGTGCTGTGGCACGGAGCGGACCTCCTGGTGGTGGAGCGGAGCGGGGCGGGAGCGATGCCCCCGGCCGGACACGATTCAGGCATCCACTGTAGGCCCAGGGGGTGTCGGCGCACGCGCGCGTCCGCGCCCAGCGGAACGGCCCCGGTAGACTCGTCGCCCGTGACCGCGCATCCTCCTGCCCTCGTCCCGCCCGCAGCCGTGCTGTGGGACATGGACGGCACGATCATCGACACCGAGCCGATCTGGCAGCGGTCCCAGGTCGACCTGACGAACCGCTACGGCGCCGAGTGGACCCACGAGGACGGCCTGTCCCTGGTCGGGTCCGGCCTCGAGCGCTCCGGTGAGCTCCTGCGCGCCAAGGGCGTCGACATGGAGGTCGAGGAGATCATCCAGTGGATGACCGACTACGTCATGGAGCACCTGCGCGCCGGTGAACTGCCCTGGCGTCCGGGTGCCCGCGAGCTCGTCGAGGAGCTCCACGCCCGCGGCATCCCGACCGCCCTGGTCACGATGTCCCGTCGCAAGATGGCGCTCGTCGCCGCCGAGGCCCTGGGTGAGCGCGGCTTCCGCGTGGTCGTGGCCGGCGACGACGTCGACCGCCCGAAGCCGTTCCCGGACGCGTACCTGTCCGCCGCCGCGCAGCTCGGCGTCGAGCCCACCGCGTGCGTCGCGATCGAGGACTCCGCCACCGGCGTCGCGTCGGCCGTCGCCTCCGGCGCCGTCACGGTGGCCGTCGAGCACATCGTCCCGCTCTCCGAGATCGCCGGCGGCGACGTGCACCTGACCACCCTGGCGGGCGTCGACGTCGACCGGCTGGTCGAGTTGACGACGCCGGCACTGGCCGCACGGGCTGGAGGCGCGGTGCCGGACCCGGCGCGCGCTGCGGACACCGAAGGGGTCACCCGATGAGCCACACCGACGACGCACGCGACGAGGCGGACGCGAGCAGCGCCTCCAGTCCGTTCGCGGACCCGACCGCAGCCCTCCCGCACACCGCGGGCGGCGCACCGCACACGCCGCCGCGCGGCCCGTTCCGGGCCGGCGACCGCGTCCAGCTGACCGGTCCGAAGGGCAAGCTCACGACGCTGTCGCTCGAGACCGCCGGCGAGTACCACACGCACCGCGGGGTGCTCCGGCACGACGACGTCATCGGGCAGCCCGACGGCTCGGTCATCCGGGCGAGCACCGGTGACGAGTACCTCGCACTCCGCCCGCTGCTCAACGACTACGTGATGTCGATGCCGCGTGGCGCCGCGATCGTCTACCCGAAGGACGCGGCGCAGATCGTGGCCTTCGCGGACGTCTTCCCCGGGGCCCGCGTGGTCGAGGCCGGCGTCGGCTCGGGGGCGCTGTCGCTGTTCCTGCTCCGCGCCATCGGCCCGACCGGGCAGCTGCAGTCGTTCGAGCGCCGCGAGGAGTTCGCGGCGATCGCGAAGGGCAACGTCGGGACCTTCCTCGGAGCCGTCCCGGACAACTGGTCCGTCACCGTCGGTGACCTGGTCGAGTCGCTGCCCGACGCGACCGAGCCGCAGAGCATCGACCGGGTCGTGCTCGACATGCTCGCGCCGTGGGAGTGCGTGGACGCCGCGGCCGACGCCCTCGTGCCCGGCGGACTCATCGTCTGCTACGTCGCGACCGTCACGCAGCTGTCCCGCACGGCCGAGGCCCTGCGCGACACCGGGCGCTTCACCGACCCGATGCCGAGCGAGACCCTGGTGCGCACCTGGCACGTCGAGGGTCTCGCCGTCCGCCCGGACCACCGCATGGTCGGGCACACCGGATTCCTCATCACGGCACGACGCCTGGCCGACGGCACCGTGCTGCCGAACCTGAAGCGCCGCGCGGGCAAGGCGGAGTTCTCGGACGAGGACATCGAGGCCTGGACCCCCGGTGCCGTGGGCGAGCGGGCGACGAGCGACAAGAAGCTCCGCAAGGTGGCCCGGCAGTCGGCGGCGCAGGCGCGCAAGGTCGCGGCGGCCGAGGCATCGTCGGCGGCGGACGGTGCTGTGGCTCCGTCCGAGGGCGCTGTGGCTTCGTCGGATGTCGCTGCGGCTCCGTCGGATGCCGCTGCGGCTCCGTCCGGGGCCGTCGAGGACGAACGGTAGGCTGACGGCGTGCCCGTCCTGCATCGAACGGAAAGAGGGTCCGTGCGCACCATCCCCGCACTCCTGGTCACCATCGGTCTCGCGGTGTCCCTCACCGCCTGCGCCTCGAACGGTGCCGGCACCACGCCCTCGAGCTGTGCCGCTCCCGGCGCCGCGTCCGAAGCGGTGACCGCCACCGGCAAGTTCGGCTCGGAGCCGAAGGTCAACGTGCCGAAGGGCCTGACCACCAAGGGCACCCAGGTGTCCGTGCTGCAGCAGGGCACCGGTCGCACGATCGACGACGGCACCCCCGTCCTGGTCGAGTACACCCTGGTGGACGGCTCCACGGGCCAGGTCGCCCAGACGAGCGGCTACTCGGGCCAGACGGCACCGATCACCGCCGGCGCGAGCAACTACGGGGCCCTCGGTGCCTCGCTGCAGTGCGCCCGCGTCGGCGACCGCCTGGCGGTGGCCCTGCCGAAGAGCGCCCTGAGCAGCACCGGCGGCACCGCAGGCAGCTCCTCGTCGAAGAAGACCGAGGACGCCGTCATCGCCGTCATCGACGTCAAGCGCGCGTTCGACGCCCGTGCCACCGGCACCCCGCAGCTCGCAGGCGACAAGATGCCGGCCGTGGTGCTCGCGCCCTCCGGCGCCCCCGGCATCACGATCCCGTCGTGGAGCGCGCCGAAGTCGAACGAGACGCACCTGCTCCGCAAGGGCGACGGTCGCGAGCTCACCGCGAAGGACACCGCGGTCATCAAGTACACCGCCGTCACCTGGGGTGCCGACCCGTCCGTCGCCGGCTCAAGCTGGACCGACGGATCCGGCGCGCAGGCCATCCCGCTCACCAAGGGCCAGGTGGACGAGGGCGTCCGGTCCGCCATCGTCGGGCACCACGTCGGCGACCAGGTCCTGGCCATCGTCAACCAGCAGGGGACCGCGTACGCGTACGTGATCGACGTCCTCGGGGCGATCTCGAACTGACCCGGTCCGACCGTCCACGGACCGCGGCGCGGGTGCACTCCGGTGCACCCGCGCTGCCGTAGGATCGGCTCGTGCCAGCGACCCGTGTGCCCCGTGTGCCCGCCGAGGAGCGGCTGTTCAGCCTCGTGCTCGCGCTGCTCTCGACGGAGTCCGGGCTGACCAAGGCCGAGATCCTGGCCAACGTGCAGGGGTACCGGCAGCGGTTCTCGACCGGTGGCGACAACGCCTCGCTCGAGCGCCAGTTCGAACGCGACAAGGACGACGTGCGCGAGCTCGGCATCCCCCTCGAGACCATCGAGACCCCGGGTGCCGCGGGCAACAACCAGACGCTCCGGTACCGGATCCCGAAGGGTGAGTACGACCTGCCCGTCGACGTCCGATTCACCCCGGACGAGTCCGCGTTGCTCTCCCTGGCCGCGATGGCCTGGCGTGAAGGCGCACTGTCCGCCGACTCCCGCCGTGGCCTGCTGAAGGTCCGCTCGGCCGGCGCCGAGGACGACGACGGTGCCCTGCAGCTCGGAGTTGACGCGTACGCCCCGCGGCTCCGCGCCCGTGATGCGTCGTTCGAGCCGCTCCGCTCCGCGCTCGACCGCGGTGCAGCCGTGCGCTTCGACTACATCACGCCCGGGCAGCACGACGCCCGTCGTCGCGAAGTGGCTCCGCTCGCCCTGGTGCAGCACGGCGGCCGGTGGATGCTCGCCGCCCACGAGTTCGCGACGGACTCGGACAAGAACTACCTGCTGGCCCGCATCGTCGGACCGGTCACCCAGTACGAGGTCGGGCAGCACACCGCTCCCGTCGGCGCGGGGGAGCGCACCCTCGCCGAGCTCGAGCGGATCTGGGCCGAGCGCACTGCGCGCATCGCCGTGACGCCGGGTTCCGACGCCGAACGCCGACTCACCCGTCGCCGCGACACCGAGACCGACGCCGACGGCGCGCTCGTGCTGCACCACGTCGACCCGCAGATCCTCGCCGAGGAACTCGCCGCCTTCGGGCCCGAGGTCCGGGTGCTCGAGCCCGACGACCTTCGATCACGGGTCGACGAGCGCCTCCGTGCACTCGTGCGCGACCACACCGACGACGACCCTGCCGCAGCCCCCGGAGAGGACCCCGTTCGTGGCTGACGCCCAACCCCTGCAGGCGCAGGACAAGCTCGCGTTCCTGCTCGCCCTGGTGCCGTACCTGATCGACCGCGAGCGGGTCTCGGTCGCCGAGGCAGCTCGGCACTTCGGTGTGCCCGAGGCCCGCATCCGGCGTGCCGTCGAACTCATCGCGGTCTCCGGGGTGCCCGGCGAGACGATGCAGTACCAGCACGGCGACCTGTTCGACATCGCCTGGGACGACTTCGACCAGAACGACATGATCGTGCTGACCAACCTGGTGGCGATCGACGACTCACCGCGCCTGTCGGCTCGTGAGGCGTCGGCGCTCATCGCCGGTCTGCAGTACCTCTCCGCCCTGCCTGAGGCCGCCGACCGTGACGCGATCCGCGCGCTCATGGCCAAGCTCTCCCGCGGTGCCGGGGGAGCGGCGTCGACCGTCGCCGTCGGGCAGGACCTGCACGACGTCGCCCTCGCCACCATCCGCCGGGCGATGTCCGACGGCCGCGGCCTGGTCTTCGAGTACGCCGGACCGCGCACCCAGGGTGGCACCCGACGGGTCGACCCGCTCCGGGTCGAGTCCATCGACACCGACTGGTACCTGCGCGCGTGGGACCTCGATCGGCAGGCGCTCCGGACGTTCCGGCTCGACCGGATGTCCGAGGCCCGGGTCGACGACCGCCCGGCCGAGAAGACGATCGACCAGGTCGTCATCCCGGACACGCTGTTCCAGCAGGCCGCCGACGACGTCATCGTCACGGTGGAACTCGACTCGACGTCGCTGCCCCTGGTCGCCGATTTCCTGTCCGACACGGCCGACGCGCCCGACTCCGACGGACGTGTCCGCATCCGGCTCGCGGCGTCGCACGGGTTCGACGGCGTGGTCCGGCTCGTTGCCGGGTTGCCCGGTCGTGCCGTGGTGCTCGACCCGCCCGCGGCCCGTGACGCCGTGCGCGACTTCGCGGCCGCGGCCCTCGCCGCCGGCTGACGTCCGCCGCTGCGGCCGGTCCGAGCGCTGCACGTTCCGACCCGGTACGCCCGATCCCGCCAGGTATGCCTGATCTCGCCAGGGACGCCCGATCGCGCACGGTGGACCTCGGGTACCTGGTTGTTCCGGGCGTACCTGGTGTGATCTTCCGACCCGGTATGCCCGTTGCCGCCAGGTATGCCCGATCCCGCCAGGTAAGCCCGATGTGGCGCGGCACGCCCGATCCCGCACGGTGAAGCTCGGGTAGCTGGTCGTTCCGGGCGTACCTGGTGCGATCTTCCGACCCGATGAGCCCGGTCTCGCCAGGTATGCCCGATCGCGCACGGTGGACCTCGGGTACCTGGTCGTTCCGGGCGTACCTGGTGTGATCTTCCGACCCGGTACGCCCGATCTCGCCAGGCACACCCGATCCCGCCCGCTCGCTCGCCCGCTTGCCACGCGGCCGCGCCGACCCCGGCGGACTGTCGGTCCCGACCCCGTAAGATCGAGCACATGGCTTCGACGACCGCGCGCGGGCGAGCGAAGCGGCAGGGGCGCCAGAAGACCGACGCCGAAGGCCGCATGTCGCTCGGGCAGCACCTCATCGAGCTGCGCAACCGTCTCTTCCGCGCAGTCGTGGCGATCGTCGTCGGTGCGATCGGCGGCTGGTTCCTCACCCCGTGGGTGCTCGACGCGCTCCGGGCACCGGTGACCGAGCTCGCCAAGGTCGGCGGACACACGGCCGAGCTGAACTTCCCGATGATCACCGGGGCGTTCGACCTCAAGCTGCAGATCGCGATCACCATCGGCGTCGTCATCGCGAGCCCGGTCTGGCTGTACCAGATCTGGGCGTTCATCGTGCCTGCGCTCGTCCGGCGCGAGCGGCAGTACGTCTGGGGCTTCCTCGGCACCGCGATCCCGCTGTTCTTCGCCGGGTGCTACTTCGGGTGGTACATCCTGCCGCACGTGGTCGGCATCCTCGGCAGCTTCGTGTCGAGCCAGGACACCTCGATCGTCGATGCGAAGGCGTACTACGACTTCGTCATCAAGCTCATCGTCGCGGTGGGCATCGCGTTCGTGCTGCCGGTGTTCATCGTGCTGCTGAACTTCGTCGGGGTGCTGTCGGCCTCCGCCATCATCAAGAGCTGGCGCGTCGCGATCCTCTGCATCCTGGTCTTCTGCGCCATCGTCACCCCGAGTGCCGACGTCATCTCGATGTTCCTGCTGGCCATCCCGATGACCGTGCTGTACGTCGCGGCCTGCTTCATCGCGTGGATCCACGACCGCCGTCTGGCCAAGCGCCAGGCGAAGCTCGACGAGGAGTACGACCTGTGAGCGGCACGAGTGCGGCCGAGCGGTTCGCCGCGGCCAAGGTGCGCAACCGGTCGCGCAACCTCGAGCTCTTCCGGACGGACCTGCGGTTCGACCTCGACCCGTTCCAGTTCGCCGCCTGCGACTCGCTCGACCAGGGCCGCAGCGTCCTGGTCGCCGCCCCGACCGGCGCCGGTAAGACGATCGTGGCCGAGTTCGCCATCTGGCTCGCCATGCGCCAGCCGACGGCGAAGGTCTTCTACACGACGCCGATGAAGGCACTCAGCAACCAGAAGTACGCCGAGCTCGTCGACGTCTACGGCGAGTCCGAGGTCGGGCTGCTCACCGGCGACACGAACGTGAACCCCCGCGCCCGCGTCGTCGTGATGACGACCGAGGTACTCCGGAACATGATCTACGCCGACTCGGACCTGCTCGACGACCTCGCCTGGGTGGTCCTCGACGAGGTGCACTACCTCGCCGACCGGTTCCGCGGTGCCGTGTGGGAAGAGGTCATCCTGCACCTCCCGACCGAGGTTCGCCTGGTCTCGCTCAGCGCCACGGTGTCCAACGCCGAGGAGTTCGGCGACTGGCTGCAGACCGTCCGCGGCGACACCGACGTCATCGTCTCCGAAGACCGCCCGGTGCCGCTGGAGCAGCACGTCCTGGTCGGTTCGAAGATGGTCGACCTGTTCGACTCGAGCGGTGCCGCGGCGACGAACCGCGTGAACCCGGAACTGCTCCGCATGGTCGGCGGCGGTTCCCGGAGCGAGCGGAACGGCGGCGGCCACCGCGGCCGGCGCGGTCGTGGTGGCTACCCCGAGCGTCGCGGGCCCCGCACCGAGAAGGTGCACCGCGAGCAGATCGCGCACATGCTCGACGAGCGGATGCTCCTGCCCGCCATCTTCTTCGTGTTCAGCCGCAACGGCTGCGACCAGGGCGTCCGCAACGTCCTGCGCTCGGGCCTGTCCCTGACGACGGTGCAGGAGCGCAACGAGATCCGCGAGACGGCGGAGTACCACTGCCGCACCCTGCTCGACGAAGACCTGGCCGTCCTCGGCTACTGGGAGTGGCTCGAAGGGCTCGAGCGCGGGGTCGCGGCGCACCACGCCGGCCTGCTCCCCGCCTTCAAGGAGGTCGTCGAGAACCTCTTCCAGCGCAAGCTCCTCAAGGTCGTGTTCGCCACCGAGACCCTGGCACTCGGCGTGAACATGCCGGCGCGCACCGTCGTGCTCGAGAAGCTCGAGAAGTTCAACGGCGAAGCCCGTGTGCCGATCACCCCGGGGGAGTACACGCAGCTCACCGGTCGTGCCGGTCGTCGTGGCATCGACGTCGAGGGGCACTCGGTCATCCAGTGGACCGACGGGCTCGACCCGCAGGCCGTCGCGTCGCTGGCCAGCCGTCGCACGTACCCGCTCAACTCGTCGTTCAAGCCGACCTACAACATGGCCGTCAACCTGATCGACCAGTTCGGCCGGCAGCGCACGCGCGAGGTCCTCGAGACGTCGTTCGCCCAGTTCCAGGCCGACCGGTCGGTGGTCGACCTCGCCCGCAAGGTCCGCTCGCAGCAGGAATCCCTCGACGGCTACCGCGAGGCGATGCAGTGCCACCTCGGCGACTTCACCGAGTACTCGGCACTCCGCCGTGAGCTCTCCGACCTCGAGCGCACGAACGTGCCCGGCGGTCGCGAGGCGTCACACGGCGCCCGCCAGGAACGCCAGGCCGCGATCACGGCGGTCCGCCGCCAGCTGCAGCGCCACCCCTGCCACGCCTGCCCGGAACGCGAAGCCCACGCCCGTTGGTCCGAGCGCTGGTGGAAGCTCAAGCGCGCCAACGACAAGCTCGTCCAGCAGATCCGGTCCCGCACGGGCGCCGTCGCCACGACGTTCGACCGTGTCACCGAGGTCCTGCTCGAGCTCGGCTACCTGGTCGACGCCGGCAACGGCGAAGCCACTGTGGCCGCGGGCGGCCGTCGTCTGCAGCGCATCTACGGCGACCGCGACCTGCTCGTCGCCGAGTGCCTCGAGGCGGGGGTCTGGAAGGACCTCACCCCGGCACAGCTCGCTGCCATGGCCGCGACGATCATCTACCAGCCCCGCCGCGAGGACGCGCCCGGCACCGAGCACGCCCTGCCCCGCGGTGCGTTCCGCCCCGCGCTCGACGAGACACTGACCATCTGGTCGCGCCTCGACGACATCGAGCGTGCGGCGCGCCTGGCCGGTTCGCAGCCGCCGACCCCGGCGATGGCCGTCGGCATGTTCCGCTGGGCCTCGGGCTCGGCCCTCGACGACGTCCTCCGCACCCTCGACCTGCCGGCCGGCGACTTCGTGCGCTGGTCGAAGCAGGTCATCGACCTGCTCGACCAGATCCGGAACGCCGGCGACGACGAGCTCGCCCAGACCGCCCGACGGGCGACGGACGCGGTTCGCCGCGGCATCGTCGCCTACGCGGCGGTCTGACAGGAGGCCCGGTGCGGGTTCCGGAGACCAGTGTGCGCGGGCTGCCCGCGCGCGTCGGCCGCGGGGCGGTCGCGACGGGCCCGTTCGCCGCGTTGCCGCTGGGCACCGCGGTGCCGTTGGCCGTCATCGGCGGGATCCTCTTCGCCCTCGCGTTCCCGTCGCCCGGATGGTGGTTCCTCGCCTACCCGGCACTCGCCTGCATGCTGCTCGCGGTGATGGGGCAGCGGGCGCGGCGTGCGGCGTGGATCGGCTACCTCGCCGGCGCGGCGTTCTGGATCCCGGCCATCTCGTGGGCCGGTCGCTACCTGGGCCCGGTCCCGTGGTTCGCACTCGCCCTGCTCGAAGCCGCGTTCTTCGCACTCGGCAGCGTCGCCATCGCCCTGGCGTACCGCTGGGTCGCGCGCGTGGTGCCCTCGACCGCCGGACGCGTGTGGGGCCTCCCGGCCGTCGTCGCCGCGCTCTGGACCGGACGCGAGTGGTTCTCGGGGAGCTGGCCGTACGGTGGTTTCGCCTGGGGGCGGGTGGGCCTGTCGCAGTCGCAGGGGCCGTTCACGCACCTGGCCGCGTACGTGGGCGTCCTCGGGCTGACGTTCGTCGTCGTGTACTGCGTCGCGGTCGTGGTGTCGCTCGCGCTCGTGGCACCCCGTGTGCCGGGCGTCACGCTCCGGCTGCCCGTGCGGGTGGCGACGGCGGGTCTGCTCGTCGCGGCGGTCCTGGCCGTGCCGGCGTGGCCGACCGCCACGAGCGGCACGATCCGGGTCGAGTCGGTGCAGGGCAACGGTCCCGCGGGCTACTTCGACCGTGCGGAGCCCGGCGACGTCCTGGCAGCGCAGGTGGCGGCGACGGACGTGGACGCGAAGGGTGTGGACCTGGTCGTCTGGCCGGAGGCCGGTGCGGAGTACGACCCGCGCCAGCAGCCGGTCATCGCCTCCGCCCTCGACTCGGTGGTCGACTCGCTCGACGCCCCGATCGTCGCGGGTGCCATCACGCAGACCCCGTCAGGGGTGCTGCACAACACGTCGTTCGTGTGGACCGCGGACGGCTGGCAGTCGTCCTACGACAAGAAGCGCCCGGTGCCGTTCGGCGAGTACGTGCCCGACCGCTGGTTCTTCTCCAAGCTCGCACCGTCGCTGATCGGTCTGCTGCAGCGCGACTACACGCCGGGGACGAAGCCGAACGTGCTCTCCGTCGCGGGCATCCGTGCCGGCATCTCGATCTGCTTCGACATCGTCGACGACGGGCTGACCGCCGACATGGTGCGCGGGGGAGCGCAGGTGATCCTCGCGCAGACGAACAACGCCGACTTCTCGGGCACCGACGAGAACCTGCAGCAGCTCGAGATCGCGCGGATGCGGGCCATCGAGACCGGTCGGTCGCTCGTGAACATCTCGACCGTTGGAGCGTCGCAGGTCATCGACCCGAGCGGGCGCACGATCGACCGGGTGCCGGAGTACACCGCGACGTCGATGGTGACCGACGTGCCGCTCGGCACGTCCACCACCCCGGCGTCGATCCTGTCCGGCTCGATCACGCTCCTGCTCTCCCTCGGCGGACTCCTCGTGCTCCTCGCCTGCGCGCCCTGGGGCCGTCGCACCCGCTCCTGATCGGGCCCGCCGCGCCCAGCCACTGGGAACGGACTGTGAATGCGCCGGTACGGGATTGATGGGGCGTGGGACAGTGTTGTGGAGGGCAGACGAGCGAGAGGAGCACACACATGGCTGATCGGAGTCTCCGCGGCATGCGGCTCGGGAGTCAGAGTCTCCAGAGCGAAGAGGGCGTCGAGCTCTCAGATCGCAAGCGCGCGGTCTACCAGACGGATTCGGGTGAGACGTTCGACATCGTCTTCTCGGCCGATGCGGACGTCCCCCAGACCTGGTCGGAGCCGCGCTCCGGTCGCGAGGGCCGCCTGCTCGGCGACGACGGGATCCCCGTCGAGGTCGCCGAAGAGGACGTGAAGGCACCCCGCACCCACTGGGACATGCTGCTCGAGCGCCGCTCGCGCGACGAACTCGAGGAGCTCCTCGAAGAGCGCCTGCAGGTCCTCCGCGCACGACGCGGCGCCTGACACCACCGAACACACGACGACGCCCGCCCCGGTTCCCCGGGGCGGGCGTCGTCGTGTGTTGGTGCCGGAGCGTCAGCGCCGACCGGAGCCGTCGCTGGTGCGGTGACCGGAGGCGTCGTCGCCCGGCGTGGGCGGAGTGTCGGCGACCTGTTCAGCGGTCGCGTCGTCGGCCGCCGCGAGGTGTGCGTCGACACTGCGGTTCGACTCGGCCAGACGTGCGTCGAGGTCGGACTCGGGAACGATGTCCGCGGCGGTGGCGTCCGCCCGCGGCATCGTGGTGTCCGCGGCTGCGGTGTTCGCCAGGCTCTCGTTCGCGAGCTTGGAGATGCGGGAAAGGAAGTCCGTGCCACCGGCGCCGCCGGCGACCGGGCCGGCGCCGCCACCACGGCTGGCGCTGAAGCCCTTGGCGATGCCGGACAGCGCCTCGGTGAACTCGCTCGGGATCATCCAGAGCTTGTTCGACGTGCCCTCGGCGATCTTCGGCAGGGTCTGCAGGTACTGGTAGGACAGCAGCTTCTCGTCCGGGTCACCGGTGTGGATGGCCTCGAACACGGTCGCGATGGCCTGGGCTTCACCCTCGGCACGGAGCACCTGAGCCTTGGCGTCACCCTCGGCGGCCAGGATCGCTGCCTGTCGCTGTCCCTCGGCCTCGAGGATCTGGGACTGCTTGGTGCCCTCGGCCTGGAGGATCGCGGCACGTCGGCTGCGCTCGGCACGGAGCTGCTGCTCCATGGCGTCCTGGATGGACACGGGCGGCTCGATCGCCTTGAGCTCGACTCGGCCGACGCGGATGCCCCACTTGCCCGTGGCTTCGTCGAGGACGACGCGGAGCTGGCCGTTGATGTTGTCGCGGCTGGTCAGTGCCTCTTCGAGGTTCAGGCCACCGACGACGTTGCGGAGCGTGGTGGTGGTGAGCTGCTCGACGGCGCCGAGGTAGTTCGCGATCTCGTACGTCGCGGCACGGGCGTCGGTCACCTGGAAGTAGACGACCGTGTCGATCGAGACCACCAGGTTGTCCTCGGTGATCACGGGCTGCGGCGGGAACGAGACGACCTGCTCACGCATGTCGAGCAGCGGCCGCAGGCGGTCGATGAACGGGACGAGAAGGTTCAAGCCCGGGTTGAGGGTCTTGTGGTACTTGCCGAGTCGTTCGACGACGCCCGCGGTGGCCTGCGGGACGATCCGGATCGCCTTCGCCAGGACGACGATCACGAAGATGACGACGACGAGGACGAGCACGAGCAGTGCGATCGTCCCCGGGGAGATGCTGGTCACGAGGTGGCCCTTTCTGCGAGGCGCACGACCGCGGTCGACCCCTCGATCGACTCGACGACCACGGGGGTCCCGAGTGGCGGTGTGCGGTCGACGGAGCCCGCGGCGAACCGCGCGCTCCAGGTCTCGCCGTTGGCCAGGCGCACCTGACCAGGACTGGAGGAGGTGAAGGCGACCGCGACCGTGCCGGCGAGCCCGATGAGCCCCTCGGCGTTGGTGCGGTGCGGGTCGGCCCCGCGGCCGAGCGCCACGAGCAGGCGCGGTCGGACGAGCGACAGCAGCACGAGTGCGGCCACCGCGGCGACGATGGCGGACAGCCACCACGGGGCGCCGAGCAGTGCGGCGATCAACCCGCCGGCGGCACCCGCCGCGAGCATGATGAAGATGAAGTCGAGGGTGAAGATCTCGACCACGCCCAGGAGCAACACCAGGCCGATCCAGACGGTGCTCTGGATCCAATCGATTCCGTTCACGCGATCTCCCTCCCTCGGTCGCGCGCGGCGGCTCGCTGCGTCGCGACAGCCGGTACAACTCCGTTCAACATATCAGGGCCGTCCGACGGTCGTGCAGGCGATTGGTAGGCTCGGTGCGCCCGACCGGCCGGAACCAGACCTGGAGAACACGACTGTGAGCAACCCCCTCGCCCCCGGATCCCTCACCGACAAGCGCGCCGTCGTCACCGGTTCGTCCCGAGGCATCGGCGCCGACACCGTCGGGTACCTCGCCGAGGCCGGGGCGAAGGTCGTCGTGAACTACCGCAACAAGGCCAAGCGCGCGGAGCAGATCGCCGAGAAGATCGTCGAGGCGGGCGGTTCCGCCCTGGCCGTCGGCGCCGACCTGACCGAGCACGACTCCGTGCAGGCCCTCGTCGACACCGTCGTCCAGGAGTGGGGCGGCATCGACCTGCTCGTGCTCAACGCGTCGGGCGGCATGGAGTCCGGCGTCGGCGAGGACTACGCGCTCCGCCTGAACCGCGACGCCCAGGTCGACATGCTGCAGACCGCCGTGCCGCACATGCCCGCCGGCTCCCGCGTGGTGTTCGTCACGAGCCACCAGGCGCACTTCGTCGAGACCGCCGAGACGATGGACGAGTACGTCCCGGTCGCCAAGAGCAAGCGCGCCGGAGAACTCGCCCTCCGTGAGCTCATCCCGCAGCTCGAGGCCGCCGGCATCGAGTTCGTCGTCGTCTCCGGCGACATGATCGAGGGCACGATCACCGCGACGCTGCTGAACCGCCTGAACCCCGGCGCGATCGAGGGTCGTCGGCAGGAGGTCGGCAAGCTCTACAGCGTGTCCGAGTTCGCGGCCGAGATCGCCCTCGCCGCCGTCGAGCCGATCCCCGCCGACCACACCAAGCTGGTCGGCGACGTCAGCGGTTTCGTCGGCTAACGTCGGGCGGGTGACCGCCAAGCCCGGCCTGCGCCGCACCTCCCGCATCCTGCTGCTCGACCCCGAGGGCCGCGTGTTCCTGATGGACACGAACTCGCCCTCGTCGGACGGCGCCCACCGCTGGATCACGCCGGGTGGTGGGGTCGACCCGGGGGAGACCCACCGCGACGCCGCGATCCGTGAGCTGCGCGAGGAGACCGGGATCGTCATCGACGAACCGGGCGAACCGGTGTGGTCCTGGGACTTCACGGTCGAGTGGGACCTCGCCGACCACGACCGCGGGCACGCCGAGTTCTACGTCGTCCGCACGCCCGGCTTCGAGCTGTCGGACGCCGAGTGGACCGACGACGAGCGCGTCGACATCCTCGCCTCGCGGTGGTGGACCGCCGACGAACTCGACGCGACCGACGAGGAGTTCGAACCCGCCGAGCTGCCGGACCTGGTGCGCCGGCACGGCGCCTGAGCACCGCACCACGGCCTGACGGCCGACCCAGGACCGGACGGGAGGCCCGTGGCGGCCCCGCCACGGGCCTCCCGTCGGTACGCTGACCCGCATGCACACCGATCCGGTCGACGACGACCCCACCGGCGCCGACGCGCACCCTGCCGACCGGCACGGCCGGATCCGGGTGCGCGGTGCCCGCGCGAACAACCTGCGCGACGTCGACGTGGACCTGCCGAAGCGGCGGCTCACGGTGTTCACCGGGGTCTCCGGCTCGGGCAAGAGCTCGCTCGTGTTCGGCACGGTCGCCGCCGAGTCGCAGCGGATGATCAACGAGACCTACAGCGCGTTCGTGCAGGGGTTCATGCCCTCGCTCGCGCGCCCGGACGTCGACCTGCTCGACGGCCTGACCACCGCGATCGTCGTCGACCAGGAGCGCATCGGCGCAGACCCGCGCTCCACCGTCGGCACCGCGACGGACGCGAACGCGATGCTGCGCGTGCTGTTCAGTCGACTCGGTCAGCCGCACATCGGGGGGCCGAACGCGTTCTCGTTCAACCTCGCCACCGTGACGGCCGGGGGAGCGATCACGGTGCAGAAGGGTGCGGACGCGAAGGCCCAGAAGGTCTCGTTCACGCGGCTCGGCGGCATGTGCGCCGACTGCGAGGGTCGGGGGCTGGTGAACGACATCGACCTGACGCAGCTGTTCGACGACACGAAGTCGCTCGGGGACGGCGCCCTCACGATCCCCGGGTACGGGACCGACGGGTGGAACGTGCGGCTGTACGCCGAGTCGGGCTACTTCGACCGGGACACCCCGATCCGCGACTTCACCGAGCAGGAGCGGCAGGACTTCCTGTACCGCGAGCCGACGAAGCAGAAGATCGCCGGCATCAACATGACCTACGAGGGGCTCGTGCACCGGGTCCGCCGATCGTTCCTGCAGAAGGACCGCGAGGCGATGCAGCCGCACATCCGGGCCTTCGTCGACCGTGCGGTGACCTTCACGACGTGTCCGGCCTGCGACGGGACCCGGTTGAACGACACCGCACGCTCGTCGAAGGTCGCGGGCCGCAGCATCGCCGACGTCTGCGCGATGCAGATCACCGACGCCGTCACCTGGCTGCGGGGGCTCGACGACCCCGGGGCCGGGCCGTTGCTCGAGGGGCTCCGCGACCTGCTCGAGTCCTTCGTCGAGATCGGACTCGGCTACCTGTCGCTCGACCGCCCCACCGGCACGCTGTCCGGGGGAGAGGGGCAGCGCGTGAAGATGGTGAAGCACCTCGGCTCCTCGCTCAGCGACGTCACCTACGTCTTCGACGAGCCGAGCACGGGGCTGCACCCGCACGACATCGAGCGGATGAACGAACTGCTCGTCCGGTTGCGCGACAAGGGCAACACCGTCCTCGTCGTCGAGCACAAGCCCGAGGTCATCGCGATCGCCGACCACGTCGTCGACCTCGGGCCCGGTGCCGGTTCCGGCGGTGGGACGCTCTGCTACCAGGGGTCCGTCGACGGGCTGCGTGCCAGCGGGACCGTGACCGGTCGGCACCTGGACGACCGCGTGACCGTGAAGTCCGAGGTCCGTCGTCCGGACGGGGCGATCGCGATCCGCGGCGCTTCGGCCCACAACCTCCACGACGTCGACGTGGACGTCCCCACCGGGGTGCTCACCGTCGTGACGGGGGTCGCCGGCTCGGGCAAGAGCACGCTCATCCACGGGTCGCTGGCTCGGCGCGACGACGTGGTCGCCATCGACCAGAGCGGCATCCGGGGCTCACGGCGGAGCAACCCGGCGACGTACACCGGCCTGCTCGAGCCGATCCGCAAGGCGTTCGCGAAGGCCAACGGCGTCAAGCCCGCCCTGTTCAGCGCCAACTCCGAGGGTGCCTGCCCGGCGTGCAACGGTGCCGGTGTCGTGTACACCGACCTCGGCATGATGGCGGGCGTCGCGAGCCCCTGCGTCGAGTGCGACGGCAAGCGGTTCGACCAGTCCGTGCTCGGGTACCACCTGGGCGGGAAGGACATCAGCGAGGTGCTCGGCATGTCCGTCGCCGACGCGCTGGCGTTCTTCGCGGCGGGGGAGTCCGCACTGCCGGCGGCCCACACGATCCTCGCCCGGCTCGCCGACGTGGGGCTCGGGTACCTGACGATCGGCCAGCCGCTCACCACGTTGTCCGGGGGAGAGCGGCAGCGGCTCAAGCTCGCGACGCACCTCGGTGACCGGGGCGGCGTGGTGGTGCTCGACGAGCCCACCGCGGGCCTGCACCTGGCCGACGTCGAGCAGTTGCTCGGCCTGCTCGACCGGCTCGTCGAAGCCGGCCGGACGGTCGTCGTGATCGAGCACCACCAGGCCGTGATGGCGCACGCCGACTGGATCATCGACCTCGGACCGGGTGCCGGCCACGACGGCGGGCGGATCGTGTTCGAGGGGACGCCCGCTGCACTCGTGGCGGCACGGTCGACGCTGACTGGGCAGCACCTGGCGGCGTACGTCGGAGCCTGAGCCGGGGGACAGACTCAGGGGGCGAATCTGGGCATAAGCCGTGTGTGAGGACTACCGTTCTGACTGACGCTCACGATCGGCTACCCGGCCTGGATCGGCGTCCTGACCAGAAGGAGCTCCACCATGTCCAACCCCGGCAACGCGCCCGCGCAGTCGAACACCTTCGCCATCGTCTCCCTGGTGCTCGGCATCATCGGGACCGTCGGCGGCATCTTCATCGCCATCATCGGTGTGGTGGCGGGCATCGTCGGTCTGGTGCTCGGCATCCTCGCGCGGAAGCGCGGTGGCAGCCGGGGAATGATCCTCGCGGGCATCATCCTGTCGATCGTCGCCATCGTCGTCGGGATCATCGGCTACATCGCCACCGCGGTGCTCCTGAATCAGGCGTGAGCCAGAGCCCGCCTGGCGGGCCCGCATCGTGAGCAGTAATGGTCGAGTCCAGCGGATGGACTCGACCATTGCTGCTCACCAGGTGTCTTCGGCGCCGAGCTTGCGGCTGTTCAGGAACGCGGGCGTACCGTCCGGCGCATGAGCTACAGCCAGCCTGACCCAGCCGAAGAGACCACCCAGAGCGAGTCGTCGGAGCAGCCCGACACCGACCAGGACACCCTGGAGGAACAGGGCGGCGAGCCAGCAGCGCTCGAGATCGACGCCGACGACGTCCCGACGAAGCCCGCCGACTGACGCCGTCGTCATCCAGTGAGCAGAAGGGGTCGAGTCCGTACAGCGGACTCGACCTCTTCTGCTCACGAAGCATCTTCGCCGGTGCGCCGATAATGCATATTATGTCAACTTAGGTTCGATCCGGCTACTCTCTGGGAATGGACACACCCTCTGAACGGATCGCGCGTGCGATCGATGACGCGCTCACAGCCACTGCCGCGAACTCGCCAGCGAGCGTGATCACACGTGCCGCCCTCCGTGTAGCGATGCTCCGACAAGACGCCGTCGCGGAGTTCTGGTTGCGCATGGAGGTGCAGGGAGTCGACGACTCAACCCAAGACCGCAACCGAGCGTTACTCGCGCGGCTCACTGCCCAGATTGGAGCTGAGGATGCCCAGAAGGAGTGGGCGATCACGGCGAAATCATTCGAGGTACGACGCAGGATGAAGCTCGACGACAAGGAGACCTTCCTGTTCCCGTCTGTCGCAAGCCTTGAGTCGTCGCTCGCCTCTCTGATGACCATCCACGATGACGAGATCCCCGAGGGCATGACACCACTCGACACCGGTTTGGCCTTCCTCGACCGCCGTAAGTTGCGCGCGAGCCTTACGATCCCTGTCTCGGAACGCCGAAGCATGCTCGAACGAATCAAGGATGCCGCTTACACCTACGTCCTGGACGCCGAGGCGCAGATTCTCGTAGGCGAGGCAGTCCCAGATTCCGTAGCGAGGGGGCGAGGGTTCGTCGAGACGGAGCTTGCGAGAGTTGCGCCGTCCGCGCTTGAGGCACTGCGGGCCGCGGAAACTCGCTCTGTTGACGACGAGCAGGAGGCCGCCAGCCAGGCCGCAACTTCGTGCCGCCGCGCCATCAAAGCCCTGGCGGATGCGCTCTACCCGCCTGGGCCTCCCGTTGCAGGCGAGGACGGCGTGACCCGCTCGATGGACGACGACCATTACCGGAACAGGCTGACGACCTGGGTGCACGAGAGGAAGGGGCGCTCAACCCATGCAGACCTGCTCGCGTCCAACCTCGTCACGCTGGGTACCCGCCTGAAGTCGCTCGACGATTTGGCCAGCAAGGGCGTGCACGCAGACCTCTCACGGGCCGAAGTGGAGTCGTGCGTCTCGTGGGTTTACATGCTCGCAGCCGATCTCCTCCGCGTGGAAGTCCAGTCCGCCGCTCCATCGGAGTGATCTGATTGCAAGCGATGTGATTGCACCCTGCTTGCGGAATGCCAGCATTGAACCACCGACCCTCGCAGTTAATCGTGAATCCGCGGTAGTGTGGTCAGTGTTCGGGAACTACCTGGATACAGAACCGCCCCGGCGATGCCGGGGCGGTCTGTCCTGCACAACCAGCTGACGGTCGAACTTGCTGGCTCACCGTCAGCGGAGAGGTATATATGGCCAGGCACTTCGCCGTGTCCATGCGGATGCGCGTCCATCGCGTTGTCCGCCTTCGTATCGAGTCTACCGCGGATGAAAAAGTTACGCCAGTGCGTAAAAGCTCTACGGTAGCTATTTCGTTTATCCCTCTCGTGTTGACGACGATGCTTACGACGTTCCAGTTGTGGGACCACGCATCGTCCGCCATCACGACAGTGTTCTAGACGAAGCAGAACAAACGGCCCGTCTCGCATTTTCCGCGAGCCGGGCCGTTTTGTTTTTCTACTACACAAGATTCGTGGCGTGATTGCGTTTCGCGCGGCGGATCCTCCCGGGTCCACTATTGCGTCGTTTACGTCGTCCAGTTCATCTTCCGTTGCTGTCGTCGCGGTTGCGGTTCTGTACGTCGGTTCGTACGCCGACGATGACGCGCGTGACGCAGACTCGGGTCTGCGCACCGCTCAGGCGTTGAGGACCTGAGCGAGCTCGTCGGCCTTCAGGTCGAAGGACCCGTCGCCGAACGCACCAGCGCGGATCTTCTCGCGCCAGATGGGGGTGAACGCGTCCAGCATTCGCTTGTACGAACGCAACCAGGGGTGGTGCGAGTTGCCGCCGTCGTACGGCGTTCCGTCCGCGAACCGATCCGCCAAGTCGACCCACTTCCCCTGATCGACGACCAGGTGCCGTGCGTAGCTGAGCAGGCGGCTCTCGTAGTCGTCGTTAGCGTCGAACCCGCGGAAGACCGCGATGTTGTGCGACCGCGACTCCACCGCAATGCGCTCGTCGTTGTCAAGACGCTTCATCGAGGTCTCGAGGGCACGGAACATGTCGAGGATGTCCATGACGAGCCCGCTGTCGCGTCGCGGCAGTTCGGCGTAGATCGTAGTAAAGAGCTGCGGGTACTCCCCTGTCCAACCGTATTCGAGGACCTTGGCGCGCTCAACCTCCCACTCGGCTGCATCGGGATCCGCGGCGAGCTGCTGCGCGTGGATGCGGTGCAGCATCGCGAGAGTGTGACGTTCGACCGTGCTGAGTCGTTCCGGAACGGGCGCCTGACCCGACCGGTCGACTTCGTCACGGTCGTCGCTGCGCCCAAGACTCGCGAGGAGCACTTCCCGGGAGTGCTCCCCGATCTTCAGGCCGTGTTCGCGGGCGATGGATTCCAGGCTGTCGTATGCCTCGTCAGGGACACGAGTGGTAATGACTTTGCTCATGCGAAACAGCGTAACGCATACATGTATACATCTGCAAAGGGTTGTCGCCGTCGAGGCAGTCGCGCTGCGGACGTTCCGTCAGTAGCCTGGACAGCGACGATGGACCTGCCAAGGTGACGATGGAAAAGTTGTGCGGGCGCGGACGCGCGGACCGAAGGCTGACGGGAACGCCCGAGCCTCAGAACACCGCGACGGTCATCCCTGAAGAAGTGGCGGGGCGGTCCATCGCGACGAGTGCCTCGGGCAGGTCGTCGAAGCCGATCGTGCGGCCGATCGTCTCTTCCGGACGCAGCCGCCCGGCCACGATGGCGTCGAGCATCGCGCCGTACTCCCCGACCGCTGCCCCGTGGCTGCCGAGCAGTTCGAGTTCGTCCGCGATGACCCGGCCCATCGGGATCGCCGGAGCGGCTTCGTCGTCAAGCAGCAGCCCCACCTGCACGTGCCGACCGCGCGGACGCAGGGACGCCACGGCGGCGACCGAGGTGGCACGGCTGCCGTAGGCGTCGAGCGAGACGTGTGCTCCGCCGCCCGTGCGGGACCGCACCGTGGTGACGGCATCGGCGTCCATCAGCACGGTGTCGGCGCCCAGGGCTGCTGCGCGTTCGAGTGCGGCCGTGGAGACATCGACGGCGACGACGTGCGCGCCGGCGGCCACGGCGACCATGACCGCGGAGAGTCCGACTCCTCCGCACCCGTAGACCACGACCCACTCCCCTGCGGCGACGCGCCCTCGGGCGTGCAGGGCGTGGAACGCGGTGCCGAATCGGCAGCCGAGCGCCGCCGCCACCGCGAAGTCCACGGCATCGGGCAGCGCGACGAGGTTCAGGTCGGCGTGCGGGACGACCAGGGAGTCCGCGTACGAGCCCTGCAGGTCGAACCCGGGCTGCTGCTGGGCGGTGCACACCTGGGTCGCGCCGTCGAGGCATTCGGCGCAGGTCCCGCAGGCGAACACGAACGGTGCCGTGACCCGGTCGCCGACGGCGAAGCGCTGGACGCCCGTGCCGATCGACGCGACGACGCCGGCGAACTCGTGGCCGGGCACGTGCGGCAGCCGGACGGAGTCGTCGTGGCCCTTCCAGGCGTGCCAGTCACTGCGGCAGACGCCGGTGGCAGCCTCCCGGACGACGACGCCGTGGTCGGGTGCGACCGGTTCCGGCAGGTCGACGATCGAGGGGACGGAACCGAACTGGGCGTACTGGACAGCGCGCATGCGGCCATCCTGACAGACGCCGGACGCCGGACGCCGGACGCCGGACGCCGGACGCCGGACGCCAGACGGCGGATGCCGGACGCCCGACGGCGGACCAGCGCGACCGACCGCCAGCCGCGACCCGCGCGTCGGGGTCCCCACGGGCCTCCAGGCCGACGGCCACCCGACCACCCGACCACGCGAGCGGTCCACCGCACCCCGATCGGCCGTTGCGCCGCAGGCGCGTCCACCGGTTGACTCGTCACGTGACCGATCTGCGCTTCTCCGCCGACCCCGAAGACCTCGACGTCGACCGCGTGCACCGCTGGCTGAGCGAGGAGTCGTACTGGGCCCGCGGCCGTGACCGGGCGACGCAGGAGGCGATCATCGCCGGCTCCCGGAACTTCGGCGTGTACGACGCGACGACCGGCGAGCAGCTCGGCTACGCGCGCGTGATCACCGACGGCGTGACGTTCGGGTGGCTCGCCGACGTGTTCGTGGACCCCGACGCCCGGGGCCGCGGCGTCGGGGTCGCACTCGTGCGCGGCGTGACCGACGCGGTCGAGCCGCTCGGCCTGAAGCGCTTCGCCCTGTTCACCGCGGATGCCCACGGGCTGTACGAGCGGTTCGGGTTCCGCCCGCTGCCCGATCCGGACGGCTGGATGATGCGTCCCGGGCCGGGGTTCGGCGCCGACGTGCACGACTGACGGGGCGCGGGCGCACACGCAGCGCTGCCCCTCAGTACTCGATGCGGCCCTCGCGGTTGTGGAACTCGCCCGTCGGCCCGTCGGTGCCGATCGTCGCGAGCATGACCGTGGCGTCGGTGCCCTCGGTGATCGTCTGGTGTCCGCCGAACCCGTTGAACTCCGTCGCGGTGTAGCCCGGGTCGCTCGCGTTCACCCGGAACCCGGGCAGGTTCTTCGCGTACTGCACGGTCAACGCGATCACGGCGGCCTTCGACGCCGCGTACGGCACCGCCGGCACCCCGTACTCGTCGTGTCCCGGTGTCGTCAGCCAGCGCGGGAACCCCACCCCCGACGAGACGTTCACGATGACGGGTGCCGCCGAACGTCGCAGCAGGGGCAGCGCGGCCTGGGTCACCCGGACGATGCCGGTGACGTTGGTGTCGAGCACGGTCGCCATCGCGCTCGCGTCGAGGTCGTCGACCCCGAACGAGCTGCCGAGGATCCCGGCGTTGTTCACCAGGACGTCGAGTTCGGGGATCGTCGCGATCGCCGCGTCGATGCTGGCCTGGTCGGTGACGTCCAGCTGCACGACGTGGGCGCCGAGTGCGCGGGCGTCGTCGCCGCTCGCCGGGTCGCGCATACCGGCGTACACGGTGTGGCCGGCTTCGAGCAGTCGGCGTGCGGTCTCGAGTCCGAGGCTGCGGTTGGCCCCGGTGATGAGTGTCGTTGTCATGCGCCCAGCCTGCCCCCGCCGGCCCGGCTCCCCCAGGCACGGTGCGACGGTGGGACCGGCAGTACCAGGACGGACTGGAGGCGCGGGGCGATGATGGTGGACATGAGCGAGTTCGCGAACGTGTTGCGTTCCTGGCGCGACCGGGTGCGTCCCGAGGCGGTCGGCCTGCCGGCCGGCCCCGGCAGACGGACCCCGGGCCTCCGTCGCGAGGAGCTCGCCGCGCTGGCGGGCGTGAGCGTCGACTACGTCGTCCGCCTCGAGCAGGGCCGGGCGACGAACCCGTCGCCGCAGCTGCTCGGTGCCCTCGCGACGGCGCTCCGGCTGTCGTCCGAGGAGCGGGACCACCTGTGCCGGGTGGCCGGCGTCGCCCCGCCGTCGCGTCAGGTGGTGCCGCGGCACATCACGCCCGGCGTGCAGCGGCTGGTCGACCGGCTCGGTGACGTCCCGCTCGCGGTGTTCACGGCGACCCACGACATCGTGCTCTGGAACGAGCTGTGGGCCGCGGTGAACGGCGACCCCTCGCGGTACGTCGGGCTCGATCGCAACCTGGTCTGGCGGCACTTCACGCAGGAGCGCGACGGGGTGGACTGGGACGACGAGCACCAGGAGGAGTTCTCGAGCGACCTCGCCGCCGACCTGCGGCAGGCGTACGGGCGTTACCCGGCGGACCGTGACCTGGCGGACCTGGTCGAACGGCTGCTGCGGGAGTCCCCCGAGTTCGCCCGCCGCTGGGAGACCGGCCGGATCGCCGAGCACCGTGCGAGCCGCAAGGTCGTGCACACGCCGGTCGGGCCGGTGGAGATCGACTGCGACGTGCTGAGTGTCCCCGGCGGTGACCTGCGGATCGTCGTCTACACGGTCGTGCCGGGCTCCGAGGACGCCGCGAAGCTCGACCTGCTCCGGGTCACCGGCCTGCAGGAGCTCACGCCGCGGTGAACACCAGCGACGCGTTCTGACCGCCGAACCCGAACGAGTTGTTCAACGCGGCACGGAGCGGCGCGGTCCGGGCGGTGCCGGAGACGACGTCGAGGTCCACCGCAGGGTCGAGCCGGTCGAGGTTCAGGGTCGGTGGCACGGTCCCGGTCTCGAGCGCCCGCAGGGTCAGGATCGCCTCGACCGCGCCGGCAGCGCCGAACATGTGCCCGATGGCGCTCTTCGGAGCGGTGACCAGCGCTCCGGTCCCCACCGCACGGCTGATGGCGGCCGCCTCGCCGACGTCGCCGACCGGGGTACCGGTCGCGTGCGCGTTCACGTGGTCGACGTCGGCACCGGTGAGTCCCGCCATCCGGATCGCGGCGCGCATCGCCCGCTCCTGCTCGCTGCCGTCCGCCAGCGGTGCGGTGATGTGGTGCGCGTCCGAGGTGATCCCCCACCCGGCGAGCGTGCCGTGCGACCGCTGCCCCCGGGCGGCGGCGTGGTCGGCGCGCTCGAGCACGACGATGCCGGCGCCCTCGCCGAGGACGAAGCCGCGGCGGTCGGCGTCGAACGGCCGGGACAGGGTCGTCGGGTCGTCGCCGTCGGGCTTCGCGAGGGCCTGCGACTGGGCGAACGACGCCATCGTCACCGGGGTGACCGCGGCCTCGGTCCCGCCGGTGATGACGACGTCGGCCTCACCGGTGGCGATGAGTCGCGCGGCGGTGGCGATGGCCTCCGCACCGGAGGCACATGCCGACACCGTCGTGTATGCGCCGCCCCGCGCCCCGTAGGCGATGCTGATCTGCGCGGCGGCACCGTTCGCCATGAGCATCGGCACCGTGCGCGGTGAGACCCGCCGGGCACCGGACGCGCCGAGCACGTCGTGGGCGTCGAGGAGCGTCTCCACTCCCCCGATCCCGGTGCCGATCACCACGGCGAGGCGGTCGCCCTCCACCGCGGGGGCACCGGCGTCGGCCCAGGCCTCGTCCGCGGCGACGAGCGCCAGCTGCTGACTGCGATCCAGGCGATTGGCGCGGACCCGCCCGAGCGACCCCTCGGCGTCGAGGGCGGCATCGGCCCCGACCCGGATCGGCACCTGTTCCCAGAGCGCTCCGTCGCGGTGCAGGGCGCGGACGCCGGAGCGACCGGCCACCAGGGCGTCCCAGAGCGGCGCGACGCCGTGGCCGAAGGGTGAGACCGCGCCGAAGCCGGTGATGACGATGTCCACGGGAACTCCTCTTGTACGTTGAACAAGTTGAGTTGTACCACGTACAATTCCGAGATGGCAACCACGGTGGACGGCTCCGGCACGGCTCGCGGCGCGGCGACTCGGGCGAGGATCCTCGCCGCGACCGCCGGACTGCTCAGCGCAGGCGCTCGGAGCGTCACCGTCAGCGAGGTCGCCCGGGCCGCGGGTGTCTACCCGAACCAGATCACGCACCACTACGGCTCGAAGGACCGCCTGGTGCTCGACGCCGCCTTCGCGCTGTTCCTCCGTGACACCACGCGACTGCAGGCGGCCGGCCGTCGTGCCCGCTCGGCGGAGTCGTTCCGGCAGGTCCTCGCCCGCACCGCCCTCGCGATGCCGTCGACCCCGCTCGTGGTGCGCGCGCTCGGGGCCGCCGGGGACGACCCGGCGCAGCGAGAGCGCGTGCGGCTGCTGCTCGCCGTGCTGTTCCGGCAGTCCGAGCGCTACCTGGAGCGCGTCGTCGCCGACCAGGGATGGACGAGCCCGAGCGGCGTCGCCCGGGACGCCCGCACGTTCTGGAGCGCCGTGTTCGGTGCCACCCTGCTCGCGGACGCCGGGGTCACCGGCGGCCCCTCGGACCTCGACCTTGCGGGGACGATCTCGATCCGTTGACCGGGGCGGGCACCGCCGCCGGGGTCTCCCCCGGCGGCGCTGTCACTCGTCCGGCGGCGGTGTTACTCGCCGAAGCCGGACCGGACCAGTTCCACGAGGGCGTCGACCGCGGCCTGCGCGTCCTGCCCGGTCGCGTCGATCGACACCGTCGCACCCTTCGGCAGCGCCAGGGCCATGATCGCCAGCAGGCTCTTCGCGTCCACGCCGTTGACGTGCACGCTCGCGTCGTACTTCGCCGCCGTCTTCACGAACTCCGCGGCGGGCCGGGCGTGCAGCCCGGTCTCGTTCACCAGCTCGACCGACGCGCTGACGCGGTCGGAGCCGGCCGCGCCGTCGACGGGAGCAGCCCCGTCGGCCGGCCCCGTGCCTCCAGGCTGGTCACCGGACGGACGGGAGGTGCTGCTCGCGTCCGCCTCGGAACCCGCGGCCGACGCCGCAGCGGCCAGGACCGCATCGGCGTCACCGCCCGTCTGGGCGGCGACCGCAGCGGCCACCGCTCCCTCGACCAACGGGGCCTGCGACACGTGGACGCGGGCACGGACGTCGTCGTCCAGGAAGTCGAGCGCGGTGTCGGTCGTCAGGTAGGCGGAGCCGAGGTCGCACAGCACCACGACGGCGTCCGACTCGGCGAGTTCCTCGATGCCGGCGGTGATCGCCTCGAACGAGGTCCCGATGCCACCGTCGTCCGTGCCGCCCGCGGCGACGAGCGGCACGTCCGCGGCCATCTGCCGTGCCAGCTCGACGGTGCCCGTCGCGATCGCCGCGCTGTGCGAGACGACCAGGATGCCGACGGTCACGCTGCGTCCACCGCTGCGCGCAGGATGTACGCGGTCGACTGCGCACCAGGGTCGCGGTACCCGATCGCGCGGTCGCCGAGGTAGCTCGCGCGGCCCTTGTGGGCGACGAGCGGCTCGGTGTCCGCCGCACCCTGCGCGGCGGCGTCGGCTGCTGCGGTGAGCACGGCCTTCGGGTCGTCGCCGGCACTGGCGGCCGCTGCTGCGGCGTCGACCGCGGGGCTCCACGCGTCGACCATCGTCTTGTCGCCGACCGCGGCCTTGCCGCGGGAGACGACCCCGTCGCGGGCGGCGGTGAGGACGGCGACCAGGGCGTCCGCGTCGAGTTCGGCCGCGTCACCGGCGGCCTGCGCCGCCTTCAGGTAGGCGGTGCCGAAGAGCGGGCCGGCCGCTCCGCCCACGGTCGAGATGAGCTTCGTCGCAACGGTCTTGAGCACGGCACCCGGGGTGTCGAAGGACCCGGAGTCGACGGCCTCGAGCACGGCCCGGAACCCGCGGTCGAGGTTCTCGCCGTGGTCGCCGTCCCCGATCTCACGGTCGAGCGTGACGAGCTCGGCGCGGTGTTCGTCGATCGTCGCGGCGGTGCGACGGACCCAGTCGATGGCCCATGCGGTGTCGAGCGCCAATGCGGTTCCCTTCGTGTGTGTCCGGCCCGGTGGGGCCCGGTGTCGTGGTCCGGTGGTCGAGCGGCCATGGTCGGTCGCGGTCGCGGTCGCGATCGCGGTCGCGGTCGCGGTCGCAGTCGCTCTCGCAGTCGTGGTCGGTCAGCGTCCCCAGCGCAGGGCCGGGGTCTCCACCGGGGCGTCCCAGAGGTCCGTGAGTTCGTCGTCGAGCACCGTGACGGTGAGCGAGAACCCCTGCATCTCGAGGGACGTGACGTAGTCGCCGACCAAACTACGCGTGACCTGGTGGCCGCGGTCCGAGAGGACCTCGGCGGCGCGTCGGTAGGCGATGTAGAGCTCGGACAGCGGGGTGCCGCCCATGCCGTTCACCAGGAGCAGCAGCGACGAACCGGCCGGTGCGTCGAGGTCGGTCAGGATCGGTTCGAGCACGCGGTCGACCAGCTCGTCCGCCGGTGCCATCGCGATCCGCTCGCGGCCCGGCTCGCCGTGGATGCCGATGCCGAGCTCGACCTCGTCGTCGGCCAGCACGAACGACGGCTCCCCCGCGTGCGGGACGGTGCCCGATGCCAGTGCGAGCCCCATCGACCGCGTGACGTCGTTGACGTGCCGGGCCACGGCGGCGACCGCGTCCAGGTCGTCCCCGCGTTCGGCGGCGGCGCCGGCGCACTTCTCCACCACGACGGTCCCGGCGACGCCGCGACGGCCGGCGGTGAACAGGGAGTCCTGCACCGCGACGTCGTCGTCCACCACGACGGACTCGACGCGGACGTCGTCCATCGCCGCGAGTTCGGCGGCCGTCTCGAAGTTGAGCACGTCGCCGGTGTAGTTCTTCACGATGTGCAGCACGCCCGCACCGCCGTCGACGGCCTTCGTCGCGGCGACGATCGGGTCGGGCGTCGGGCTCGTGAACACCGGGCCGGGCACCGCGGCGTCGAGCATGCCGTACCCGACGAAGCCGGCGTGCAGCGGCTCGTGGCCACTGCCGCCACCGCTGACGATCCCGACCTTGCCGGCGACGGGTGCGTCAGCGCGGTGCAGGTGGATCGGGTCCTCGACCAGGACGACGTGTCCGGCGTGTGCCCGGGCGAAGCCCCGGACGGTCTCCTCGACCACGGCCTGCGGGTCGTTGATGAGCTTCTTCATGCGGTGCCTCCACGGGTACGGGGTCGAACCGTGGCGGTCACACCGCGCGTCGTCGACCGGAGTGGGCCCAATCTACATCGACGGCACGGGCAGCCGTCCGCTCCCGATGCACGTTCGTGCAGTGCGCCGAGGACGCGCCACCGGCTCGGGATCGTGCTGGGGACACTCGTCCTGCACGTTCGTGCACGATGCCGCACTTCGCTCACGAATTCATCGCCGGGCCGTGAACCGCATCACTATGGTTGGCCTCAATCACTCAACGGGGAGTGCGGCGCAGCACGGCCGGACCCCCACCCTCACGCACTGGAGGTCACCGATGGACGGCATCGGCGTCAATTTCCTGTCCGAGCTCGTCGGTACGGCGATGCTCATCATCCTGGGTGGCGGCGTCGTCGCCGCTGTCTCGCTCGCGAAGTCCAAGGGCTTCGGAGCCGGGTTCCTGATGGTCACCATCGGCTGGGGCTTCGCGGTCTTCGCCGGTGTCACCGTCTCCTACAGCTCGGGCGGTCAGCTCAACCCCGCGGTCAGCCTCGGGCTCGCCCTGCTCGGCAAGATCACCGTCGGCGAGATGTTCCTCTACTGGCTCGCGCAGCTGATCGGCGCGATCATCGGCGCGGTCATCGTCTGGCTCGCCTACAAGCAGCACTTCGACGAGGAGCCCGACGCGGCCGCCAAGCTCGGCGTCTTCTCGACCGGCCCCGCGATCCGGTCGTACGGCTGGAACCTCGTCACGGAGATCATCGGCACCTTCGTGCTGGTCTTCGTCGTCATCGCGTTCTCGAACGGTCAGACGCCGGCATCGCTCGGTGCGATCCCCGTCGCCTTCCTCGTGATCGCGATCGGTGTCAGCCTCGGTGGCCCCACCGGCTACGCCATCAACCCCGCCCGTGACCTCGGCCCCCGCATCGCGCACGCCATCCTGCCCATCAAGGGCAAGGGCTCGAGCGACTGGGCCTACGCCTGGGTGCCGGTCGTCGGACCGCTGATCGGTGGCGCCCTCGCCGCCGGGCTGTCCTACGCCCTGCTGCCCATCGTCAGCTGACCCACCCCCACCCCGAAGGCGTGGACGGCCGTTCCGCACGACCGCACACGCACCCGCACCGAACACACCCGTAAGGAGCACCAATGGCCGACTACATCGTCGCCATCGACCAGGGCACGACCTCGACCCGAGCAATCGTGTTCGACCACTCCGGTTCGATCATCTCGACCGGGCAGAAGGAACACGAGCAGATCTTCCCGCGCGCCGGGTGGGTCGAGCACGACCCCGCCGAGATCTGGGACAACACCCGCGAGGTGATCGGTCAGGCACTGTCGCGTGCCGACATCACGCGCCACGACGTCGCAGCCGTGGGCATCACCAACCAGCGCGAGACCGCCGTCGTCTGGGACAAGACCACCGGCAAGCCGATCTACAACGCGATCGTCTGGCAGGACACCCGCACGCAGGCGCTCGTCGACAAGCTCGCCGACGGCGACACCGACAAGTACAAGGCCATCGTCGGCCTGCCGCTCGCGACGTACTTCGCCGGCACCAAGATCATGTGGATCCTCGAGAACGTCGAGGGTGCTCGTGAGAAGGCCGAGGCGGGCGACCTGCTCTTCGGCACCACCGACACCTGGGTCCTCTGGAACCTGACCGGTGGCGTCGACGGCGGCGTCCACAAGACCGACGTCACGAACGCGTCCCGCACGCTGTTCATGGACCTCGAGACGCTGCAGTGGCGCGACGACATCCTCGCCGACTTCGGTGTCCCGAAGTCGATGCTCCCCGAGATCGTCAGCTCCTCCGAGGTCTACGGCCACGTCGAGTCCTCGAGCCTGCTGCGCGAGGTCCCGATCGCCGGCATCCTCGGCGACCAGCAGGCCGCGACCTTCGGTCAGGCCGCGTTCGACCAGGGCGAGTCGAAGAACACCTACGGCACCGGCAACTTCCTGATCTTCAACACCGGTACCGAGATCGTCCGCTCCGAGAACGGCCTGCTCACCACCGTCGGCTACAAGCTCGGCGACCAGGAGACGCACTACGCCCTCGAGGGTTCGATCGCCGTCACGGGCTCGCTCATTCAGTGGCTCCGCGACAACCTCGGTCTGATCGGCAGCGCCCCGGAGGTCGAGGCCCTGGCCAAGACCGTCGAGGACAACGGCGGCGTGTACTTCGTGCCGGCGTTCTCCGGGCTCTTCGCGCCGTACTGGCGTCCCGATGCCCGCGGTGCGATCGTCGGCCTCACCCGCTTCGTCAACAAGGGCCACATCGCGCGTGCCGCCCTCGAGGCGACGGCGCTGCAGACCCGCGAGGTCCTCGACGCGGTCAACGCCGACTCCGGCGTGGACCTGACCGAGCTCAAGGTCGACGGCGGCATGACCGCGAACAGCGAGCTCATGCAGTTCCAGGCCGACATGCTCAACGTGCCGGTCGTGCGTCCGGTCGTCGCGGAGACGACGGCGCTCGGCGCGGCCTACGCCGCCGGTCTCGCGGTCGGCTTCTGGGCCAACCTCGACGAGCTCCGTGCCAACTGGCAGGAGGACAAGCGCTGGGAGCCCCAGCTCGACGCCGCCGAGCGCGAGCGCACGCTCCGCCTGTGGAAGAAGGCCGTCACGAAGACCTTCGACTGGGTCGACGAGGACGTGCAGTAACGAAGCACGCGCACGCTGACCGCGTGCACTGAACGCACGGACAGGAGGCCCGGTGCCGGTTCCAGGAACCGGCACCGGGCCTCCTGTGCGTTGCGTCTCCTGCGGGTCGGTCGCGGGTGGTCGGTCGGTTGGTTGGTTGGGTGCGGGGTGGTTGCCGGCACGGCACGGTGCGGGCTTGTTCACCGGGTGCAGGGGTGACCGCCTGGTGCGCGCTCGTGGCGCAGCACCGAGCCGTCAGGCTCGCACCGGGTGACGAACTGCGCACGGTGCGGCTTGCGCGGAAGCGGCACGGGATCGCAGACCGCGCACGGTGCGGACTGGAGGCGCGGGGCGGGCCCGCAGCGGGCCTCCAGTCCGGCACGGGGTTGCCGGCACGGCACGGTGCGAGCTTGTTCACCGGGTGCAGGGGTGACCGCCTGGTGCGCGCTCGTGGCGCAGCACCGAGCCGTCAGGCTCGCACCGGGTGACGAACTGCGCACGGTGCGCAGGGCGGCGTGGACTACGCGGCGGGAGCTGCGCCGACCCAATCAGCCAGTTTGCGCGCACCGGCGCCCGAGTCGACCGCCTCGGCGGCGACGACCAGCTGCTCGCGGAAGCGCTGCAGGATCGGCCGGTCGGACTCGTTCGGGTCCTGTGCCAGCCGGAACGAGACGAGGCCGGCCGCGGCGTTCAGCAGGACGATGTCGCGGACGGGTCCGGTCTCCCCCGCGAGCACCCGGTGGACGACACCGGCGTTGTGCTCGGGGTCGCCGCCGAGCAGGTCCTCCGTCCGTGCCCGGGCGATGCCGAGGTCGCGCGGGTCGAGGTCGTGCTCGGTCACGCGGCCCCCGGTGACCTCCCAGATGTGGCTGTGCCCGGTGGTGGTCAGCTCGTCGAGTCCGTCGTCGCCGCGGAACACGAGGGCCGTCGCTCCGCGCGTCTGGAACACGCCCGTGATGATCGGGACGAGGTCGAGCTGGGCGACCCCCACGGCGTTGGCCTCGCACCGTGCGGGGTTGACGAGCGGGCCGAGGAAGTTGAACACCGTCGGCACGCCGATCTCGCGCCGGACCGGGCCTGCGTGGGCGAAACCGGGGTGGAACGCGTTGGCGAAGGCGAAGGTCAGGCCGACACGCCGGAAGGTGTCCGCGACACGCGCGGCGTCCATCGTGAGATCGAGTCCGAGGGCGGCGAGCACGTCGCTCGAGCCGGACTTCGACGAGCTGGCCTTGTTCCCGTGCTTGACGACGGGGACCCCGGCGGCGGCGATCACGATGGCCGCCATCGTCGAGATGTTCACGGTGCCGACCACGTCGCCGCCGGTCCCGACGATGTCGAGCGCCATCGGGTCGACGTCGAGCGGAACCGCGGCGTCCAGGATCGCGTCGCGGAACCCGACGACCTCGTCGACGGTCTCGCCCTTCGCGCGGAGCGTCACGGCGAAGGCCGCGATCTGTGCCTGGGTGGCGCGCCCGTGCACGATCTCCTCCATGGCCCATGTGGATTGCCTGATCGTCAGGTCCTCGCGCGCCATGAGCGCGCTGATCACTGCTGGCCAAGAAAGTGCGTCAGGCATGGCTCGATCGTAGTGAATTCGAGAGACCCGCCAGTCTCCTGCGAAAACACTGTCGGGGGTTTCGGCCATAATGGAGGACGTGACTAGCACCTCTCTCTCCAGATCAGCCAGCGGTCCGGCCCTCAACAGGCCGAACGCCGTGGCCGTGGGGACGATCGTGTGGCTGGGCAGCGAGGTCATGTTCTTCGCCGGCCTGTTCGCGATCTACTTCACGCTCCGCAGCACGTCCCCTGAGCTCTGGGCGACCGAGACCGCGAAGCTCGAGGTGCCCTTCGCCTCCGTGAACACGATCATCCTGGTGCTGTCCAGCTTCGCCTGCCAGTTCGCCGTGTTCGCCGCGGAGCGCTTCCAGGTGCACCGGACGAGCTGGAACCCGCGCCACTGGGGCATGACGGAGTGGTTCTTCGTCACCTACGCGATGGGTGCGATCTTCGTCTGCGGCCAGATCTTCGAGTACGCCAACCTCTGGCACGAGGGCGTGACGCTCTCCTCCAGTGCCTACGGCTCGGCGTTCTACATGACCACCGGGTTCCACGGGCTCCACGTGACCGGTGGCCTCATCGCCTTCCTGCTGACGCTCGGCCGCGGTTTTGCCGCCAAGAACTTCGGCCACAAGGAAGCGACCACCGCCATCGTCGTGTCGTACTACTGGCACTTCGTCGACGTCGTGTGGATCTTCCTCTTCGCCGTCATCTACCTTCTCAAGTAGGAACTGGACACCCCCCAGCACATGTTCAACAGAACCAAGTCCAAGAAGGGCCGCCGTTCACCGATGGCGACCGTGTCGCTCATCGTCGTGGGTCTCATGACCACCGGTGGCGCGTACGCACTGTTCAGCTCCACGGCGAACGCCGACGACAGCACGAACACCGTCGCCGCCTCGAGCCAGTCGCAGGTGAACGAGGGCGAGAAGCTCTTCGCGTCGAACTGCGCCACCTGCCACGGGCTCTCCGCGCAGGGCACGAGCGAGGGTCCGTCCCTCATCGGTGTCGGCGCCGCGTCGGTCGACTTCCAGGTCGGCACCGGCCGCATGCCGATGGCCGCTCAGGGCCCGCAGGCCGAAGAGAAGCCCGCGCAGTTCACGGACGAGCAGGTCGACGCACTCGCGCAGTACGTCGCCTCCCTCGGCCCCGGCCCGTCGGTCCCCTCCACCGAGCTCACCAACGGTGAGGACGGCGACGCTGCCGAAGGCGCCGAACTGTTCCGCATCAACTGCGCCATGTGCCACAACGTGGCCGGCGCCGGCGGTGCGCTGACCGAGGGCAAGTACGCCCCGAACCTCGAGACGGTGTCCGGCAAGCACATCTACGAGGCCATGCTCACCGGCCCGCAGAACATGCCGGTCTTCAACGACCTGAACCTGACGCCGGAGCAGAAGGCCGACATCATCACGTACCTCAAGTACGTGCAGGACAACAAGTCCCCCGGTGGCTTCGCACTCGGCTCCCTGGGGCCGGTCGCCGAGGGTCTGTTCATCTGGATCTTCGGACTCGGCGCGGTCGTCGCGATGACCGTCTGGCTGACCGCGAAGTCCAACTGATCGTCCGTGTCGAACGACACTGAAGGGAACACCATGGCAGAGCACGACGACGAGACGCTGAACTCGTCCTCGGCTGTCGAGAAGCACGGCACGACCACCTCCCCCGGGATCGCGGTCCTCCCCGTCGACCCGTTCGAGAACCCGGGCGAGCCGCCGCACCGCCCGCGTCGCACCGACGTCGACCCGAAGAAGCAGCGTCTGGCCGAGCGCCAGGTCGCCGCGTACTTCTACCTGTCGATCGTCGGCAGCGTCCTGTCGATCGCTGCGTACGTCGCCTTCCCGATCGACCCGAGCGACTTCGGGACGGTCCGCACCGCGAACCTCTTCCTGGGCCTGTCGATCGCCCTCGCGCTCCTCGCCCTCGGCCTCGGCGCCGTCTACTGGTCGAAGTCGCTCGTCGTCGACCGTGAGATCACCGAGCTCCGTCACGGCACCCGCGGCACCGACGCGACCCGCGCCAAGGCCGTCGAGGCGTTCCAGCTCGCCGACAAGGAGTCGGGCTTCAGCCGTCGCAAGCTGATCCGCAACTCGATGATCGGTGCCCTGGCCGCGTTCCCGCTCCCCGGCATCGTCCTGGTCCGTGACCTCGCTCCGGCCGAGGACCCCAACGAGCTGCTCCGCCACACCTTCTGGAAGCAGGGCCTGCGCCTGACGAAGGACCCGACGGGTCTGCCGATCAAGGCCTCCGACGTCACCATCGGTTCGGTGTTCCACGTCATCCCCGAGGGCATGCTGGAGTCCGAGCACATGCTGGAGGAGAAGGCCAAGGCCTCCGTCCTCCTCATGCGTCTCGACCCGAAGGACCTCAACCCGTCCAAGGGCCACGAGAACTGGGGCTACGACGGCATCGTCGCGTACTCCAAGATCTGCACCCACGTCGGTTGCCCCGTCGCGCTCTACGAACAGCAGACGCACCACCTGCTGTGCCCGTGCCACCAGTCCACCTTCGATGTCTCGAACAACTGCGAGGTCATCTTCGGTCCGGCAGCACGCCCCCTCCCCCAACTTCCGATCGCGATCGACGACGACGGCTACCTGGTTGCCCAGAGCGACTTCCACGAGCCGGTCGGACCGTCCTTCTGGGAGCGTGAACGCTGATGACCAGCACCACCACCACCGCACCGAACACGTCGACGAACAAGCCGGCGCCGGAGCGCGGATCCCGCATCATCGGCGGGGTCGCCAACTACATCGACGAGCGCACCAGCATCTCGGGCCTCGTCAAGGAAGTCGGCCGCAAGATCTTCCCGGACCACTGGAGCTTCATGCTCGGCGAGGTGGCGCTGTACAGCTTCGTCGTCGTGCTGCTCTCCGGGACCTTCCTGACGTTCTTCTTCCAGGCGTCCATGACCGAGGTCGTCTACAACGGCTCGTACGTCCCGCTCAAGGGCGTGGCGATGTCGACGGCCCTGCAGTCCACGCTCGACATCTCGTTCGACATCCGCGGCGGGCTCTTCGTCCGCCAGGTCCACCACTGGGCAGCCCTGCTGTTCGTGGCGTCGATCATGCTGCACATGGCCCGCGTGTTCTTCACCGGTGCCTTCCGCAAGCCGCGTGAGCTCAACTGGGTCTTCGGGTTCCTGCTCTGGGTCCTCGCCATGGCCGAGGGTTTCACCGGCTACTCGCTCCCCGACGACCTGCTCTCCGGAAACGGTCTGCGGATCATCGTCGGCATGATCGAGGGTGTCCCGGTCATCGGCGTCTGGATCGCCTACCTGCTGTTCGGTGGCGAGTTCCCGGGGACCGACATCGTCGGCCGCCTGTACACGCTGCACATCCTGCTGCTGCCGGCGATCCTCGTCGCGGTGCTCGGTGTCCACCTCGTGCTCGTCGTGATCAACAAGCACACGCAGTTCGCCGGTCCGGGCAAGACCAACGAGAACGTGGTCGGTGTCCCGATCCTCCCGGCGTTCGCCGCGAAGGCCGGTGGGTTCTTCTTCATCGTCGCGGGCATCCTGGCCCTCATCGCGTCGCTGTTCACGATCAACCCGATCTGGAACTACGGCCCGTACGACCCCTCCCCGGTGTCCGCCGGTACCCAGCCCGACTGGTACATCGGCTTCGCCGACGGCGCGCTCCGACTGGTCCCGCCGCACTGGGAGGTCGTGTGGTTCGGCTACACGGTGTCGTTCAACATCCTGGCGCCGATCGCGGTCCTGGTGCTGCTCATCCTGGCGATCCTGCTCTACCCCTTCATCGAGGCGTGGGTCACGGGCGACAAGCGTGAGCACCACATCCTCGACCGTCCGCGGAACGCCCCGACGCGCACGGCGTTCGGTGCCGCTGGCATCACGCTCTACGCCAGCCTGTGGGCAGCAGCCTCGTCGGACATCATCGCGACGCACTTCCTGGTGTCGATCGAACACGTGATCCACGTGATCCAGGCAACGACGGTCCTCGGTCCGTTCATCGCCTTCTGGATCACGAAGCGTGTCTGCCTCGCCCTCCAGAAGAAGGACCGCGAGATCGTCCTGCACGGCTACGAGTCGGGCCGCATCGTCCGACTCCCCCACGGCGAGTACATCGAGGTGCACGAGCAGCTTGACGAGTACGAGCGGTGGAAGCTCCTGCAGTTCAACGAGTACAAGCCGCTGATGATCCGCCCGAACGCCAAGGGCAAGATCACGGGTCTGCAGAAGGTCCGCGCCGGTGTCTCCCGCTTCTTCTTCGAAGACCGCATCGAGCCGGTCTCGAAGGCAGAGCTCGAGGCAGCACACGCCGCGCACCACGGCCCGAACCTCGAGGGCGGCCACCAGGCTCCCCAGGTCGGCCCCGGCGATCACTGATCGGTAGCGCACGAAGCAACCCCCGTCACGATGTGGCGGGGATTTCTTCGTGCACAGGGCAACACGCCGCCCCCAGTTCACGGCTGGTTCACTCTCGCGTGCTGGACTCGTCCAGGACGGTGTGGCAACGTGTTGCACCACGCATCCGCCAACGGAATGAGACCCCGATGGACAGCCGGACGGCCGAACACCCCAGGCCGAACCACTTCCTCCTCCACCTCAGCGACACGCACCTCGTCTCCGGGGACCGCGACCTGTACGGCGATGTCGACTCCGCCGCTCGGCTCACGCAGATCGTCGCGGACATCGAAGCCTCGGGCACGCGTCCCGAAGCGATCGTCGTCACCGGAGACGTGGCCGACAAGGGCGAGCCGGGCGCGTACGCCCGTGTCCGCGAGATCCTCGAACCGGCCGCGCAGCGCATCGGTGCACAGGTCATCTGGGCGATGGGCAACCACGACGAGCGCGGTGCCTTCCGCCAGGAGCTCTTCGGCCTGCAGCCCACCGACCGCCCGGTCGACTTCGTCTACGACGTCAACGGTCTCCGCGTGATCACCCTGGACACGAGCGTGCCGGGTCACCACCACGGTGAGGTCTCCCCCGAGCAGCTCGACTGGCTCGCCGAGGTCCTGTCCGAGGCCGCGCCGCACGGCACCATCCTCGCGATGCACCACCCGCCGGTGCCGAGTGTCCAGGACCTCACCGTGCTCGTCGAGCTCCGCGACCAGCAGGCCCTCGCCGAGGTCGTCGAGGGCAGTGACGTCCTCGCCATCATCGCCGGTCACCTGCACTACTCGACCAGTGCCGTCTTCGCCGGCATCCCGGTGTCCGTCGCCAGCGCCACCTGCTACACGCAGGACCTCACGGAGTACCAGGGCGGCACCCGCGGACGAGACGGTGCGCAGTCGTTCAACCTCGTGCACGTCTACGGCCACAACGTGGTGCACTCGGTCGTGCCGATCGGGCACTACGCCACCGTCGGCCAGCCCGTCTCCGCGCTCGAGACCGAGGCGAAGCTCGCCGCGCACGGCGTGACGATCCCCGCGGCCGTGGAGCCTGCACCGGTCACCTCGAGCATCCCGGTGTTCACGCTCGACTCGGTGCCCGTCTCCCCCGTCCACCGGTAGCGCCGCGCACTTCGCGTGCAGAAGAGGTCGGGTCCGTCATGCGGACCCGACCTCTTCTGCTCACCAAGCGTTTGCGTGAGCCGCCCCCGCGCGCGGTGGACCCGCTGCGCGGCGGCCTGGAGGCCCGTGGCGGGGTCGACTTGCGCCTCCCGGCCCGCGGGGTGGTCGCGACTCACCGCGGGTGGTGCGTCGCGTGGTCACGTTCCGTCGGCTGTGGGCGGCGCAGGCGACGGGTTGCGACCGCTCGGCGTGGGGGTGGCGGGGAGTCGTGACCGGTCGGCGTGCGGTGGCGTGCGAACCAGCTGGCTGGGTTCCGGCGCCGGGCTCGCAGGCTCGCCCGGAGCGCCCCAGCAGGCCGCTGGCGCGTCCTAGACGCTGGGGCGCTCCCAGCAGGCCGCTGGCGCGTCCTAGACGCTCCGTGGGACCGGGCTCGCAGGCTCGCCCGGAGCGCCCCAGCAGGCCGCTGGCGCGTCCTAGACGCTCCGTGGGACCGGGCTCGCAGGCTCGCCCGGAGCGCCCCAGCAGGCCGCTGGCGCGTCCTAAGCGCTGGGGCGCTCCCACGGCGCAGGGAACGGGAAGTAGCGCTCCAGGAAGCCCGTGACGCGCTGCGTACGCTCTTCGTCGCTCACCTCCGGGAAGCTGCCGTCGTTCAGGCAGAAGAAGTCCACGTTCCGCTTCTTCAGCAGCTCGTCGAGGGCCTTGAGTCCGGAGACCATGGTCGTGTCGATGTACCCGACGGCCGCGTTCTCCTGGATGATCGCCCGACCGGTGAGCAGCGAGTAGTAGTGGTACAGCGAGTTCGTCACCGAGATGTTGTCGGCGGCGCGGAAGCGTGAGGCCGCAGTGGCCGCGAACTCGTCGGCGAACTCGTGCTCCATCTCGGTCATGATCGAGGCGCGCAGGGGCGTCGGCGCGTGCTCGAGGTGCCGGGTCGTCACCGCACCGAAGCGCTGCTGCAGCAGGCGACGGTTCACGCGGGCGGAGTTCTCGAAACCGCTGCGTGCCGGGTTGTTGGAGCCGAGGCCGATCCGGGTCGACGCGAGGATGAACTTCGTGACCGATCCCGGGCTGTAGAACACCGAGGGGTCGACGAGGCGCCCGAAGAACATGTCGTCGTTCGAGTAGATGAAGTGCTCGCTGATGCCCGGGATGTGGTGCAGCTGCGACTCGACGGCCTGCGAGTTGTGCGTCGGCAGCACGGAGGGGTCGGCGAAGAACTCCTCGCTGCGGACGATGCGGACCTTCGGGTGCTCGGCGAGCCAGTGCGGCGCCGGGGAGTCCGTCGCGATGTAGATCTGGCGGATCCACGGCGCGAAGGTGTGCACCGATCGGAGCGCGTACTTCAGCTCGTCGATCTGGCGGAACCGGGCCGGGGCGTCGTCGCCCTCGCCCAGGACGACGTTCGACTGTGCGGCCTGGCGGGCGCGCTGGTACTCGATGGCGTTGCCGTCGACCCACGAGAAGACGATGTCGATCGGGAACCGGATGTCCGAGACGTGGTCGTCGAACATGTGCTCGACGGTGCGCCAGGTGCGGCCGTAGCGTTCGATGTCGACGAGGACGAACTCGTCGATCGGCAGGCTGCGACGCATCAGGGCGTTCTCGACGGGTGCGCGGACCTCGATGTCGGTGACGCGCCAGAACTCGAGCTGGACGCTCGTCTCGGCGCCGTAGCGCAGGCGTCCGAGCGGCTCGAGCCGCGGACGGAACACGCGGAGCACGGGTTCCTCGACGGAGCCGAGTCCGTCGTCCTGCACGAGCACGGCCGGCTTGCCCGGGGGCTTCGCGTAGAAGGGCTCGTTGACGGCCGCGGACATCACGGCGCTCTCGGCGCGCTGGCGGTCACGCTCGTCGAGGGCGATCACCGGGCGCTGGTCGTTGCCGCGGATGAGCAGGTGGTCGACGTCAGCCGCGGTGAGCGCGTCGTCGAGGAACAGCAGGTCCTCGATCATCGACTGCTGCGGCGTGAGGTGTCCGTTGATCAGGGTCAGTCGCCCCTTGCGGACGACGACGTCGGATCGGTCGAGACCGCCGGAGGACGGTCGAGGGTTCAGCAGAGGACTCTCGGTCACCGGCTCGGTCTCGTCGTTCATCCATGCCCTTCGGGTGTGCGGCCGGGTCCTGTACCCGACCTGCCGATCCTACCGTCCGTCCGACTCGCGGGGCACCTTGACCACGATGCCCACCACGATGAACAGCGCGGCGGCCACCAGCTGCAGTGCCGCCCACACCTGTCCGGGGATCGGCACCGTGACGAGCGGGTTCCAGCAGACGGCGACTGCGGCCATGAGCAGGGCGGCCCACCAGACCTTGCCGCGCACGCTGAAGACCAGCACGATCAACGCGAGCACCGTGACGCCCCAGCGGGCGAAGACGAAGCCCGACGAGTCGACGATGGCGACGCAGGCCAGCAGCACGATCGCCGCGATCATCGACGGCGCCAGCGCGGGCCGGGTGAATGGCGGGGTGGTGCGGGCACCGTTGGCAGGTGCGGCGGCTGCGGGTCGCGGGGACCCTGCGGGCACGCCGTGCTGGGACGACCCCACCGGGGGCCGCCCCTTGCGTGCGGCCATCAGTCCGCGGAGCCGTCGAGGTCGATCGCCTGGATCGACCGCGACATCGGCGGCAGGTCGCGGACGCGCTCGAGCGCCGGCACCAGCTCACCGACCAGCGCGCGGTAGCCGTCTTCGGTCAGGTGCAGGCCGTCCTCGGTGAAGCGGGCGTCCAGGTGGTCGCCGTCGGCCAGGGCGGGCCAGGCGTCGAGGTACTGCGCGTGGCACGTGGCGACGAACTGCCGGAGGTGCCGGTTGGCCTGCTCGATCTTCGTGGCGTACTCGGCTTGCCGGGGCAGGATCGACACGAGCAGCAGGCGCACGCCCGGCAGCTCGCGGCGGAGCGTGACCAGGATGGTCTCGACGTTGCGGACCACGTGCTCGGCGCTGGCGCGGTGGTTGCCGAAGTCGTTCGTGCCGATGAGCAGCACGATCACCTCGGGCTGTTCGGCGACGACGGCGTCGAGGCGCGTCAGCACGCCGTCGGTGGTGTCGCCACCGATGCCCTGGTTCAGCGTGTGCTCGTCGGGGAGCCAGGTGTCCCAGTCGCCCTGTTCGGTGATGCTGTCCCCCAGGAAGAGGACGGGGCTGCGGTCGTCGGTCATGCTGCCTCCTCGTGCGCCGGCTCGGGGGTCCCGGTCTGCTGCGTCCGGTTGCGCTGCGTGGACTCGGTGTGGTCGGACTCCCGCTCGGCGGCGGCGGTGATGCGCTCGACCATACCGGGGAAGATGACGCCGTGGAACGGCAGGATGCCGTACCAGTACAGCCGCCCGGCCAGGCCCTGCGGGAAGTAGATGGCCCGCTGGTGGTAGTCGCTGCCGCCGTCGGGGCTCGGTGTGACGGTCATCTCGAGCCAGGCACGACCGGGCGACTTGAACTCGGCGCGGAGTCGCAGGTACCGGCCGCGCTCGAGTCGTTCGACGCGCCACCAGTCGAGCGCGTCGCCCTGCTCCAGGCGCTGCTGGTCACGCCGACCGCGGTTCAGGCCGACGCCGCCGGCGATCTTGTCCATCCAGCCGCGGGCGACCCAGGCGAGCGGGAACGAGTACCAGCCGTTGTCGCCGCCGATCGACTCGACGACGCGCCAGACGTCCTCGGCGGAGGCACTGGAGTGCCGCTTCCGGTCGTCGACGTAGACCGTGTGCCCGGCCCAGTCGGGGTCGTTCGGCATCGGGTCGGCCGAGGCGCTCGAGAGCGTCGCGCTGCGCCAGCTCGTCTGGACCTGACCGATGCGCATCTTGTTCAGCGCGAGGCGGACGGCCCGACGGTACGAGGTGAGCCCGCCCTCGGGCTGCGGCACGACGTCGTCGATGTCGTGCTCGCGCTGCACGCACTCGAACTGCAGCGACTCGATGATCGGGGTCGCGAGCTTGCGCGGGATCGGGGTGACGGCGTTGAACCAGTGTGCGGCGAGGCGCGGGGTGAGCACCGGCAGGACCGTGATCGGGCGCTGGGGCAGCTTCGCCTCGACCGCGTAGCCGTTCAGCATCTGGCCGTACCGCAGGACGTCGGGTCCGCCGATGTCGAAGGTGCGGTTGACGTCGGCGGGGACGTCGAGCGCGGCCACCAGGTAGTACAGGACGTCGCGGACCGCGATCGGCTGGATGTGGTTGCGGACCCAGCGCGGCGCGGGCATCCACGGCAGGACGTCGGTCAGGTGCCGGATCATCTCGAACGAGGTGCTGCCCGAGCCGATCACGACCCCGGCCTGGTACGCCACCGTCGGCACGCCGGAGCCGAGGAGGATCTCCCCCACCTCCTTGCGGCTGCGGAGGTGCTTGGACAGCTCCCCGTCCGGGTGCAGCCCACCCAGGTAGACGAACCGGCTGACGCCGGCCGCCTTCGCCTCGCGCGCCATGGTCTCGGCGGCCTCGCGCTCGGCCGACTCGAAGTCGCCGTCGGCCCCCATCGCGTGGGCCAGGTAGTAGACCGCCTCGACCCCGTCGACGGCGGCGCGCACCGCCTCGGCGTCCTGGAGGTCGCCCTCCGCGACGTCGACCTCACTGCTCCACGGGACGTCCTGGAGCTTCCGGGGGTTGCGCACGAACACCCGGACGGAGTGGCCGGCTTCGAGGAGACGAGGGACGAGACGACCACCGATGTACCCGGTGGCGCCGGTGACGAGGACCTGCATGCCCTGCACGCTACGCGGCACGCCTGACGGGTAGGCTTGCCGGGTGGACAACGCAGCCTTCCCCGTCACCGTCGATGCCGTCCGTGGCCTCATCGACCACGCGATCCTGAAGCCCGAACTCACCCGCGCGGACGTCGACGCCCAGCTCGACGAAGCCGCCGCCCACCGTGTCTTCAGCGTCTGCGTCCGTCCGAGCGACGTCGCCCACGCCGTCGAGCGCCTCACGGGCACCGGCGTCGGCGTCGGCACCGTGATCGGCTTCCCGCACGGCACCACGTCCACCGCGGCGAAGGTCGCCGAGTCGCTGCAGGCCCTGGCCGACGGCGCGTTCGAGCTCGACATGGTGCAGAACATCGGCGCCGCGAAGTCGGGTGACTGGCAGCGCGTCGAGCAGGACGTCCGCGCGGTCGTCGACGCCGCCGGCGACAGCGTGGTCAAGGTGATCCTCGAGACCGCGTTCCTGACCGACGACGAGATCGTCGCGGCCTCGCGTGCGGCACAGACCGCCGGCGCAGCCTTCGTGAAGACCTCGACCGGGTTCGCCGGCGGTGGCGCGACGGCCGAGCACATCGCCCTGATGCGCCGCACGGTCGGTGCCGACACCGGCGTGAAGGCCTCCGGCGGCGTCCGCGGCCTCGACACGCTGCTCGAGATGGTCGAGGCGGGCGCCGACCGCATCGGCACGAGCGCCTCGGCCCGCATCCTCGACGAGGTCGCGCACCGCGCCGAGACGGGCGCCGCGTCGGCGCTCGGCGACGACACGACGTCCTACTGACCCACGGGGCTGACCCACGGCGCTGAGCCCACCCGGCTGAGCCAGCCCAGCTGAGCCAGCCCACGCACCCAGCACGACCCACCACGACCAGGCCGGTGCCCACCGGACGCGACGACGCGTCGGCGACCCGCACCGTGCCTCCAGACCGCCGCATCGGAGCGCGCATGTCCAGCACCGCACCCCAGTCCCCCGCCCTCGCCCTGGCCGTCGACCTCGGCGGCACGAAGGTCGAGGCCGCGCTCGTCACCGACCAGGGCGTTGTGCTGCCGGCGACCCGGTTCCGCAGCCCCACCGGGCCGCAGCGCACCTCGGACGAGCTGCAGGCCGCCGTCGACGAGGTCGTCACGGCCGCGCTCGGCGCGCTGCCCGCCGACGCGACGCTCGTCGGCGTCGGCGTCGGATCCGCCGGCCCGGTCGACGAGGAGCACGGCCTCGTCTCCCCGCTCAACATGCCGGTCTGGCGTGGCCACCCGCTGCGCGACCGGATCGCTGCGCTCGTGCCGGACGCCGTCCCGGTGACGCTCCGCATGGACGGCCTGGCGATCACCCTGGCCGAGCACTGGGTCGGCGCGGCCCAGGGCTACGAGCACGTCATGGGCATGATCGTCTCCACCGGTGTCGGCGGCGGGCTCATCCTGCACGGTCGCACCGTCAGCGGACCGACGGGCAACGCAGGCCACATCGGCCACGTCGAGTGCGGCGGCTACGACGACCCCTGCGCCTGCGGCGGCACCGGTTGCCTCGAGGCGATCGCCAGCGGCCCGAAGACCGTGGCCTGGGCACGTCGTCAGGGCTTCGCGGGCACGACCGGCGAGGAGCTCTCGGCCGCGTACGCCGCCGGTGACGAGATCGCCGTCGCAGCGATCCAGCGGAGCGGCCGTGCCCTCGGGCAGGCCATCGCCGCCGCCACGAGCCTGGTGGACCTCGAGATCGTCGCCATCGGCGGCGGGTTCTCACACGTCACCCCGGACCTGTTCGAGTACGCCCGGCAGGCCGTGGCGGAGCGTGTCGAGTTCGGGTTCGTCACGAAGGTGCAGATCGTGCCGACCGGGTTGTCCCAGGACGGTCCGCTCATCGGTGCCGCGGCGCTCGTGCACCGCGCCGACGTCCTGCGCTGAGCACGCGCGTCGCGCCCGGTCCGGGGTGCGGCCGTCAGTTGGCTGCGTCGTCGACGCGGCCCACGCCGTGGACGTGACCGGCGACGGCCTGGAGGCGCGGTGCGGGCCCGCCACGTGCCTCCCGGCTTGCCCGTGGCTTGTCCACAGGCCTGTCGGTCGCGTCCGCAGGTCGGGCAGGATGTGCGGGTGCCCCGCCCGCGACTGCTGACCAGTGACGACTGGCCGGAACCCGAGCTGCGTGCGGCGGTCCTGGCCGGTGAGCTGGTCGCCGTCGGTCCCTGCTGGGCCTCCCCCGCTGAGCCGCAGACGCCGTCGTTGCGCGCGGCCGCAGCCGCCTGGGTCCTGCGGGACGCGCGGCTGATCGCCTGCACCCTGACCGCCGCGTGGATCTGGGGCGCGGTGTCGCGGCCGCCGGTGCCGCTCGAGGCCTGCATCCCGCCGCAGATCCGCGTCCACGTCGGGCCGGACGTGCGCCTGCGGGAGGTCCGGATCGACGTCGACGACACCGTCGAGCTCTCGCGGCTGCGGGTCACGGTGCCTGCGCGGACCGCGGTCGACCTGCTCCGGACGCCGGGCCCCTCGGCCGGTGCGTTCGGGGAGGCCGAGGCGACGGCCGTGCGCGGGCTGCTCGCAATCGGGGCGGTCACCGCTGCCGAGCTGCGGGCACGCCTGACGTCGCTCGGGACGATCCCCATGGTGCGGCAGGCCGAGCGGCGCCTGCGGGGGCTGCAGGGCGCGGCTGGGGGTGCTGTGCGGTAGGGGGTCGCGCGCTGGGTGCGGGCGCGGGTGGTCACAACACCCCGCTCAGGTACGCCGAGTGGTCACGGGATGTCGGTTGGCGCGGCTGCAGCCGACGGTTCGTGACTGGTCGACGCTGACCGGACGACGAGTCGTGACCGGTCGGCGGGCGGGAGGCGCGGGGCGGGGCCGCCACGTGCCTCCCGGTCCGGCGCGTGCGGGCGGTCAGGACACCCTGCTCACGTTCGCCGAGTGGACGCGAACTGTCGGTTGGCGCGGCTGCAGTCGACGGTTCCTGACCGCTCGGCGGTGCCCGCGCGACGAGTCGTGACCGGTCGGCGGGCGGGAGGCGCGGGGCGGGGCCGCCACGTGCCTCCCGGTCCGGCGCGTGCGGGCGGTCAGGACACCCTGCTCACGTTCGTTGAGTGGTCACGGACTGTCGGTTGGCGCGGCTGCAGTCGACGGTTCCTGACCGCTCGGCGGTGCCCGTGCGACGAGTCGTGACCGGTCGGCGGGCGGGAGGCGCGGGGCGGGGCCGCCACGGGCCTCCCGGTCCGGCGCGTGCGGGCGGTCACAACACCCCGCTCACGTCCGCCGAGTGGTCAAGAACCGTCGGTTGGCAGGGCCGCAGGCGACAGTTCGTGACCGCTCAGCGGGCGGGCCGCGCGGGGCCCTGCCGCTAGCCGGCGCTGACGCGGTAGACGTCGTAGACGGCGTCGATGCGTCGCACCGCGTTGAGCACGCGGTCGAGGTGGATGGTGTCGCCCATCTCGAACACGAACCGGCTCAGCGCGAGACGGTCGGACGAGGTCGAAACCGTCGCGGACAGTATGTTCACGTGGTGGTCCGTCAGCACCCGGGTGACGTCGCTGAGCAGGCCCGACCGATCGAGCGCCTCGATCTGGATCTGCACCAGGAACACCGACTTCGACGACGGGGCCCACTCGACCTCGATCATCCGGTCGGGCTCGTTCATGAGCGACTTCACGTTGGTGCACGACGACTGGTGCACCGAGACGCCCTGGCCGCGGGTGATGAAGCCCACGATCTGGTCGCCCGGCACCGGCGTGCAGCACTTCGCGAGCTTCACGAGGATGTCGGGCGCACCGCGGACCAGCACGCCGCTGTCGCTCGTGCGCAGCTGGCGACTGGTGACCTGGCGCGGGAACGCGAGTTCGGGTTCGTCGGTCTCGGTCTCGGTCTGGACGTTGCCGAGGACCTTCTCGATCACCGACTGCGTCGAGACGTGGCCCTCGCCGATGGCGGCGTACAGGGCGGAGACGTCCTCGTACCGCATCGACGAGGCGACCTCGGCGATGCTGCCCTGGCTCATGATGCGCTGGAGCGGGAGGTTCTGCTTGCGCATCGCCCGGGCGATGGCGTCGCGACCCTGCTCGATCGCTTCTTCGCGGCGCTCCTTGGTGAACCACTGCTTGATCTTGTTGCGCGCGCGGGGGCTGCGGACGAACTGCAGCCAGTCCTGCGAGGGGCCGGAGTCGGGGTTCTTCGATGTGAAGATCTCGACGACGTCGCCACTGGACAGCTGGCTCTCGAGCGGCACCAGGCGGCCGTTGACCTTCGCACCCATCGTGCGGTGGCCGATCTCGGTGTGCACGGCGTAGGCGAAGTCGACCGGGGTGGCACCGGCGGGGAGTCCGATGACCTTGCCCTGCGGCGTGAAGACGTACGTCTCCTTGGCGCCGATCTCGTAGCGCAGTGAGTCGAGGAACTCGCCCGGGTCGCTGGTCTCGGCCTGCCAGTCGGTGATGTGGGCGAGCCACGCCATGTCCTGGTCGTCCGTGGTCGACGAGGTACCGGCGTCACGGCCGGCAGCGCGTTGCTTGTACTTCCAGTGGGCGGCGACACCGAACTCGGCGCGCTGGTGCATCTCGTGCGTGCGGATCTGGATCTCGACCGCACGACCCTGCGGTCCGAGCACCGTGGTGTGCAGCGACTGGTACAGGTTGAACTTGGGGGTCGCGATGTAGTCCTTGAAGCGACCGGGCAGCGGGGTCCAGCGGGCGTGCACCGAGCCGAGCATGGCGTAGCAGTCGCGCACGGTCGGCACGAGCACGCGGATGCCGACGAGGTCGTAGATCTCGTCGAACTCACGACCCCGCACGATCATCTTCTGGTAGATCGAGTAGTACTGCTTCGGCCTACCCATGACGTCGCCGCGGACCTTGGCGGCCTTCAGGTCCTTCTTCAGGGTGCCGATGACGTTCTGGACGAACTGCTCGCGCTTCGGCTGGCGTTCCTTGACCAGGCTGTCGATCTCGACGTAGAGCTTCGGGTGCAGGACCGCGAACGACAGGTCCTCGAGCTCGAGCTTGATCATCTGGATGCCGAGCCGGTGCGCGAGCGGCGCGTAGATCTCGAGCGTCTCCTTCGCCTTGCGCGTGGCGGAGGTCGACTCGACGAAGCCCCACGTGCGGGCGTTGTGCAGGCGGTCGGCGAGCTTGATGACGAGGACACGGATGTCCTTCGACATCGCGATGACCATCTTGCGGACGGTCTCGGCCTGCGCGCTGTCGCCGTACTTGACCTTGTCGAGCTTCGTGACGCCGTCGACGAGCATCGCGATCTCGTCGCCGAAGTCGGCCCGCAGCTGGTCGAGCTGGTAGTCGGTGTCCTCCACCGTGTCGTGCAGGAGCGCGGCCGCGATGGTGATCGTGCCGATGCCGAGGTCGGCCAGGATCTGCGCGACCGCGACCGGGTGCGTGATGTACGGCTCACCGGACTTGCGCTTCTGCCCGTCGTGCGCGCGCTCGGCGACCGAGTAGGCCCGCTCGATGAGCGTCACGTCGGCCTTGGGGTGGTGCGAGCGGACCGTGCGGATCAGTGTGTCCACGGCGCCGGCCGGCTGGGCGCGCGAGAACAGGCGCGGCAGCAGCGAGCGGAGGGAACCGAGGTTGCCGGTGGTGTTCGGACCGATCGGGCTCGAGGGCCGCGGGGCGGAACCCGGGCGGCTCGGCGCGGACGGCTCTTCGCGGGTGTCCGTCATGATGCGCCTCCCAGGACTCGGTCCGAGAGCTCGATCCGAGCTCGATCCGACAAGACTACGCGTCCCCGGTCAGTGCCCGTGACGCGGTTCGCCGTGGGCGTCGCGCTCCACCGGTGCCCCCGCCTGCTCCCAGGCGAGCATGCCGCCGGAGAGGTTGACGGCCGGGACCCCCGACTGCTCGAGCGCCGCGACGATGCGCGACGAACGGCCGCCGGAGTGGCAGACGATGATGGCCGGCTGGTCGCCGCCGTCGATCTCCTGCCAGCGGTCCACGAACTCCGACATCGGCACGAGCGTGGCCTGGGGAGCGTGGACCTCGTCCCACTCCCCCTGTTCACGGACGTCGAACAGGCGGGCTCCGGCGTCGATGCGGCGCTGGGCCTCGGCGACGTCGATGTCCTGGATCTCGATGGGCATCAGACGTTCGCCTCCGCTGCGTCGACCTCGCGCCGGCGCTTCTCGGCCGCCGCGGTCTTCTTGGCGTCGGACTCCTTGATCTTCGGCTCGTTCTCGCGCAGCTGCGCGTACATCGGCGACGCGATGAAGATCGTCGAGTAGGTGCCGACGATGATGCCGATGAACAGCGCGAGCGAGATGTCGCGCAGGGTACCGGCGCCGAGCACGTACGACCCGATGAAGAGGATCGCCGCGACCGGCAGCAGTGCCACGACCGAGGTGTTGATCGATCGGACGAGGGTCTGGTTGACCGCGAGGTTGACCGACTGCTTGAACGTCCGGATCGATTCCTGCGCGGTGTTCTCACGCACCTTGTCGAAGACCACCACGGTGTCGTAGAGCGAGTACCCGAGGATCGTCAGGAAGCCGATGACCGCAGCGGGCGTGACCTCGAGCCCGACGATGCCGTACACGCCGGCCGTGATGAGCAGGTCGTGCAGCAGCGCCGCCATCGCGGACAGCGACATCTTCCAGGTGCGGAAGTACAGCGTCATGAAGACCGCGGCGAGGGCGAGGAAGATCACGAGACCACGGATGGCCTGCGCGAGCACGTCGGCACCCCACGTCGCGCCGATGAAGGTCGCGGCGACCTGGCTCTCCGGGACGTCGTAGGCCTTCGCCAGGGCGTCCTGCACCTCGGTCGTCTGCCGGTCGGTGAGCTGCCCGGTCTGGACCCGGATGCCGTGCGTGCCGAGCTGCGAGACGCGCGGGATCGACTCCGGGACGACGTCCTCGACGGTCTCGGTGGCGATGTTCTGGTCGAGCGTCTTGACGTCGGAGATCGTGAACTCCGAGCCGCCGGTGAACTCGATGCCGAGCTGGTACCCGCCACGGAGCCACGGGGTGACCAGGGAGATCAGGATCATCGCGAGGGCGATGAGGTACCAGGTCTTCCGGCGCCCGATGATGTCGTACGACCGCTTCCCCGTGTAGAGGTCGCTGCCGAACTGGCTGAAGCTGGCCATCAGTCGTCCTTCCCGTCCGGCGTCGAGCCGTTGTCGCCGGAGGCCTGCTGGGCCTTCCGCTCCGCGATCGTCTGTCGGCGCTGTGCCTCACCGGCACTGCGCTGGCGCTTGCCGTCCACGACGGGTGCGCGGAACTGTGCGCGCCCCCGGTAGACGGCACCGAGTGCTGCCGGGTCGAGACCGCTGAAGCGGTGCCCCTCGCCGAAGAACCGGCTGCGGGCGATGAGCTGCATCATCGGGTGGGTGAAGAGCGCGACCACCACGATGTCGATGAGGGTCGTGAGGAGCAGCGTGAACGCGAAGCCCTTCACGTCGGCGACCGCGAGCACGTAGAGCGTCACGGCGGCGAGGAAGTTCACCGCGTCGGACGCCAGGATCGTGCGGAGGGCACGCTTCCAGCCGGACTCGACCGCGCTCTCGAGGGCACGGCCGTCACGGAGTTCGTCACGGATGCGCTCGAAGTAGACGATGAACGAGTCCGCCGTGATGCCGATGGCGACGATGAGACCCGCCACGCCCGCCAACGAGAGGCGGTAGTCGACGCGCCACGACATGATCGCGATCACCAGGTAGGTGAGCACGGCGGCGATCCCGAGCGACAGCACCGTGACGAACGCCAGGGCCCGGTACTGGATGACCGAGTAGATGATCACCAGGATCAGACCGATCAGGCCGGCGACGAGGCCACCGATGAGCTGCGCGGTACCGAGCGTCGCCGAGATGTTCTCGTTCGACTGCACCTGGAAGTTGATCGGCAGCGCACCGTACTTGAGCTGGTCCGCCAGGGTCTTCGACGACTCGGCCGTGAACGATCCGGTGATCTGCGCCTTGCCGTTCGTGATCGCGGAGTTCGTCGTCGGTGCGGTGATGACCGAACCGTCGAGCACGATCGCGAACTGGTTCTGCGGCTGCTGGAGCGAGACGAGACGGTTCGTGACGGTGCGGAAGTCCTTCGAGCCCTCGCCGTTGAACGTCAGGTTGACGGCCCACTGGCCCGTCGACGTGCCCTGCGAGTCGGTGGCGAGACCCGAAGTGGCGTTGCTGATGTCGGCACCGGAGACCTCGACCGGACCGAGGATGTACTTCCCCGCGCCGTCCTGGTCACACGTGACCAGCGGCTCGTCGTCCGGCGCCGTGGTGACGTCGTCCGGAGCCGCGCAGTTGTAGTTGGTGTAGAGGTCCTGCAGCTTCGGCGTGACCCAGTTCAGGTCGCTCGCGTTCGTCGGCTTCGCGCTCGGCGTCGCGGCGAGCGAGGCCGGCGGCGAGTACGGCGTGGCCGATGCGGTGCCCTTGCCGTCGTCACCGACGGCGGAGTTCGTCGCGGCCTCGGTGAAGAGCACCGGACGGAAGGTCAGCTTGGCGGCTGCCTCGATGCGGTCGATCGTGGCCTTGTCGGGGCGACCCGGGATCGAGACGACGATGTTGTTCGCGCCCTGGGTGTTGATCTCGGACTCGGAGACACCGGTGGCGTCGATGCGCTGGCGGATGATGTTCACCGCCTGCTGCAGCTGCTGCGAGGCGACGGAGTCGCCCTCGGTGTTCTGCGCCGCGAGGGTCAGCTGCGTGCCGCCCTGCAGGTCCAGAGCCAGCTCCGGCACCCAGCTCGCGCCCTGGTACCACTTGTCGGTGTCGTCCTTCGAAGAGCCGGCGAGGATCGACGCGGCGGTGTTCACGCCGGCGAGGATCGCCATCAGGATCACCAACCAGGTGAGCGAGCGCAGCGCCTTCTTGACGGGTGTCGATCGTGCCACCGGTCGTCTCGTCTTTCTGTTCAGGACCGTCGGCACACCGTGCGACGGCAGAGGGAAGCCGCCGGGTCAGACGACCCGGCGGCCGAGGGCGTCAGTCGTCGGACTTGCGCTTCGTGGCGTCGGTCTCGTCGACGCGGTCGGTGTCGACCCGCTTGCCGTAGACCGGCTCGCCGTTGAGCTCGGCCACCGGCTTCGGCTCGTCCTCGGTGGTCGTGGTGGTCTCGACGTCGGACGCGTTGTCGTCGACGACGCGCGACAGGGTCTGGCGGTGCACGGTGACGACGGTCCCCGGTGCGATCTCGACGTCAGCGGTGACCTTCTCCTCGTTCACGGAGAGGAGCGTGCCGTAGAGGCCGAAGGACAGCATGACCTTGGCGCCCGGGACCATCTTGTCCACGAGTTCGGCCTGCTGCTTCTTGCGCTTGCGGCTGTTGTAGAACATGAAGGCCGCGAACGCCACGACGATGACGATGAGGATGACTTCTTGACCCATGATGCGTTGCCTTCTCTGGTTGCTCGGTTTCGGGCCGTAGCAGTCTAGGGCACGCCGGTGTCCGTGGCATGTCACTCGACTGATCGGCGTTCAGTCGTCGGTGTCCTGGTCGTCGAAGAGCCCCGGCTGCCCGCCGTCGGCCTGTCCGGGAGTGAGGCCGAGGTGCCGCCAGGCACGTGGTGTGGCGATGCGCCCACGGGGCGTGCGCGTCACGAGACCGACCCGGACGAGGAACGGTTCGACGACCGACTCGATCGTCTCGGATTCCTCGCCGACGGAGACGGCGAGGGTGTTCAGCCCGACCGGGCCCCCGTCGAACCGGGTCAGCATGATCTCGACCACGGCCCGGTCGAGCCGGTCGAGCCCGAGTTCATCGACGTCGTACAGGTCGAGTGCACCCTGGACCGCGGCCATGCCGTCGGTGGTGCGGTGCACGAGGGCGTAGTCGCGCACCCGGCGGAGCAGGCGGTTCGCGATGCGCGGGGTGCCCCGGGAGCGTCCGGCGATCTCGCGCAGGGCGGTCCGGTCGATGTCGAGTTCGAGCAGGTGGGCCGCACGGATCAGGACCTGCTCGAGCTCGTCCTTCTCGTAGAACTCGAGGTGGGCGGTGAACCCGAAGCGGTCGCGCAGCGGGTTCGGCAGCAGGCCGGCCCGGGTGGTGGCGCCGACGAGCGTGAACGGTGCGAGGTCGAGCGGGATGCTCGTGGCACCCGCACCCTTGCCCACCATCACGTCGATGCGGAAGTCCTCCATCGCCAGGTAGAGCATCTCCTCTGCCGAGCGGGCCATGCGGTGGATCTCGTCGATGAACAGCACTTCGCCCGGGACCAGGGACGACAGCACGGCGGCGAGGTCACCGGCGTGCTGGATCGCCGGGCCACTCGACATGCGCAGCGGTCGCCCGGTCTCGTGCGCGACGATCATCGCGAGCGTGGTCTTGCCGAGGCCGGGAGGACCCGCCATCAGGATGTGGTCGGGCGTGCGCTCCTGCATGCCCGCGGCCTTGAGGAGCAGGTCGAGCTGCCCGCGGACCTTGCGCTGCCCGACGAACTCGTCGAGCGAGCGCGGCCGGAGCGCGCCTTCGAACGCGAGTTCCTCCTGCGACTCGGCGCCGGCGGACGTGATGCCGCTCACCGGCCGGCTGCCGCGGGTCGGAGTGCGCCGAGGGCGGCACGGAGCAGGGCCTGGGTGCCCATCGCGGCGGCACCGGGCTCGTTGGCGACGGCGTCGTCGACCGCGGACTGTGCCGCGTCCTCGCGCCAGCCGAGGCCGATGAGCGCCGAGACGACGTCGACCGCGGCGGGGTGCACTGCGGTCCCCCGTGCTGCCGCGACCACGGCGGCCTGCTCGAAGGCCACGAGCTTGCCGGAGAGCGCGACGATGATGAGCTTGGCGGTCTTCGGGCCGATGCCGGAGACCTTGCGGAACGCACCGTCGTCCTCGTTCGCGACGGCGTTCGCGATCTGCGCCGGGTCCATGTGGGCCAGGACGCCCATCGCGGACTTCGGGCCGACGCCGGAGACCCCGCGGAGCAGGTCGAACACCTGCAGCGCGTCGGTCGACTCGAACCCGAAGAGCAGGTGCTCGTCCTCGCGCACGATCATGGCGGTCCGCACGAACACCTCGGACCCGTGGCGCATCGTCAGCGCGTGCGCGGGGGTCACGGTGACGGCGTACCCGACTCCCCCGACCTCGATCACCACGGCCGAACCGGCGATGTCGATGCAGGTGCCCCGGAGACTCGCGATCATGCTCCGAGCCTAGGGCCGCCCACCGACGACGCCGACCTGCCACGCTGCGGGCGGGCCGCGGCGGCGGCCGCGCGGGCCAGCGGCGAGTCGACGTTGCCGCCCTGGGCGTCCCGCCAGGCGCGCTGTGCCGGCGTGAGGTTCGTGGCACGCGAGCCGGCGGCGTCGGGTGATCCGAGCCTCCAGGCATGGCACACGGCCAACGCGAGCGCGTCGGCGGCGTCGGCCGGCTTCGGGGCCTCGTCCAGACCGAGCACGCGCGCGATCATGGTCTGCACCTGCCGCTTGTCGGCGTTGCCGTAGCCGGTGACGGCGGCCTTGACCTCGGACGGGGTGTGCAGCCCGACGGGCAGGCCGCGGGCGGCCGCGGCGTGCAGCGCCAGGCCGGCGGCCTGCGCGGTGCCCATCACGGTGCGGACGTTCGCCTGCGCGAACACCCGCTCGACGGCGACCGCATCCGGGTGGTGCTCGTCGATCTCAGCGGCGATGCCGTCGGCGATGCGGAGCAGCCGCTGTTCGAGCGGCATGTCCGGCGGGGTGCGCACGACCGTCACGTGGACGAGCCGTGCGCGCCGGTTCGGTGCGACCTCGACGACGCCGACGCCGCACCGGGTGAGCCCGGGGTCCACCCCGAGCACACGGAGCACGGCTACTCGCCCTCGTCCTCGTCGAGCTCGGCCTGGACGTCCGCGGGGATGTCGAAGTTCGAGTAGACGTTCTGCACGTCGTCCGAGTCCTCGAGCGCGTCGATCAGGCGGAACACCTTGCGGGCGGTCTCGGCGTCGACCGGGACCTTGAGGCCGGGCACGAACTCGGCGTCGGCGGAGTCGTAGTCGATGCCGGCGTCCTGGAGGGCGGTGCGGGCGGCGACCAGGTCGCTCGCCTCGGTGATGATCTCGAAGCCGCCACCCTGGTCGATGACGTCCTCGACACCGGCGTCCAGCACCGCGGTCATCACGGTGTCCTCGTCGAGGCCGTCGGTCTTCGTGACCGAGATGACGCCCTTGCGCGAGAAGTTGTAGGCGACGCTGCCCGGGTCGGCCATGGTGCCGCCGTTGCGCGACATCGCCGTCCGGACCTCGGCCGCAGCACGGTTCTTGTTGTCCGTGAGGCACTCGATGAGCATCGCGACGCCGTTGGGGCCGTAGCCCTCGTACATGATCGTCGTGTACTCGATGGTCTCGCCCGTGAGACCGGCACCGCGCTTGACGGCGCGGTCGATGTTGTCGTTGGGGACCGAGGTCTTCTTCGCCTTCTGCACGGCGTCGACCAGGGTCGGGTTGCCGGACATGTCGGCACCGCCCATCTTCGCGGCGACCTCGATGTTCTTGATCAGCTTGGCGAACGACTTGGCACGGCGCTGGTCGATGACCGCCTTCTTGTGCTTGGTCGTTGCCCACTTGGAATGCCCGGACACGGTTCTCCTTGCGTCTTGCGGAAAGTCCCGCTCAGTTTAGCGGCCCTGTGGGCCGAACACCGGTCTGGAGGCGCGGCGCGGCTTCCGTCCCGTCGGTGCGGCGGGTGGACGGTCACGCCTCAGGCGCTGCGCACCAGGTCGAGGAACCGGCGGTGGAAGCGGTCCTCGCCGGCGACCTCGGGGTGGAACGCACTCGCGATGACGTTGCCCTGCTGCACGGCGACGACCTGGCCGTCGGGCAGTGCGCCGAGCACGTGGACGTCGTCGCCGCGCTGCTCCACGACGGGGGCCCGGATGAACACCGCGTGCACCGGGGCCTCGCCGAGGTCGGGCATCGGGATGTCGATCTCGAACGAGTCGTTCTGCGCACCGAACGCGTTGCGGCGCACGGTGGTGTCGAGCACGTCGAGGGTCTGCTGGCCGCTGATGCCGTCGGTGATCCGCGACGACAGCATGATCATGCCGGCGCAGGTGCCGTAGGTGGGCAGGCCACCGCGGATCGCGTCGGCGAGGGGCTCGGCGACACCGAACGCGCGGGACAGCTTGTCCATCACGCTCGACTCGCCCCCGGGGATCACGACACCGTCGAGGGTCTCGATCTCCTCCGGGCGACGGAGGGGCACCACGTCGGCGCCGAGCTCGGTCAGCGAGGCGATGTGCTCGCGGAAGTCACCCTGCAGCGCCAGGACCCCGATGCGGGGCCGAGCGGCGCTCGTCGGACTACCAGCCACGCTCGGCGAGGCGGTGCGGTGCGGGGACGTCGGCGACGTTGATGCCGACCATCGCCTCGCCCAGACCACGGGACACCTCGGCGATGACCTTGGGGTCGTCGTGGAAGGTCGTCGCCTTGACGATCGCGGCGGCACGCGCTGCCGGGTCGCCGGACTTGAAGATGCCGGAACCGACGAAGACACCGTCGGCGCCGAGCTGCATCATCATGGCGGCGTCGGCCGGGGTGGCGACACCACCGGCGGTGAAGAGGACGACGGGGAGCTTGCCGGTGCGGGCGACTTCCTGCACGACGTCGATCGGGGCCTGGAGCTCCTTGGCGGCGACGTAGAGCTCGTCGTCACGCAGGTTGCGGAGCGCCGCGATCTCCTTGGTGATGGTTCGGATGTGCTTGGTGGCCTCGGACACGTCGCCCGTGCCGGCCTCGCCCTTGGAACGGATCATGGCCGCGCCCTCGGTGATGCGTCGGAGCGCCTCGCCCAGGTTGGTGGCACCGCAGACGAAGGGGGTGGTGAACTTCCACTTGTCGATGTGGTTCACGTAGTCGGCTGGCGACAGCACCTCGGACTCGTCGATGTAGTCGACGCCGAGCTCCTGCAGCACCTGCGCCTCGACGAAGTGGCCGATGCGTGCCTTCGCCATGACGGGGATCGACACCGCGGCGATGATCTCCTCGATCATCGAGGGGTCAGACATGCGGGCGACGCCGCCCTGCGCACGGATGTCGGCGGGGACGCGCTCGAGGGCCATGACGGCGGTCGCACCGGCTTCTTCCGCGATGCGGGCCTGCTCGGCGTCGACGACGTCCATGATCACGCCGCCCTTGAGCATCTCGGCGAGTCCGCGCTTGACGCGGTCGGAGCCGGTGATCGAGGTGCCAGGGGTGCCGGAGGTGCTGGTGCTGTCGCTCATGATGCCGACCAGTCTAGTGCGCCCGGGGCCACCCGTCGGCGACGAGTCGACGGGTCTCGCCGAGCAACTGCGACATGGACTTCGTCCGGGCGATGATCGGGAAGAAGTTCGCGTCCGACTGCCACCGCGGGACGATGTGCTGGTGCAGGTGTGCGGCCACGCCGGCACCGGCGACCTCGCCCTGGTTCATGCCGATGTTGAAGCCGTCGCAGTGCGAGACCTCGCGCAGCACCCGCATCGCGGTCTGGGTCAGCTCGCCGATCTCGCGCAGTTCGTCCGGAGTCGCCTCGTCGTAGAGCGGGACGTGCCGGTACGGGCAGACGAGCAGGTGCCCGTTGTTGTACGGGAACAGGTTGAGCAGCACGTAGGCGTGCTCACCGCGGGCCACGATCAGGGCGTCCTCGTCGGTCTTCCGCGGGGCTTCGCAGAACGGGCAGTCGTCGTCGTGCCCGCGTCCCCGGCCTTCGCGGCCGGCGTCGATGTAGGCCATCCGGTGCGGGTTCCAGAGCCGCTGGAACGCGTCCGGGACGGCTGCACCGGTGGCCGCGTCGCGGATCACCAGCGGATCGGTGTCCGCGCCTTCGGAGCCCGCGGCGGCGGTGGGGCCGGCCACGTCGTCGACGTGACCGGTCCCCGCGGCCTGCTCCGGGCCTCCCGACTGCGCCATCAGACCTGCGTGCGCTCGCGGATCGCGGTGAGGATGCGGTCCACGGCCTCGTCGACGGGCACCGCGTTGTCCTGGCGGCCGTCGCGGAAGCGGAAGCTGACGGCGCCGGCGTCACGGTCGTCGCCACCGGCGATGAGCTGGAACGGCACCTTCGCCTTGGTGTGCGTGCGGATCTTCTTCTGCATGCGGTCGTCCGAGTGGTCGACCTCGGCGCGGACCCCGTGCGCGCGGAGCTTCGCGATGACCTCGTCGAGGTAGTCGCCGTACTCGGCCGCGACCGGGATGCCGACGACCTGGACGGGCGACAGCCACGCCGGGAACGCGCCCGCGTAGTGCTCGGTGAGGACCCCGAAGAAGCGCTCGATCGAGCCGAACAGCGCGCGGTGGATCATCACCGGACGCTGGCGCGAGCCGTCGGCAGCGGTGTAGTCGATGCCGAAGCGCTCGGGCAGGTTGAAGTCGAGCTGCACGGTCGACATCTGCCAGGTGCGACCGATGGCGTCGCGGGCCTGCACGGAGATCTTCGGGCCGTAGAACGCGGCGCCTGCGGGGTCCGGCACCAGCTCGAGGCCGGACTCCTCGGCGACCTGGCGCAGGGTGTCCGTCGCGACGTCCCAGATCTCGTCGTCTCCGACGTACTTCTCCGGGTCCTTCGTCGAGAGCTCGAGGTAGAAGTCGTCGAGGCCGTAGTCGCGCAGGAGCGAGAGCACGAACGCGAGGGTCGTGGTCAGCTCCTCCTTCATCTTCTCCTGCGTGGTGAAGATGTGCGCGTCGTCCTGGGTCAGGCCGCGCACGCGGGTCAGCCCGTGGATGACGCCGGACTTCTCGTTGCGGTACACCGTGCCGAACTCGAACATCCGGAGCGGCAGGTCGCGGTAGGAGCGGGGCTGCGACCGGTACGCCAGGATGTGCATCGGGCAGTTCATCGGCTTGAGGTAGTAGTCGGCGCCCTGCCGGGTGACGTTGCCGTCCTCGTCCTTCGCCTCGTCCATGTGCATGGCCGGGAACATGCCGTCCTTGTACCAGCCGAGGTGCCCGGAGGTCTCGAACAGGTCGCCCTTGGTGATGTGGGGCGTGTAGACGAACGAGTAGCCGTTCTCCTCGTGCCGACGGCGCGAGTAGTCCTCCATCTCGCGGCGGATGATGCCGCCCTTGGGGTGGAAGATCGCCAGGCCGGAACCGATCTCGTCGGGGAACGAGAACAGGTCGAGTTCGGCGCCGAGCTTGCGGTGGTCGCGCTTGGCGGCTTCCTCGAGGCGCACGAGGTACGCCTTGAGCTGGTCCTTGTCGGGCCAGGCGGTGCCGTAGATGCGCTGCAGCTGCGGGTTCTTCTCGGAGCCGCGCCAGTACGCGGCGGCGACGCGCATGAGCTTGGCCGCGTTGCCGATCCAGCGGGTGTGCGGGACGTGCGGGCCGCGGCAGAGGTCCTGCCAGAGCACCTCGCCCGACTTCGGGTCGACGTTCTCGTACACGGTGAGCTCGCCGGCCCCGACCTCGACGCTCTCGCCGGAGTCACCGTCGGACGCCGCGCCCTTGAGGCCGATGAGCTCCTGCTTGTAGGGCTCCCCCGCCATCAGCTCGCGTGCCTGCTCGTCGGTGACGACCACGCGACGGAAGCGCTGGGCCTGCTTGACGATGCGGTCCATGCCCTTCTCGATCGCCTTGAGGTCTTCGGGGGTGAAGGGCTCGGCGACGTCGAAGTCGTAGTAGAAGCCGTCGGTGACGGGCGGCCCGATGCCGAGCTTGGCGTCCGGGTTGATCTGCTGCACGGCCTGCGCCAGCACGTGGGCGGCCGAGTGGCGGAGGATGTCGAGCCCGTCCTGCTCCTGCAGGGTGACGGCCTCGGCGGTCTCGCCGGCCTGCACGTCCGCCGCGAGGTCCTTCAGGACGCCGTCGACGCGGATCGCGACGACGCCGCGCTCACCGTCGAAGAGCTCGGTGCCGGTCGTGGTCGTCGTCGCGGTCCGGGGCTCGGGTGCCTGGGGAAGCTCGGCGGGCGCGGGTGCGACTGACTCGGTCACGATGATGGGACTCCTCGATCGAAATGGTGCGTCAAGACTAGTGCGAGACGTGCTCGCGTGCGGACGCACGGGATGCGCCTGTGGAGAGAACGAATGGCCGCCCCGACGGGGCGATTGCCCGCGCTCAGGCCGGGACGGCGCCGAGCGTCGCGACGGGCAGGCGCGGCTCGAGACGCTCGCGCCCGTTCAGGCCGTCGAGCTCGAGCAGGGCGGCGAACCCGATGGCCTGGTACCCGGCGCGTTCGAGCAGGGTGATGGTCGCAGCGCCGGTCCCCCCGGTGGCCAGGACGTCGTCGACGACGAGCACCCGGGTGCTGGCCGGCAACTGACCGGGGCGCAGTTCGAGTTCGGCCTCGCCGTACTCCAGCGCGTACTGCTCGCTGAGGACCTCGCCGGGGAGCTTGCCCGCCTTGCGCACGGTGAGCACGCCGACCTGGTGCTGGGCGGCGATGCCCCCGGCCAGTGCGAAGCCGCGGGCCTCGATGCCGGCGACCGCGTCGAACCCGGCTCCGACCGCGAACGGTGCCGCGAGTGCTTCGCACACGCGGCCGAACGCGACGGCGTCCGAGAACACCGGCGTCACGTCACGGAAGAGCACCCCCGGCTTCGGGAAGTCCGGCACGAGGGCGGTGAGGCGTTCGACGAGTGCAGCTGCGGTTTCGGTCACCCGCCAACGGTACGGGAGGCCCGGGGTGCGTCCGACACGTCGGCGCACGGTGCGAGGGTGGCCCGGCGTGGTGCGAGGTCCCGGACGTGGTGCCACCCCGAGGGGCGGTCACCGAGTGCGGAACCTCGCACCATGCGTGCGAGCGTGTGGCGCCGGCGCCGCAGCGCCGCGGGTCAGCGCCACATCCGCATGGCGGCGCCCTGGGTGATCCAGTCGGCCTCGCGCTGCTGGCGCTCCCGCTCGAGGCGGGCCAGCGTGGCGAGGTCGACCTCGGGCCGCTCCTTGCGGGTGCGTCGGCTCCAGATGATGAGCGACATCCCGACCCGGAGTGCGATGCGGTCGGCGAGTGAGACCCGGCGGCGCACCGCGCGGGTATCGGGTGGACGGGTGGTGGTCTTCGTGGTCACGGTGTTCCCCTTCAGGGCACGGCAGAGCTGCCCGGGTGTCGGGCAGGACGAATCCGCCCGGGTTGCGGGCAGCAGGAATTGAATGCGTGAGAATGCACTCCGGGATGGTCCGGAAATGTTCGGACAACGATCGCGGAATGCTCGTCGACACCGAGAGCGTCGCACTGTCCACCGACATTGTTCCGGCGTCGTCCGCGCAGATCGGACGGCTTGCATCAACGAGCCGTCGAGCCGTTCAGCGGATGAACGAACCGGTGCTGCACGAGCCTGATCGGCTCAGTGCACGGTGCCCGGAGGCACAGGTGTCAGGAGAGTGGGACGCTCCGGGTCAGCGGACGCGGAACGGGGTACCGACGCGTCCACGGATTCCACGGAACGGAGTGGTTGCGGAGATCATCATGGTCGGCCCCCTTTCGGTCTCGAGCTGGCGGAGTCGTCCGGGTCGAATGTTCGACCGTTCGCGACGAGTGAACACTATCGGCACCGCAATTCGGAGCGCAACCCCTTTTCCGGAAAACCTCCGGAATTGCATTCCCGAACAGGCTGATCACGGTGCGAGGTTGGTGTTCTGGTGTCGACTCGCCGGCTGTGTGCCGAGTTCCCGTCGCGCACCGGCGCCGGGCCTCCCGGCTGCACCGTGCGCCGCCGGCGGACCGGTGGCAGCTTGCGCGCTCGGTGCCGGATCGCAGGCGCGCACGGTGCGGGCAACCTCGCACCGTGTGACGGAGCACGCACGGTGCGCGGCGGCGGCGCGCACCGCGGCGGTCCGCGCACGCCGAAGGCCCGGTACCGAATCGGTACCGGGCCCTCGTGTGTGCATGCGACCGGACTAGACCGCCGCGTGCTCCGCGACGCTCGCCGTCAGGGCATCGCCCTCGACGTCGATCCGCACGGTGTCACCCGCGGTGACCCCGCCCTCGACCACCAGGGTCGCGATGCGGTCGTCGACCTCGCGCTGGATGAGCCGACGGAGCGGGCGGGCGCCGTACTCCGGTTCGTACCCGTGCTCGGCGAGCCAGTCGACCGCCGCGTCGGACACCGACAGGAGCATGTCCTGTGCGACCAGCCGGAGCGCCGTGTCCTGCAGCAGCAGCGACACGATCGACGCGATCTGGGACCGGTCGAGCTTGCGGAACAGCACGATCTCGTCGATGCGGTTGATGAACTCGGGCCGCATCGCCTCGCGCAGCTTGCCCATCACGCGGGCCCGCAGGTCGTCTTCCGCGTAGCCGTCCGTCGCACCGACCGGGGAGAACCCGAGCGCTCCCGAGCGGGAGGCGAGGAACTCCGAGCCGATGTTCGACGTCATGATGACGACCGTGTTCCGGAAGTCGACCGTCCGCCCCTGCCCGTCGGTGAGCCGGCCGTCGTCGAGGACCTGCAGCAGCAGGTTGAAGACGTCCGGGTGGGCCTTCTCGACCTCGTCGAGCAGGATCACCGAGTACGGGTTGCGGCGGACACGCTCGGTGAGCTGGCCGGCCTCGTCGTAGCCGACGTACCCGGGAGGGGCACCGACCAGGCGGGACACGGTGTGGCGTTCGCCGAACTCGCTCATGTCGAAGCGGAGCATGGCGGACTCGTCACCGAACAGCGACGACGCCAGGGCCTTCGCGAGTTCCGTCTTGCCGACGCCCGTCGGGCCGAGGAACAGGAAGCTGCCCACCGGACGACGCGGGTCGCCCATGCCGGTCCGGCTGCGCCGCACCGCCTTGGCGATCGCCCGCACGGCGTCGTCCTGGCCGACGACGCGGTCGTGCAGCTCGGACTCGAGCGCGGCGAGCCGCGTCTTGTCGGCCGAGCCGAGGCGGGTCACCGGGATCCCGGTGGCGCGTGACACCACGGCGGCGATGTCGGCTTCCGTGATCGACGTGTCCGCGGATTCCGGACTGGAGGGGCGGCTGGCGTCCGCCGACGAGGCGGCGGTGATCCGGGCCTCCAGTCCGACGATCTCGTCACGCAGGTCGGACGCTTCCTCGTAGTGCTCCTCGGCGACCGCACGGTCCTTGCGGGCCGTCAGGTCGGCGACCTGGGCACGCAGTGCCTCGACGTCGACGTCGCCCGACAGGGCGAGGCGGCGGCGTGCACCGGCCTGGTCGATGAGGTCGATGGCCTTGTCCGGCAGGTGCCGGTCGGTCACGTAGCGGTGCGAGAGCTCGACAGCGGTGCGGAGTGCCTCGGGCGTGTAGGCGACGCCGTGGTGCTCCTCGTAGCGCGGGGCGAGGCCGGTCAGGATCGCGACGGCGTCCTCGACGTTCGGCTCCCCCACCGTGACGGGCTGGAACCGGCGCTCGAGCGCGGCGTCCTTCTCGATCCGGCGGTACTCGTTGAGCGTCGTCGCGCCGACCAGGTGCAGGTCGCCGCGGGCGAGCCGGGGCTTGAGGATGTTGCCGGCGTCCATCGAGCCGCCCTCGCCGCCGCCACCGGCACCGACGACGGTGTGGAGCTCGTCGACGAAGACGATGAGCTCGTCGGCGTGCGCCGCGATCTCGTCCATCGCCTTGGTGAGGCGCTCCTCGAAGTCGCCGCGGTAGCGGGTGCCGGAGAGCATGCCGGGCAGGTCGAGTGCGACGACCCGCTTGCCCTGCAGCAGGGCGGGGACGTCACCGTCGACGATGCGCTGGGCGAGGCCCTCGACGATCGCGGTCTTGCCGACGCCGGGCTCACCGATCAGCACCGGGTTGTTCTTCGTGCGGCGGAGCAGGATCTCGACGGTCTGCTCGATCTCGTCGGCGCGGCCGATCACCGGGTCGACGTGCCCGTCACGGGCGCGCTCGGTCAGGTCGGTGCCGAACTGGTCGAGCGTCGGGGTGTCGCTGTCGGTGGCCTGGTCGGTGCCGACGGCGTCGTTGGTTCCTGGCATGGGACGCCCCTCTCGTGCTGCTGCCGCGGCCTGCTGGGCGTAGTCCTGCATGACCTGCGGGGTGATCCCGGCGCTGGCGAGCAGCTGGCCGGTCACGGTCTCCTGGTCCATCACGAGCGCGAAGAAGACGTGCTCGGGGTCGGTGTAGGTGCTGCCGAAGCCCCGCGCGGCCTGCGTCGCCTCGACGAGGATGCGCTGGGCGGTGCCGGTCAGCGCCGGGCGGCCGGGCTGCTCGGCGAGCGGCTCGTGCGCCATCGGCAGGCGCTGCTCGATCTCCTCGGCGAGTCGCTGGGGATCGACCCCGGCGGAACGCACGACGGCGTCGAACGGTTCGGTGCGGACGAGCACGTGCAGGATGTGCAGTGCGTCGATCTCGCGCTGCCCCTGCGCGACCGCGAACTCGGCGGTGTGCTGGAGCAGCTCGTGGGTCCGGCGGCTGAGCAGCCGGGTGATGTCGACCGGTCGACCGAACGCGCGGACGCGCTGCTGGTCACCGGTGCGCTGTGCCGCGAGCAGGCGGGCGAGGAACTCGTCGAACGAGTCGTTGCTACCGGTCGGGCCGAACGTCTCTGGCAAAGGGACCTCCTGGGGAACTTGAGTGCCTTCGACTCAATGCAACGCAGGAGGGCCCGGGTCATTCCCGGGTGCCGAAAAAACTTGCGGCGACTCGACTCAGGTCCGCGCGATGGGTGCGGCGACCGCCTCGGTGATCCGTGCGAGGTCGGTCGGTGCCACCTCGACGTCGAAGCCGCGCCGTCCGCCGGACACGAAGATGCTCGCGTACGACAGCGCCGACTCGTCGAGCACGGTGCGGAGCCGGGTCTTCTGGCCGACCGGGCTGATCCCGCCGACCACGTAGCCCGTGCGCTTCTCGGCGAGGGTGGGATCGGCCAGCGTCGCCTTCTTGCCGCCGACCGCGGCGGCGATCGCCTTGAGGTCGAGCCGGTTCGCCACCGGCACGATCGCGACGGCGAGGGTGCCGTCGACGGAGACGACGAGGGTCTTGAAGACCTGCTCCTCGCGCAGCCCGAGGGCGGCGGCCGCCTCTTCTCCGAAGTTGGTGGCGCTCTCGTGGTGCTCGTACACGTGCGGCGTGTACGGGACCCCGGCCGCCTCGAGCGCGACGGTCGCTGGGGTGCTCGGCGAACCTGCGGTCATGCCGTGATCCTCCCCCGCCGCACCTTCCGGTCCTCGACGGCACGCGGGCGTTACGCTGAACGGACCATGACCGCCGTCCTGCTGCTGCTCCGCGCCACCGCCGCGCTGGTGCTCGGCGACCCGGCCGCCGGGGTGCTGCCCCTGCTGGCCGTGGCGGCACTCGGGCTGACCGCCATCGCCGTGACCGTCGTCGTCGCCCGGCTGCTCGTCGCGGTGCTGGCAGCCGTCCTCGGGGTCGGCTCGGCATCCGTGTCGGACCGGTCGGCGGTGCCCGACCTGGTCACCCGGATCGGGTGGAGCCACCCCGACGCGGACGGCCACGTCCGCTCACGGGCACCGGGGGTCGCGACCCCGGCCTGACCACCGACCGGTGGCCGGGCCGCTCGCGCACCCCGCTGACCCACCACCGATCGGAACCGTCATGGACCTGTCCACCCTGCCCCTCGTCGGCCCGCTGCTGCACGGCGGAGCGGACCTCGTCGCCGCCCTCACCGCGGCGCTCTCCCCCGTCGCCGGCTCGTTCGCCGCGGCGATCGCCGTCGTGCTCCTCACCCTGGCCGTCCGCCTGGTGCTCGTCCCGCTGTCCGTGCTGCAGGTGCGGGCCGAGCGCGACCGTCGGCGCCTCGCACCCCAGCTCGCTGCGCTGCGGAAGCGGTACGGCCGCGACGCCCAGCGCCTGCAGCGGGCGGTGCAGCAGCTGTACACCGACGAGAAGGTCTCACCGCTGGCCGGCTGCCTGCCCGTCCTCGCGCAGGCACCCGTCGTGTCGTTCGTCTACGCCCTGTTCACGCACGCCTCGATCGGCGGCACCGCGAACGCCCTGCTGGAGGCGACGCTCGTCGGGGTTCCACTCGGCCACTCGCTCGTCGTCACCCTGACGTCGCCGCTGTGGGTGCACGCCTGGGTGGTGCTGGTCCTGCTGGCGGTGCTCGCGGTCGTCGTCGAGCTCAGCCGCCGGTCGAATGCCCATTGGAACCCGGTGCCGACACCGGAACCGGGCGTCCCCGGAGCCGCCGCGACCGCCGCCGTGGGTCGGTACGTGCCGTTCGTCACGGTCGTGTTCGCGGCGATCGCACCGCTCGCCGCCGCGCTCTACGTCGTGACGAGTGCGATCTGGACGTACGGCGAACGCGCCGTGCTGCGCCGGGTGGTCCGCTAGCCGCCCTGGCCCTCCTGCTGCGGTCCCTGGTCGACCGGGTCGTACTCGGTGCCGCGGCCCTGCTCCTCGTCGGCGGTCGGCACGTGGCGTTCTGTGCCGGCACCGCCGGGGCTGGTCGCGACGTAGTCGGCCTCGCCGGACTGGGTGTCGTGGCTCAGCGGCTCGAGGGTCTCGGCGTCGGCGTCGTGCTGCGGCATGGGGTCGGTGCTCATGCACCACGCCTACTCCCTCGTTCTGGGTGCGCGCGCACGGCTCGGCGGTGCCACGATGGACCTGTCCACGCGACCGGCAGAGCGGGAGTGCGCATGGCCCACGACGACGTGGCAGCGGAACGGGCACGGCTCGAGGCCGTCGCCTGGGGAGCAGGATCGAGCCCGGCGGACGCGGCGCGCGCCCGGATCGCCCTGCAGGACCTGGAACGCGGACGGCGACCCCGCGTCCGTGCGGGATCGACGGCGCGGGATCAACTGCCGGGAGGCCCGGGTCCGGTCAGGACGTCCGTCCCGTCCGCGACGCGGTCGGGTCCAGGGCACGCGTCCGTGCCCACGCAGGCGCCCGCGCCCGGTCCCGTGTCCTCGCCCGCCGGCATGGCTGCCGTGCCTGCCGGAGCCGACGTGTCGGAGGCGACCGACGGCGGTGGGGGCGACCACGTCGACGACGCGGGGGGCGACGGCGGGGACGAGCCGGGCCTCCAGGCAGTGCCGACCGAGCGATCGCGGTGGCGGCGGTGGCTGTGGACGGAGCGACCACGCGCCTGGATCGCGGGCGGCGCAGCTGCGGCGGTGGGCGTCGCGTTCGCCGCCGGGACGCTCGTCGGGACCGCGCAGCCCGACGTCGCCGCGGCGCCGAGTGTCACGCCGACGGCGGGGACGGTGACGCTCGAACAGCTGCTCGACGTCCCGCAGACGTACGCCGACCAGCTGCCGGGGCCGGTCGCTGCGCCGGTGAGCCTGCACACGACGCGACTGGTCTTCACGAACCGGGCGCTCGACGGCGGGACCGCCGAGACGCCCTGGAACGTCTGGGCCGGCATCGGGACGGACCGGTCGACGATCTGCCTGGTGGCGACGGCGGACCGCATCGAGTCGTCGACGGCGTGCTTCCCGCGGCAGGCGGCGCTGCACGGGTCGGTGTCGATGTCGGCGCAGTCCAGGAGCGGCACGTTGACGATCGAGCTGCGCGGCGGCGGGGTCCAGGGCCGGGTGACGAACGAGTACTGAGCGGGCGAGCAGTACCTGAATGTTTCGTTGGAGCGCTCCGATGTATTTGCTGGATGCCCTCGCGAGAGTCGTTCCATCGTGCAACACTGGATGAGCGCACTCGTCGTGGAGTCGTACCCACATCATCCACATCCGCCAGCGAGCGCGCCCCGCAGACCCTCCCGGTCACCGCCGTCAGAACGATCGGCATCGTCGCGCGCTCCACCGTGCCTCGGAGGAGGTCAGCAGCGTGTCCACCAACACCACCACCTCGGCCGTGTCGACCCACACGCGGCCGATCACCGTCACCAGTCAGTCCATCGTCGGCATCGCCGTGCTCGGGCTGGCCACGTTCTTCGCCATCACCACCGAGCTCATGCCCGTCGGGCTGCTCGGCACGATGAGCGCCGACCTCGGCGTGACCGAGGCCACCATGGGCATCGTCATCACCGTGTACGCCGCGGCCGTCGCGCTCCTCGCGCTGCCGCTCACCGCGTTCACCGCGAAGCTGCCCCGCAAGACCGTGCTCGTCGCCACGCTCGTCGGCTACACCGTGTCGAACCTGATGGTCGCGCTCGCACCGTCGTTCGCCGTGGTCTGCGCCGGACGCGTCGTCGGCGGCATCGCGCACGCACTGTTCTTCTCGGTCGCCTCGGCGTACGCCACCCGGATCGTCCCGCCGCGGCTGGCGGGACGGGCGATCGCGTTCGTGTACTCGGGCAGCTCGCTCGGGTTCGTGCTCGGTGTGCCCGTCGCGACCTGGGTCGCGCAGCACATCGGCTGGCGCCAGGCTGTGTTCTCCGTCGGTGTCGCCGCAGCGGCACTCGCGGTCGTCGCCCTGCTGTTCCTGCCCGCCGTCCGCGGTGCCTCGTCGCCGCACATCGGGTCGCCGAAGGCCTGGGCGCGCACCGGACTGCTGTCCGTCGTGATCGCCGACATGCTCCTGTTCGGTGGGCACTACGTCGTCTACACCTACATCGGGCCGTACGCGATCGACGCCGGGCTCGACGCCGGCATGGTCAGCGGGGCGCTGCTCGTGCTCGGTGGCACCGGGGTCGTCGGGCTCTGGCTCGCCGGCATGTTCGTCGACCGTGCGCCCCGGCAGACGCTGATCGCCTCGGTCGCCGTGATGGCCGTGGCCTTCGCCACGATGCCGTTCGTGCACGGCTCCCTGATCGGGACGATGGTCGTCGCGGGCATCTGGATGGCCGCGAACGGCACGACCGGCACGCTCTTCATGGCCGCGGCGATCCGTGCCGGAGGCGTCTCCCCCGACATCGCCGGCGCGCTGGTCAACGGCGCGTCGAACATCGGCATCGCCGGTGGTGCGGCGTTCGGCGGGCAGGCGCTCGGGATCGTCGGGCTGCAGTACCTGCCGTTCGCCGGTGCCGCGGTGCTGGTCGGGGCGCTCGGGGTCGTCGTGCTGGCACGCCGCGGGTTCCCGGTGCACTCGCACGCGCAGGAGCACCTGTCGACCTCGTCCATCGAGGCCATCACGTCGTCGCTCGCGGTCGTCACCACGTCGGTGCCGGTCGTCGGGCGGGCGATCCAGACGGTCACGGGGTCGATCGGCGTCGTCACGGGTTCGGTGCGGCGGCCGCGGACGCGGTAGGGGCTGGCGCGGGCGGCGGTCGTGGGCGCGGGCGCGTTCGCCGAGTGGTCACGACATGCCGTTGGCGGGGCGTCGGGGTGGCACGAACTGTCGTCTGACGGGTCGGCGGGCGACGGTTCGTGGCCCCTCGGCGGACGCGGGCGGCGTGTTGTGCGACTGCTGCGGTGGCGTGCGGCCTGGCGCCGAGTGGTCACGACGTGCCGTTGGTGGGGCGTCGGGGTGGCACGAACTGTCGTCTGCGGGGTCGGTGGGCGACGGTTCGTGGCCCCGCGGTGGACGCGGGCGGCGTGTTGTGCGACCGCGGTGGAGGCGTGCGGCCTGGCGCCGAGTGGTCACGACATGCCGTTGGTGGGGCGTCGGGGTCGCACGAACTGTCGTCTGGCGGGTCGTCGGGCGACGGTTCGTGACCCCGCGGTGGACGCGGGCGGCGTGTTGTGCGACCGCGGTGGAGGCGTGCGGCCTGGCGCCGAGTGGTCACGACATGCCGTTGGCGCGGCGTCGGGGTCGCACGAACTGTCGTCTGCGGATCCGGCAGGCGACGGTTCGTGACCCCTCGGCGGACGCGGGCGGCGTGTTCTGCGACCGCGGTGGAGGCGGGCGGCGTGTTGTGCGACCGCGGCCGCCGCGACCGCGCCCGCGCCCGCCCCGGTCAGTCCTGCAGGTGGTCCGTGCGGCGGCGGTTGCGCACCGCGCGGTAGGTCAGCAGCGCCGCACCGAGCAGCACGAGCACGCCGGCGGCGATGAGCCCCGGCCCGAGGTCCGCGCCCGTGTACGCCAGCGGTCCACCGTCCCCCGCGTCGCCCTGGCCCGAGACCGGCGCGGAGCCAGAGCCCGAGCCGGCAGCGGGGCCGGTCGGAGCCGCCGAAGGAGAGCCACTCGGCGACGGTGACGGCGACGGCGCGGGAGCCGGACCCGCCGCAGCCCGCACCACGAACGCCAGCGGCGTCGCGGCCCCGGACTCCGGGGTGACGACGGTCGCAGTCTCGGCCCCCTCGACGTCGACCGAGACGACGTACTCGGTCGTGGGCTCCAAGCCGGTCAGGTCGAACGCACCGTCGTCGTCCGTGACGACCGACACGGGATCGCCGGACTGTGGGTCCGTCGGAGTCGCGACGACCTCGACGTCCGGAACGGGTTCGCCGTTCGTGTCGACGACCGTGCCGGGCTGGTCGGTCGTGACCTCGGCGGCTGCGGCGGCGGAGGCGAACGGCAGATCGGACGCAGCACGCTCGCCGGCGACGGCCGTCACACCGGCGTTCGAGGTCGCCCCGGTCGCCCCCGGCTCCGGTCGTTCGGTCCGGACGGTGTACGTGCCGGCTGCGGTGGCGAAGACGTAGCGACCGTCGGCATCGGTCACCGTCGATGCGACCACGGTGCCGGTGCCGTCGACGAGCTCGACCACTGCGCCGGCGGGCACGGGTGCACCGTCGAGCGAGACCACACCCGCGACCGTCGCGACGACGGCGGCCGGGGCGTCGATCTCGTCGGGGACCGCGGGTGCCGCGTCGACGTCGCCGGTCGTGATGGTCACGGGTGGCTCGTCGGCGACGGACACGTCGAGCTCGGTGTCCGCCGGCAGGTCCGAGCCGGTGTAGACGCCGTCGCTGTTCGTCGTGGTGTCGACGAGGACGTCCCCGGAGTCCGGGTCGGTGATGACGACCTCGAGGTTCGAGACCGGTCGGCCGTCCTCGTCGACCACGGTGCCGATGACCGACACGGTGTCCTCCGGCGACGTGAACGCGAAATCGGCCTGCTGGTCCACGCCGCCCGGTGAGCCTGCCTGGGCAAGGGAGACCCTCGTGGGCTGGTCAGGACCCTCGGCGCCGTCCGGCGGGGTGATCTCGACGCGGTAGTTCGCGATGACCGGCAGCTGCGGGAACGCGTAGGTGCCGTCGGGGTTGGTGGTCGTCGTGTAGACGGTGCCGCGCGGAGCGGTGACACGGACGATCGCCCCGGGGATCGGCGCTCCGTCGAGGGTCGCCGTGCCGGTGATCGCGGCGGTGCGGTTGGCGAACCAGGTCTGGTACACCGGGAACCCGCTGCGCTGCTGGTAGGTGATCGTCAGGCTGGTGAGCGACACGGTCGGCGTGAACCAGGCCGTCGCACCGGCGGTGTCGACCGCGCCGGTGTTGCCCGTCAGGGTCCGGGTGGCCGGGTCCCAGGTGGGCCGGTCCTGCCCGGTCGTGCCGTCGGGGTCGGCGGTGCACGACGGCCCTCCGGCGACTGCGGCAGAGCACGAGTTGTAGGAGCTCACGTAGCCGAGCTGCTCCGCGGTCGCGGCACCGCCCCCGGAGACGGTGGCCGAGATGGTCGCCCGATCGGCGTCGACGCCGACTGCCAGGTCGATGCCCCGCTGACGACGGTCGACTGCCGGGAGTCCGACGTGAAGGTCGTCTCGGGGAACCCGGCGAGCGTCATCGTGCCGGTGTAGGCCCGGCTCGCTCCGCTGAGGGTGAAGGTCCCCCAGTTGCCGACCGGCTCCGCCGACGCACTGGTCGCGCCGCCGATCGCGAGTCCTGCTCCGAGTGCGAGGGCCGTCAGCCCTGCCGTGACCGCGCGCCAGCGCCGCATGTGTGCTCCCCTGCTGTGGCGCCGGAGAACCCGACACCTCCTCAGACTATCCAGCGGGCGCGGCTCGTGTCCGGTGTCCGACACAGCCGAGAAGGTCCCGCCGAGTGGTCACGACCTGCCGCGTGCCGGTCGCCGGGTGGCCGAGAAGTGTCGGCTGGAGGGCCGCCGGGCGACAGTTCGTGACCCCTCAAGCAAACCGAACGGCGCGTCAGGAACCCAGCGCGACCAGGGCGTCGAGCGCAGCGACCTGCCCGGCCACCACCAGCTCCCGCGCATCGTCGAGGCCGACCCACCGTGCGTCGTCCACCTCGGGCACCTCCACGAACCGCCCCGACCCACGCGGCAGCTCGAGCCGCACGGTGTTGCTGCGCACGGTGTCGACCGAGAACCCCGACGCCCGTGCCGCGAAGACCCGCACCCGCTTGCCCGACGCCTGCCGGAACTCCCCCAGGTCGGTCAGGTCGGCGGCGGCCACCGGTGCGGGCACGCCGATCTCCTCGGCGAACTCGCGCAGCGCGGTGCCGAGCGGCTCCTCGCCCGCCTCGACCAGGCCCTTCGGGATCGACCAGGCACGCGGCCGGTTCCGCCAGAACGGCCCGCCCATGTGCGCGAGGAAGACCTCGGGCCCGGACGGGCCGGTCCGGTGCAGCAACAGTCCGGCGCTCACGACCACGCCCCGAGACTACGCAGACCCGACCGGGAGGCCCGGATCACCGCCCGCGCACGGCGCACGACCCGATGTGGCCGGTTCCACCGCCGGTTCCCCACGCCCGCCCGGGAGTACCGTGTGGCGCACGGAGCGCCGTGTGACGCCCCCGGAGGACCTGCGATGGAGGAGGCCGATCGGGATGGACGAACGATGGACGACGGTGACGCTGGCCGCGGACGCCGCGATGGCGCACGACGAGGCGCTGCGGTGGATCGCCGCCCGCGCGGACAGCGGGATCGAGCGGATCCGGATCATCGGTGCCGACCCGGCGATCGAGGGCCCCGGACCGGTCGCTGACCGCCTGGCCGAGGCCGCGCGCGCCGCCCTGCCCGGAGTGACCGTCGAGGTGCACCGGCACGCGGGGCCGTTCGCCACCGCCCTGGTCGAGGAGTCCGACGGCGGTGACCTCCTGGTGATCGGGACCTTCCGGAGCCGACGGGGTTCGACCGCCGGCGGCGACCCGGCGCGGGTCGCGGTCCGCGCGGCGGTGCCGACCGTGATCGTCCCCGAGGGACCGCACCCGATCGACGGCGACGTGGTGCTGGCCGTCGAGGAACCGACCGATGAACGGGCCGTCTCGATCGCCGTCGCCGAGGCCGTCCGGCTGCACCGGCGACTGACGCTGCTCCGGGCGTGGGAGATGCCCGTGCTGACCCGGACCGGGCTCACCGACTTCGCCGAGGATCCCCTGCGGTGGCGCGCCCGGAACGCCGAACTGCTGCAGCGGGTCACCGAGGACCTGACCGCGCGGTTCCCGGCGGTGCGGATCCGGCCGCTGCTCGTGGAGGGACACCCGGGGCACGCCATCGCATCGCGCACCCGGCGGGCGTCGCTCGTGGTGCTCGGACGGGGGCACGTGCGGGTGCTGTCCGGCGCACTGCTCCACGACGTCGTCCGTGAGACGGCGGCTCCGGTGTGTGTCGTCCCTCCGGCGGCGCACACGGACAGCGCGGGGTCCGGAGGGGTCAGCCGGCGAGTTCCCGGATCGCGTCGGCCATCTGGTCGGTGAGGTACGCGACACCGCGGCCGTTCGGGTGCAGGGCGCCGGCCTTGAGGTCGATGCGTCGCAGGTCGCTCGAGCCGGTCAGGCTGACCCCGGCGACGTAGCGTTCGTCCGCCGGGGCGCAGGCCGAGTGGGCCTCGGTGCGTTCGAGGACGTCGACGAACCGCACCCCGGCGGCGTCGGCGGCGGATGCGGACACGGCGTCGAGCTCCTCCTGCACACCGTGCAGGTACGCCACGTCGTCGTCGGTGAACGGGAAGGTGTCCGAGGGGAACGACCCCGCGAGCGTGCCGAGGTCGAGCGCCGAGCGGAAGCAGCCCTTCGCCGGGGTGTGCTCGGCGTCCGGGAAGATCGCCGGGTACCCGAGGAACACGACGACGGCGTTCGGCGCGGCCCGTTGCACCGCTGCGAGGGTGTCGGCGATCCCGAGCGCGACCCGCGACTGGATCTTCACGCTGAGCTGGTCCTCACCGTCCTGCACGAGCGTGCTCTCGCACGACGGCGCGTCACGTCCGGAGAACACCGGGCCGTCGGCCGAGATCGCCAGGCACGACGCGGCGGTGCCGAACAGGTCCGCGTCGTTGCCGCCGATGGTCAGGGTCACGAGCCGGGTGCGCGACGACAGCGACTCGATCTGCGGGGGGACGCCCGTGAACTGGTGTCCGGTCGTGACGTCCTCGCTGGTGGCGCCCGCACACGTGACGTCGGTCAGGTCGAGGCCGAAGCGCGCCGCGATCCGGTGCGGGTAGTCACGGGCCGACTGCACGCACGCGCTCGTGGGCAGCCGGGTCCGGTCGCCGAGGCCGTAGCCGGCGGAGTACGAGTCACCGAGGGCGACGTACTCGCTGCCGGGCGGGAGGTCGGCGAGCGATTCGGTGGGGTCGTCCGGCACCGGGTAGGGCTGCGGGACGGGCCACATCGGCGCGGCCGACGCGGGTTCCACCGGCCCCGGTGCCGCGACCCCGGCCACCACCAGCCCGACGACGGCGACCGCCGCCAAGGCGGCGAGCAGCGTCGTACGGGCGGTGCGGAGCAGTTGCGGCCTCCGGGCGGGTGCGGCGGATCGGTCGGTCGGGTGGGGTCGGTCGGGTGGGGCGGGACGGGCTCAGCGGCGTCCGAGACGGCGTTCGCCACCGCTGCCGGTGCGGTACTCCAGCCCGTAGTGCTGGAACAGCTCGGGCTCGGTCGCGGCGTCGAGCTCCCCGTCGGTCGAGATCGAGGGGGCGTCCTTGACGAGCTTCTTCGGGAACGTCACGCGCAGGTGCTTCGGGGCGACGGTGGCGCCGAACAGCGGGACGAAGACGAGCTTCTGGAACCCGACCATGCCGGTGGTCAGGGCACCGAACGCCGGCTCGGACGTGGCGGTGTCGTAGTAGATGCTCTCGAGCGTGCCGACCTTGTCGTCGGCCTCGTCGACGACGGGCAGACCGATCCAGTCACGGATGTTCGCGGCTTCGAACACGAAGGACTCCCTCCGAGCATCCGGCAGGTCCGGGTGGCTCTCGGTCGACGCTACCGCCCGGCCGCCTGAGCGGTCACCCGGAGCCGGTCCACCGCGCCGAGCACGTCGTCCGCGGTCACGGCCAGGATCGCCGGATCCGGGTCCTCGGCGAAGACGTCGCCGCGACGGACCGAGGCGTCGGTGAGCACGATGTGCGGACCGGTCGACGGCGGGCCCCACGCCTCGGGCGGGGCCGGGCCGAACAGCACGACCGACGGCACCCCGTACGCGGTCGCCAGGTGCGCAGCGCCGGTGTCGACCGTGACGACGAGCCGCGCCGCGGCGATCACCGCGGCGAAGGCCTGCAGGTCCAGGGTGCCGGCCAGGACCGCCTCCGGCGCCAGGCCGGCCGCGTCGGCGACGGCACGGGCGCGCACGACGTCGTCCGAGCCTCCCGTCAGGACCACGTCGGCACCGCGCGCCCGGAGCCCGCGCACCACGTCGGCGAAGCGGTCCGTCGGCCAGTGCCGCGCACCGTGGAAGGCACCCACGTGCACGACGGCCGCGTCGGCGACCACCGGCGGCTCGGCGGGGCGGTCGATGTGCACCTCGGTGGCGTCCGCCTGGATGCCGTGCCACGTGAGCAGGTCCGCCCAGCGGTCGCGCTCGTGCACGTCGTCCGGCCACTCCGGGCCCTCGTAGTCGTGGGTCGGGTCGGCGTGCCCGATGACCCGGCGCGGGGCGAGTGCGGCGACGAGGTCCGAGGACTCCGGGCCGGCGCCGTGCAGGTTGACGGCGATGTCGACGGCACCGTGCGGCACCGCGATCGGGTGGTCGAGACCGTGCTGGGCCAGGTGGACGTCCACCGCCGGCACGAGTTCGACGACCGGCGCCAGCCACGCCGTGGTGGCCAGGGTGATGCGGTGGTCGGGGAACGCGCGGCGGAGGGCGTGCAGTGCGGGGACGGCGACGAGCAGGTCGCCGAGCTTGATGGCACGGAGGACGAGCAGTTCCGGGCGTCCGTCGGGGTCGGGCAGGTTCTCGAGGGCGGTCACCGCCGCGACGGTAGACCGGACACGCTGACGGTCCTGCCGGGCCCGCGCTCCGCGGCTCTTCCTGGGGCGGTCCCCGGCCGTGGACCGGTAGTCACGGAGCATGGCCCTCGCACCGGACCGCGTCATCCGCGGCCTGCTCCTCGACCGCGACGACACCCTCGTGGTGGACGTCCCGTACAACGCCGACCCGCACCTGGTCGTCCCCGTCCCCGGTGCCCGCCGCGCCGTCGACCGGGCGCGTGCCGGCGGGTTGCAGCTCGGGGTCGTCACGAACCAGTCGGTGATCGCGAAGGGCATGGCCACCCGCGAACAGGTCGACGCCACCAACGCTCGGGTCGACGAGCTCGTCGGCCCGTTCGACGTGTGGTGCGTCTGCCCGCACGACGCCGGTGACGACTGCGCCTGCCGGAAGCCCCGGCCCGGGATGGTCCTCGACGCCGCCGAGCGGCTCGGCATCCCGCCGGAGTCGATCGTCGTCGTCGGTGACATCGGCGCCGACGTGCAGGCAGCCCGGAACGCCGGCGCGCAGGGGATCCTCGTGCCCACCCCGCGCACCCGCCGTCAGGAGATCGACGAGGCCGACACCGTCGCCGCGGACCTGGACGAGGCCGTCACCCTGGTGCTCGAGCACGTCGGCAGCGTGGCGGACCGGGCGTGAGCGCCGGTCGGCGCGTCCTCGTCGCCCGGCTCGACTCGTTCGGCGACGTCCTGGTCGCCGGACCCGCGGTGCGCGCGGTCGCCGCCGGTGCCGCGCACGTGACGATGCTGTGCGGACCGCAGGGGGCGCCGGCCGCCGACCTGCTGCCCGGCATCGACCGGGTGCGGGTGTGGGCGGCACCGTGGGTCACCGAGACCGCACGCCCGATCGACGACGCCCTGCTCGCCGAGTTCCGCGCGCTGGTCGCCGAGGAACAGCCCGACGAGGCCGTCGTCCTGACGTCCTTCCACCAGTCGCCCCTGCCGCTCGCGCTGCTCCTGCGCCTGGCCGGGGTCCCCCGGGTCTGCGGCGCCTCGGTCGACCACCCCGGGTCGCTGCTCGACGTGCGGCTGCGCCCCGGCGAGGACCTGCCCGAGGACCTCCCCGAACCCGAGCGCGCGCTGCGGATCGCCGAGGCGGCCGGGTTCCGGCTGCCGCCGGACGACGACGGGAGGCTCGCGGTGCGCCACGACGCCGTCCTGCCCCCGCCCGTGGCCGGGCTCGACCGCTACGTGGTCGTCCACCCCGGAGCCAGCGTCCCGGCACGGTCGTGGCCGGAGTCCCACCACCGCGCGCTCGTCGCCGCCTACGCCGAGCGCGGCGTCCCCGTCGTCGTCACCGGTTCCCCCGGCGAACGCGCGCTGACCGCCGCCGTGGCGGGCGACACCGGCATCGACCTCGGCGGCCGCACCAGCCCCGCCGAACTCGCGGCCGTCCTCGCCGGCGCCGAGGTCGTCGTCGTCGGGAACACCGGTCCGGCCCACCTCGCCGCGGCCGTCGGGGCGCCCATCGTGAGTCTGTTCTCGCCGGTCGTCCCCGCCGTGAAGTGGGCGCCGTACGCCCCGCTCGTCGAACTGCTCGGCGACCAGGCCGCAGCGTGCCGGCTGAGCCGCGCTCGCGAGTGCCCGGTCTCTGGCCACCCGTGCCTGTCCGGAGTGCGCATCGCGGACGTCCTGGAGGCCCACGAACGGCTCCTCGACCGCGTTTCGCGGACTGATCCGAGAAGTCTGCGGGGCGGCCCAGAAGGCGCTGCGTAGCGTGCGCCACTGCTTCTCCTGCTCCTTCTCCTGCTGCTCCGGCGGCGGTGGGGAGCGACCCCATCGACACCGACCGGAAGGCCCTGCATGCGGATCCTCGTGTGGCACGTGCACGGCGGCTGGATGGACGCCTTCGTCCGCGGCCAGCACGAGTACCTCATCCCGACCACCCCGGCGCGCGACGCCTGGGGACTCGGCCGCGGCGGCCGCGCCTGGCCGGACTCCGCGATCGAGATCGACCCGGCCGACGTCGCCGAGGCCGAGGTCGACGTGGTCGTCCTGCAGCGCACCGAGGAGCTCGAGGAAGCCCGACGTCTGCTCGGTGGCCGTGACGTCCCGATCGTCTTCGTGGAGCACAACGCGCCCCGGGTCGACGTGCCGAACAGCCTGCACCCGATGCGTGACCGCGACGACCTGACGATCGCGCACGTGACGCACTGGAACGCCCTGATGTGGGACTGCGGCACCACCCGGACCACCGTCGTCGAGCACGGCGTCGTCGACCCCGGCCCGCTGTACACGGGTGCGCTCGAGCGCCTCGGCGTCGTCATCAACGAACCCGTCCGGCGCAACCGTGTCGTCGGCACCGACCTGCTCCCCCGCTTCGCCGAGGTCGCCCCGGTCGACGTCTGGGGCATCGGCACCGAACGACTGCCGGAGCTCGGCTTCGGCGACCGCGTGGTCGCGCAGGGCGATGTCCAGGCCGACCCCATGCACGCGGCGCTGGCCGAACGGCGGGCCTACGTGCACCCGAACCGCTGGACCTCGCTCGGGCTGTCGCTCATCGAGTCGATGCACATGGCCATGCCGGTCCTGGTGCTCGCGACGACGGACGCGGCCCGCACGGTCCCGGGTGAGGCCGGGGCGATCGCGACCGACGTCGAGGAGCTGGTGCGGGCCTCCAGGCTGCTGCTGGAGGACCCGGACGAGGCGCGCCGACGGGGGCTCGTGGCGCGTGAGGCCGTGCTCGCACGGCACGCGCTCGGTCGGTTCCTGGCCGACTGGGACGACCTGCTCGACGACGCCGTCGCGCGCGGTGCGCGACGGAACCGTGCGGCGGGAGCCGCGCTCGAAGGGAGCCTGCGATGAAGATCGCCATGGTGTCCGAGCACGCGAGTCCGCTCGCCGTGCTCGGCGGGGTCGACGCCGGTGGGCAGAACGTCCACGTCGCCGAACTGTCCGGTGCACTGGCCGACCGCGGCCACCACGTGACCGTCTACACGCGGCGCGACGACGCGTCGCAGCCCGTCCGCGTGCCCCTGCGCCCCGGTGTGGACGTCGTGCACGTCGACGCCGGTCCCGCGCGTGCCGTGCCGAAGGACGAGCTGTTCCCGTTCATGGGGACGTTCGCGTCCGTGCTCGCCGCCGAGTGGTTCCTCGACCGCCCCGACGTGGTGCACGCGCACTTCTGGATGTCGGGCCACGCCGCCCTCGACGCGGTGACGCAGGTGCAGGCCCGGACCGGTGGCGTGCGGATCCCGGTGGTGCAGACCTTCCACGCCCTGGGTGTCGTGAAGCGCCGGCACCAGGGTGCCGCGGACACCAGCCCGGCCGAGCGCGAGTGGGTCGAACCCGCCGTCGGCCGGAGCGTCGACCAGGTCGTCGCGACGTGCTCGGACGAGGCGTTCGAGCTCAAGGCCCTCGGTGTCCCGCTGCACCGCATCTCCGTGGTGCCGTGCGGCGTCGACGTGTCGCTCTTCCGTCCGGACGGCCCCGTCGAGCAGCGCGACCGTCCGCTCCGGGTGCTCACCGCCTCACGACTCGTGCAGCGGAAGGGCGTCGGCACGACCATCGCCGCTCTCGCAGCACTGGTCGAACAGGGCCGTGACGTCGAGCTCGTCGTCGTGGGCGGTGCCGGTGTCGCCGGTGCCGACCTGGTGGACGACCCCGAGTACCAGCGCCTCGACGCACTCGCCCGGTCGCTCGGCGTGCGCGACCACGTGACGTTCCGCGGGCAGCTCGGGCAGCACGACATGCCCGCCGTCTACCGCAGCGCCGACGTCGTCGTCTGCGCCCCCTGGTACGAGCCGTTCGGCATCGTGCCGCTCGAGGCGATGGCCTGCGGCCGCCCGGTGGTCGCGTCGAGCGTCGGCGGGCTCATCGACACCGTCGTCGAGGACGCCACCGGCCTGCACGTGCCGCCGCGCGACGAGACCGCGGTGGCCGAGGCCGTCGGCGCACTGCTCGACGACCCGGAGCGCCGCGAGGCGTACGGCCGTGCCGGTCGACAGCGCGCTGAGTCCCGCTACACCTGGCAGAAGGTCGCGGCCGACAGCGAACGCGTCTACGAGCGCCTGCTCGCCGGCACGACCTCGTCCGCCAGCACCACCGGGCCCGCCGCCGGCCGCTCGCGCACCACCCACGCCGGCCGGGTCACCCGCGCCGCGCAGTCGACGGAGAGGACCGCACGATGACCATCGACCAGCAGACCGGGCTCGAGGACCGCGCCGTCACCGACAGCGCCCGCGTCGTCGTCGACCACGTCGCGGCGTCGGTCCCCGTGATCGCCTCCCTCGTCGACCACAAGGACCACATCGCCGAGTGGGCGGACGACATCGCCGGGCGGCTCGTCGCCGGGCGTCGGCTGCTCGCCGCGGGCAACGGCGGCTCCGCTGCCGAGGCGCAGCACCTGACGTCCGAGCTCACCGGCCGCTTCGAGGGCGACCGACCGGCGTACTCGGCCATCTCGCTGCACGCCGAGACCTCTGCCGTGACCGCCATCGGGAACGACTACGGCTACGACCAGGTGTTCGCGCGGCAGGTGTCGGCGCACGCCCGGGCAGGCGACGTCCTCGTGCTGCTGTCGACGAGCGGCAAGAGCCCGAACCTGCTGCGGGCCGCCGAGGCCGCACGTGCCGTGGGTGCCCGCTCCCTCGCGCTGACCGGGTCCGGGCCGAACCCACTCGCCGACCTGGTCGACGACGCGATCTGCATCGAGGGGCCGTCCGCCAACGTGCAGGAGGCACAGCTCGTCCTGGTGCACGCGCTCTGCAAGGCCATGGAGCCGACGCTGCGTCGCGGGGGCCGTCGATGAGCGGGGCTGCTTCCCGTGCCGGCGCTGCCGGTGGCCGTGCCGCCGCTCCGCGCTTCCGCATCGCCGTCGTCGGGGACACCCTGCTCGACGTCGACGTGTCCGGCACGAGCGAGCGCCTGAGCCCGGACGCCCCGGTCCCCGTGGTGGACGTCGCCACCGACGACCGCCGTGCCGGTGGTGCCGGACTCGTCGCGACGATGCTCGCCCGCGACGGCCACGACGTCACCCTGGTCACCGTCCTGAGCGACGACGGCCGTGCCCAGGAGATCCGCGACCTGCTCCCCGACGTCACGATCGTCGCCGGACCATCCGGAGTCCCGACCCCCGTGAAGACCCGCGTGCGCGTCGTCGACCACGCCCTCGTCCGGATCGACGAGGGCTGCGCGGCCCCGCCCGTGCCCGGTGCCACCGACGCGATGACCGCCGCTCTCGACGGGGTCGACGCGATCGTCGTCGCCGACTACGGCCGCGGGGTCGCCGCTGCCCCGGCACTCCGTGACGCCCTCACCCGTGCGGCCGAGCGCCTGCCGGTGGTCTGGGACCCGCACCCCAAGGGCGCCGCCCCCGTCCCCGGCACCACCGTCGCCACCCCGAACGCTGCCGAGGCACGACGCTTCACCGACGTCGAGGGACACGGTGTGCCCTTCGCGACGGTCGCAGCCGCCCGGCTCGTCGAGCAGTGGCAGGCCGGCGCCGTCGCCGTGACGATGGGTGACCGCGGCGCGCTGCTCGCCGACGCCCAGGGCGACAGCCGCTTCGTGCCGGCTCCGTCCGTCAGCGCCGGGGACCCCTGCGGTGCCGGCGACCGGCTCGCCGCGGGCGTCGCCGTCGCGCTGGCGTCCGGCGCGGACGTTCCCGAGGCCGTCTCCGCTGGCGTGGTCGCCGCGTCCGAGTACCTGGCCGCCGGCGGCGTCACCGCGCTCTTCGCCGACGACGGCCCCGCGCCGCTCGCCGTGCCCGGGGCCGACCGGGACGCCATGCGCCTGGTGCACGACGTCCGGAGCGCCGGCGGCACCGTCGTCGCGACCGGCGGCTGCTTCGACCTGCTGCACGCCGGGCACGCCCGCACCCTGTCGGCCGCCCGTGCGCTCGGCGACTGCCTGGTCGTGTGCCTCAACTCGGACTCGTCGGTCCGCGCACTGAAGGGCCCGGACCGGCCGATCATGACCCAGGACGACCGGGTCGAGCTGCTCCTGGCACTCGACTGCGTCGATGCCGTCGTGGTGTTCGACGAGTCCACCCCCGACGAGGCCCTGCGCCGCTTCCGACCGGACGTCTGGGCGAAGGGCGGCGACTACACCGCGAGCGAACTGCCCGAGACGGCGACCCTCGCCGAGTGGGGTGGCCGCGTCGTCACCGTGCCGTTCCACCCGGGCCGCTCGACCACCCGGCTCGCCGCCGCGATCGAACGCGTCGGCTGAGCGTCCGCTCGCCGTTCCACACCAGCTCGACCACTTCCCGCTCCACTACGCAAAGGACATCCATGCCCGTCCCCACCACCCCCATCGGCCGCGTCCTCGTCACCGGCGGCGCCTCCGGACTCGGCGCCGCCGTCGTGGCCGCCGTCACCGAGGCCGGCGGCACCCCGATCGTCCTCGACCTGCGGATCGACGCCGTCCCCGAGGGCGTCGACGCCGTCGCCGTGGACGTCTCGGACACCGACGCCGTCGAGCAGGCGGTCCGTGACGCCGCCGAGCGGCACGGCGGCCTCGACGCCGTCGTCACCGCCGCGGGCATCGACACCCCCGCCCCGATCGACGCGATCTCGTCCGGCAAGTGGGAGCAGATCGTCGGCGTCAACCTGATCGGCACCGCCTCGACCGTGCGCGCCGCCCTGCCCGCCCTCGAGGCCACGCACGGCCGCGTCGTCACGATCTCGTCGTCGCTCGCGCTGCGCGGCGTCGGCGACGGCACCGCGTACTCGGCGTCGAAGTTCGGCGTCCGCGGCTTCTCGCAGGCGCTGGCCGCCGAGACCGCCGGTCGCATCGGCGTGACCAACATCATCCCCGCCGGGATGCGCACGAACTTCTTCGCCGACCGGACCGAGCAGTACAAGCCGGGCCCGGACGCGCAGCTCATCGAGCCGGAGTACGTCGCGAACTCGATCATCTTCGCGCTGTCGCAGCCGGCCGGCTGTGAGATCCGCGAGCTGTCGATCATGCCGGCGACGGAGCCGAGCTGGCCGTAGTCGCTCGCCGCTGACGGACGGGAGGCGCGGTGCCGGCTGGCACCGCGCCTCCCGTCTGTCCGTGTGCCGGGTCCCGTGCACGGTGCGCAGTGCGTCGCCTGGTGCAGCGTTGACGGCTGGGTGCGCGCTTGCAGCGCCGCACGCGGCGGTGAACCGCGCACGGGGCGACGGCGTGCGCACGGTGCGGCCGGGAGGCGCGTTGCGGGCTGGCAGCGGGCCTCCCGTCCGGCGTCCGGTCGCGTTCCGTGCACGGTGCGCGGTGCGTCGCCTGGTGCAACGTTGACGGCTGGGTGCGTGCTTCCAGCGCCGCACGCAGCGGGCAACTGCGCACGGGGCGACGGCGTGCGCACGAGACCGAAGCTCGCACGGTGCGAGGCTCGTCAGAGCGTGCGGAGCAGGTCCTCGACGTCGGCGAGGACGGCCTCCGGCTCGACCTGGTCCACGTAGGACGGGTCGTGCTCGCACCGCTCGGCGGTCCAGCCGACCTGGGTGACGTCGATGCCGCACACCGGGCACTGCGTCACGAAGGACAGGTGCACGCGGTGCCGACCGCGGTCGAACGGCCCGGCGTTGATGACGTTGCCGAACCAGAACACCCCGACGGTCGGGGTCCCCACGGCGACGGCGAGGTGCCGTGGGCCGGAGTCGTCGCCGACCATGACGTCGGCGGCGGCGAGGACGTCGGGGAGCTCACGCAGCGGCAGTGACCCGGTGAAGTCGTGCACGCGCTCCCGCAGCTCGGGCGGCAGTGACGCGACGATGGCGGACGACGCCGGGACGTCGGAGTCGTCACCCACGAGCACGACGTCGTCCCCGGCGGCGAGCCGGGCACGGGCGACCTCGGCGAAGCGGGAGGGGCTCCAGCGGCGACGCGGGTCGGTGGCGCCGGGGTGGATCGCGACGAGTCGTCCCCGGACGCCGAGGCGCTGCCGGACCCCGGCCCGCGCGGCCTCGGGGACGTGCAGCCGGGGGTCGAGGGTGAACGGTTCGGCGCCGGCGAGCGAGGCCACCTCGAGCGCTCGGACGACCTCGTGCTGGTAGTAGACGTACCGGACCCAGCGCTCCAGGACCTCGGCGTCCTCGGTGGCGGTGCCCACGGTGTGACGGGCACCGAGCCGGAGCAGGAACGGGTTCGAGTTCCGGCCGCCGCCGTGCAGCTGCACCGCGAGGTCGAAGCGCCCGTGCAGCCGGTCGAAGAAGTCCTGCTCGGTCGGTGCGCCCTCGCCGGAGTCCCGGACGCCGGGCACGACGGGGAGCTCCTCGTGGGCGTGCACGGCCTCGGTGCGGCCCTCGAGCACCGGCCGCGCCGTCGGCGCCCCGAGCAGCGTGATCCGGGCTCCGGGGTACGCGGCGGCCAGGGCCTCGACCGCCGGGAGGGCGAACATCAGGTCGCCCAGTCCCCCGCCGCGGAGCACCGCGATCTCGCTGACACCGTCGAACCGTTCTCCGCCCACACCGATCTGTTGCACAGCTCCACGTCTACCGGTCGGACCCGTCCGGACGCCCAGCAGCGGCCCCGGATGGACGAGAAGCGCGATGCCGTGACCGCACACAGCGGAGCACGAGCACCGTGTGAGGCCCCGCCCGCCTCCGGAAGGACCCCATGACGATCGCACCCCCCGCCGCCGACGACCTCGTGGTGACCGACCCCGTGAACGGATCGATCGCGTCCACCCTGCGCCGCTCGACCGAGGACGACGTCCGCAACGCCGTCGCTCGCGCCCGTGCCGCTGCCGGTGCCTGGGCCCGGACCGCGCCGGCCGAGCGCGGTGCCCTGCTGCACGCCGCGGCCGAGCACCTCCGTGCGCACGCGCAGGAGCTGGCGGACCTGAACACCCGCGAGACCGGCAAGGTGCCCGGCGACGCACTCGGTGGGGTCGAGGCCGGCATCGGCACGCTCGTGCAGTACGCCGAGCTCGGGCCGGTGCACCGCGGTGAGGCCCTGCGCGGGCAGTTCGGTGCCGCCGACTGGTCGGTGCCGCACCCGCGTGGCGTGGTGCTCGCCCTGACGCCGTGGAACGACCCGGTCGCCGTGGCGTGCGGGATCCTCGGCGCAGCGATCGTCACGGGCAACACCGTGGTGCACAAGGGCAGCGAACGCTGCCCGGCGACCTTCGCCCGACTCAACGCGCTGCTCGCCGAGGTCCTGCCGGACGGCGTGCTCATCGGGGTCGACGGCGACGCGACCACCGGCGAGCTGCTCCTGGCGCAGGAGGGCATCGACGTCTACGCGCACGTCGGGTCGACCGCGACCGGCGACCGCCTGAGCGAGGTGGCCGCGACCACCCGCGCCCACGTCATCCGCGAGAACGGCGGCAACGACCCGGTCATCGTCGACGCCGACGTCGACCCCGAGTGGGCCGCCGCACAGGTCGCCCTCGGCGCGTTTGCGAACACCGGCCAGATCTGCACCAGCGTCGAGCGGGTGTACGTGCACCAGGACGTCGCCGAGCCCTTCGTCGCCGCGCTCGTCGCCGAGGCGGAGCGCCGCACGGCTGCACCCGCCGCGGAGTTCGGGCCGCTCGTGGACGACCGGCTGCGCGAGCTCGTGCAGCACCACGTCGACGACGCGATCGCCCGCGGCGCCTCGGCCCGGACCGGTGGCGTCACGCCCGGCGGGCTCGGATCGTTCTACCCGGCGACCGTCCTGACCGACTGCACGGACGACATGCTCGTGCTGACCGAGGAGACCTTCGGCCCGATCGCCCCGGTGCGCGCCGTGTCGGACTTCGCGGAGGGCCTCCGGCTCGCCGCGGCGGACCGCTACGGCCTCGCAGCGACGGTGCTGACGAACGACACCGCGCACGCACTCCGTGCCGCGGCCGAACTGCCCGTCGGCACCGTCAAGGTGAACGCCGTGTTCGGCGGCGCTCCGGGCGGCAGCGCCCAGCCCCGCGGTGCCTCGGGCGCCGGGTTCGGGTACGGACCGCACCTGCTCGACGAGATGACGACCACGACGGTGGTGCACCTCGAGGCAGCCCCGCCGCGCCGCACCGCCGAGCCGTCGACCGCAGCAGCCGGCGCCACCGCAGCCACCAGCAGCACCGGCGCCGCAGCAGGCACCGCCGGCCCCGCAGCCGCTGCCGGCGCCACCGCCGGCAGCGCCGACACCGTGGGAGGCACCCGATGACCGCCGACGTCCGGCTGGTCCGTGACCTCGTCGCCACGATCGACGACCGCGAACCCCTCGTCGTCGTCATCGGCGACTGCATCCTCGACCGCTGGACCGTCGGCGAGGCCGAGCGGGTCTCCCGCGAGGCCCCGGCCCCCGTCGTGCGCGTCACCGAGACCATCGCGGTGCCGGGCGGTGCGGCGAACACGGCCGTGAACGCCCGCGCCCTCGGTGCCCGGGTCCGCATGGTGGGGCTCATCGGTGACGACGAGGCCGGTGAGGTCCTGCGCCAGCGGCTCGAGGCAGCCGGCGTCGACACGTCGTTCCTGGTCGAGATCCCCGGTGCCCGCACCACGACGAAGTCGCGCGTGGTCGGCGGTGACCGCGTGGTGGTCCGGGTCGACGAGCTCGCCGCGACCCCGACCGCCGAGCACGGCGAACGCCTCGCCCGCTCGGTGGCCCGTGCCGTCCGGTGCGCCGACGCCGCGGTCGTGTGCGACTACGGCCTGGGCGTCCTCCCCGAGGACGTCGTGCCGATGCTCGACCGTGACCGCCCCGGCGCCGTCGTGGTCGACGCGCACGACCTGACCCGCTGGGCCGCGCTGCACCCCGACCTCGTCACGCCGAACGCCGGTGAGACCGCCGCGCTGCTCGGCACGGAGCTCGGCACCGGCGCGGACCGCGTCGGCACCGTCGTCGCGGCCCGTGCCGACGTGCTCGCCCGCAGTGGGGCCCGGGCCGCGGTGGTCACGCTCGACCGCGACGGCACCGTGCTGCTCGAGCCCGGCTCCGACCAGGGGTTCCGCACGCGTGCGACGCCCGCCTCCGAGCAGCAGGCCTCCGGCGCCGGTGACACCTTCTGCGCCGCCGCGACCGTCGCCCTCGCCGTGCAGGCACCCCTGCGCGACGCCGTCGCCGTCGCCCAGGCCGCTGCCGACGTCGTGGTCCGCGAGGCCGGCACCTCCGTCTGCACCGCCGCGGCCCTGCTCGACTCGGTGACCGCGCCGGCGGCGACCGTCGTCGACCACGACGAGCTCGCCACCGCCGTCGAGGCCGCACGCCAGGCCGGCCGCCGCGTCGTCTTCACGAACGGCTGCTTCGACGTCGTGCACCGCGGGCACACCACGTACCTGCGCCAGGCCCGTGACCTGGGCGACCTGCTCGTCGTCGCGCTGAACGACGACGACTCGGTGCGCCGGCTGAAGGGCCCGGAGCGGCCGATCAACCCGGCCGAGGACCGCGCCGGCGTGCTCGCCGCGCTGGCCTGCGTCGACCTGGTGACGGTGTTCGCGACGGACACCCCCATCCCGCTCATCGAGCGGCTGCGCCCCGAGGTCTACGTCAAGGGCGGGGACTACTCCCCCGAGATGCTGACCGAGACCGAGGTCGTGCGCGGCTACGGCGGCGAGGTCGTCATGGTCGACTACGTGCCCGAGCACTCCACCAGCGCCGTCGTGCGCCGGATCCGCGAAGCCGCTGCGCGGCCCGAACCGGACCCGGCACCGTGACCGCCCGCTGGTCCGGGTCCTGGGCGAAGGCCCCCGATCCAGCGGACACAAGCACGGTCGACGTCGACGTGCTCATCCCGACCGTCGGCAGGCCGGCCGAGCTCGCCACGACGCTCGCCGGCCTCGCCGCCCAGACCGAGATCGACCTGCGCGTCGTGCTGAGCGACCAGTCCGCGGACGGAGACGCCGCCAGCGCGCCAGCGGTCGCCGCGATGCTCCGCGTCCTGGAGGCGCAGGGCCGGCCCGTCACGCTCCTCACCCACCCGGAACGGCGTGGCCTGGCAGAGCACCGGCAGTTCCTGCTCGACCACGCCCAGGCACCTGCGGTGCTGTTCCTCGACGACGACGTCTGGCTCGAGCCGGGGTCGATCGCGCGGATGCTCGACGCGCTGCGCACCCTGGGCTGCGGGTTCGTCGGCAGCGCCGTGCAGGGCCTGTCGTACCTGCAGGACCGCCGTCCGAACGAGACCGCGGTGTTCGAACGGTGGGACGGCCCCGTCGTGCCCGAGGTGGTGCGCCGCGGGACCCCCGGCTTCGACCGCTGGTCACTGCACAACGCCGCGAACCCGACGCACGTCGCCGCCGACCTCGACCTGCACCCCGGCGAGTGGGTGCCCTACCGCGTCGCATGGGTCGGCGCCTGCGCGCTGTACGACCGCCGTGCGCTCGAGGAGGTCGGCGGCTTCCGGTTCTGGGACACCCTGCCGCCCGACCACGCCGGCGAGGACGTCGTCGCGCAGTGGCGGGTGATGGAACGGTTCGGCGGTGCGGGCATCATGCCCTCGGGTGCCGTGCACCTGGAGGCCCCGACCACCGTCGTCGACCGCAGTGTCGACGCACCCGACGTGGTCTTCGCGGACGGGAACGTCATACCGCGGTAGGGGGTGGTCGAGACCGCCGCGGGATGGCCAGCGCGCGTCGGCTCCGTAGCGTCGTCCTCGTCGGCGAGTTCCGTCGGCGGGAGGGAGCACCCCGTGTTCGACCAGATCACCCCGCTCGTCGTCGAGCTGGCCGCGAGTCCGCTCGTCTACGTCGTCCTCTTCGTCCTGTGCCTGGTGGACGGCTTCTTCCCGCCGGTGCCGAGCGAGTCCGCCCTGGTCGCGGTCGCCGCGATCGCCGCGACGTCCGGACAGCCCGTCCTCGCCGTGGTGCTCGTCGCCGCCGCCCTGGGAGCGATCGCCGGCGACTCGATCGCGTACTGGATCGGGCGCCGGATCGGGTCCGCCCGGCTGGCCCGTTCGAAGCGACCACGGATCGCGGCGGCCTTCGCGTTCGCCGAGCGGCAGATGCAGCGCCGCTCCGCCAGCCTCATCCTGACCGGGCGCTTCATCCCCGTCGGCCGGGTCGCGGTCAACATGACCGCCGGAGCGACCCGGCTGTCCTACCGCCGGTTCCTGGCGATCAGCGCGATCGCGGGGCTGGCGTGGTCAGCGGTGTCGATCGGCATCGCCCTGGCCGCGTCGAGCGTGCTGCACGAACCGATCGTCGCGGCGCTGGTGTCGATGGTGGTCGCCGCCGGGCTCGGGATCGCGGTCGACCGGGTGCTCGGTAGCATCAGCCGCAGGCGCGACGCGCGTGCCGCAGCTCGAGCAGCAGCACCGAGCGCCCCGACAGCGACGAAGGCCACCACGACGTCGCCGTCCTCCTCTGCACCGCACCTCGCCCGAACCGGAGAGACCGCCCGCCCGTGACCGTCGTCCCGAAGCCCCGACCCTCCTGGGTCCGGCCCGCCGTGCAGATCGGCTTCGTCGTCGTCGCGGTCTCCCTGTTCGCTGTCGCGGCACCCGTGACCGCGGTGTTCTACGGCGTCCCCGTGCCGCTCGCGTTGCTCGTGACCGCCGTGCTGTCGGCGAGCATCGGCCTCGCACCGCTCTTCCCCCGCACGGCGTCGGGCGCGCACCTCGTCGCCCTCGCCGGCCTCGGGGTCCTGACGGCACCCGGCACCATCGGGCCCTGGCCGGTCTCGGTCACGAGCATCATCGGCCTGAGCGTGCTGCTCGTCGTGCTGGGTGTCCGCACCACCTGGCGGCTCACCGCGGTGGTCTGGGTCGCGGCGACACTGCTCACCCTGCTGCTCATCGGCGTGACGCCCGACCGGTGGGGGCAGGTCGACGTCTGGGCGACGAGCTTCGTGGTGAGCGCCGGCGACACCCTCGTCGTGGCCGCCGCTGCGGTCGTCATCGGGCAGCGCCGGACCGTGCGCGAGGAACTCGCCGCCGCCCGCCGCGACACCGAGCTCGAGCAGGCCCGACGCCGGACGGTCGAGGAGCGCTCTCGGATCGCCCGTGAGCTCCACGACGTCGTCGCCCACAGCATGTCCGTCGTGCACATGCAGGCCGAGTCCGCCCCGTACCGCGTCGCGGACCTGCCGCCGGACGCCCGCACCGAGTTCGCCGCGATCGCCGAGACCTCGCGCACGGCCCTGCGGGAGATGCGGCAGCTGCTCGGCACCCTGCGTGGCGACGCCGACGCCGAGCGTGCGCCGCAACCGCGGCTCGCCGACCTGCCCGCACTGGTGCAGGCCACCCGCGCGGCCGGCATCTCCGTCGACCTCCGACTCGACGAGCGGCTCGACCCGGACCTCGACGACGTCGACCGGCTCGCACAGCTCACCGTGTACCGGGTCGTGCAGGAGGCGCTCGGCAACGTCGCCCGGCACGCGCCCGGTGCGACCACCGTCGTGACGGTCGGGAGGCACGGCTCGGCCCTCACGGTCGAGGTCGCCAACACCGCGCCACCGGCCGGCAGCGTGCCCGGTGCTCCGCCGGACGACGGCGGCTTCGGTCTGGCGGGCATGCGCGAGCGGGTCGCCGCGCTCCGCGGCACCATCGACCACGGACCGGACCCGGACGGCGGCTTCCGCGTCGCCGTCAGTCTGCCCACCCGGCCCACCGCGACCACGTCGCAGCCGACGGCCGACGGGGGAACGCGATGACGCGGGTGATGGTGGTCGACGACCAGCAGATGTTCCGTGTCGGACTGCGGGCGATCCTCCAGGCCCAGGACGACGTCGAGGTCGTCGGCGAGGCCGCGAACGGTGCCGACGCGGTCGTCATGGCGATCCGGCTCCGGCCGGACGTGATCCTGATGGACGTCCGGATGCCGGAGCTCGACGGGATCGAGGCGACCCGGCGGATCACCGCGGCGCCCGCGGAGTCGCCCGTCCGCGTGGTGATGCTCACGACGTTCGACATCGACGACTACGTGTTCGACGCGCTCCGTGCCGGGGCGAGCGGGTTCCTGCTCAAGGACGCGAGCGCCGAGGAGCTCGTGCAGGCCGTGCGGACCGTCGCGGCCGGCGACTCCCTGCTCGCCCCGAGGGTGACCCGGCACCTCGTCGAGGCCTTCGTCGCCGGTCCGCAGCCGGCGGCCCCGCGGACCGAGGTGCTCGACGTGCTGACCGACCGGGAGCGGGACGTGTTCCTGCTGATGGCGCGGGGGCGGTCGAACGGCGAGATCGCGGCGGAGCTGTTCATCGCCGAGCAGACCGTGAAGACCCACGTCGGCCGGGTCCTGGCGAAGCTGCAGCTGCGGGACCGGGTGCACGCCGTCGTGCTGGCGTACGAGAGCGGGCTGATCACGCCGTCCGCGTGAGGTGCGGGCCCGGAGCGCGACCCAAGACGGACGGGAGGCCCGGTGCCAGCTGGCACCGGGCCTCCCGTCAGCGGGGTGGTCGCGACTCAGGCGGCGAGGTGCGCCTGCAGGAACCAGCGGTCCTTGGTCAGCGCGCGCTCGATCTCGATCGCGACGTCCTGGCTGTTGAGGTCGACCTCGTCGAGGCCGTCGACCGCACGGCGGACCTGCAGCAGCGCTGCGTCGATCTGGGCGATCACCTCGGTGACGGTGACGTCGGAGTTCTGGAAGCCCTGCGACAGCGGCGGCAGGGTGGTGTTCGCGGCGACGGTCGCGATGCGCGAGTCGACCGGCAGGCCGAGGGCGACGATGCGCTCCGCGGCCTTGTCCGCGTAGTCCTGCGCGTGCTCGACGATCTCGTCGAGGAGCTCGTGCACGCCGACGAAGTTGCGGCCACGGACGTGCCAGTGGGCCTGCTTGCCGTTGACGACGAGTGCCTCGAGGTCGATGACGACGGGGGCGAGGAACTGGGCGACCCCCGCTGCGAGCTCCGGCGTGGTCGAGAACGGGGACGTGGTGCTCGGTGTGGTGGTGCTGCTCTGCGTGGTCATGGCACAACCATGCCCCCGTCTTTTGCACATTGCAAGGAAGAGCAGGCTGCCCTTACCCGCCGTACTCGACCTGGACCTGCTGGCCGGCGTCGGTGAGTTCGAGCTGCACCATGGACCGAGCGCGCTCGATCCACGGGCTGTCCGCGCACCCGATCCACACCGAGGTGCGGGGCTCGCAGCCCGTCACGCACCACTCGGCGGCCCACCCGGTCAGGGCGTGTGCGAGGGCTTCGCCGTGGTCGGCGAAGGCCAGCGGGGCGACGGCCGAGCTGCGGGCGCTCCGGACCAGCCAGGTCACGGTGACGCGCGGCGGGGCAGGCAGGATGCGGATCTGCTCGTCGAGGGCGACCTCGACGAAGACCTGCCCGTACGTGTTCTCGGGGAGTTCCTCGAGCTGGCGGTGGATCTCGACGAGGTCCTCGGCACCGCCCGCGATGAGGATGCGTTCGCTGGGCTGTCGCCGGGTCCGTGCCATGTGGCAACGGTAAGGGAAGCCTTACCTCATCACAAGGGGGAACGACCGGTTCCGGCGATGTCCACAGCGGGCACACCGAGTTCGTGCGACAGGAACCGCCACATCCACGACAGGGCGACGGTGTTCGTCAGCCCCGGGACGCCCTGGGCGATCTGGGTCGCGACGCCGTCGCTGTAGGCGGCGAGCTGCAGCGCGACGGTGTCGGCGTCGGCGTCGGCGAACACCCCGGCGTCCACCCCGCGCCGGATGACCCGCACCAGGCAGGCCTCCCAGACGCGGATGCGTTCGGCGTACTCGGCGGCGACCTCGGGCCGCCGGACCACCGCGGTCCAGTAGTCGGACCAGATCCGCCAGTGCTGCCGGACCTGCTCGGTGTCGCCGAACAGTGGGGCGACGAGCATCCGCAGCCCCACCAGCACGTCGGGTTCGGCGTCGACCGCCGCGACGATGGCGCCGTAGAAGCGCTCCGTCTCGAGCACCACGACCTCGTTGAGGATCTCCGCGACGCTGCCGAAGTGGTACGTCACGGTGCCGACGGAGACGCCGGCCTCGGCCGCGATGTCACGCAGCCCGGTGGCGCCGACGCCGTTCCGGACGATCACCGCGCGGGCGGCCTCGACGATCATCGCGCGCCGGACCTCCGGCCGCTGCCGGACGCGTGCCGCCGCGGTCACGCCGAGGTCCGTGGGACGTCGTCGACGAAGGTCCGCTCGGTGACGAGCACCTCGGGTTCGTCGGGTCCGCCGTCGCGGGCCCAGGCGCGCACGGTGTTGACGACGTGGAAGGTGTCGGCGTCGGCGGTGACCTCGGACGTCGTCTCGAGGCGCGCGGCCCACTCCGGCTTCGTCAGCCCGATCGCCCAGCGGGAACTCGCCCGTGCGCTGGTCGGGTCGTCGGAGCGGATCCGGTACGTCTCGCGGGCGTCCTCGGTGAACACCAGGCCGTCCGGGTAGACGCGCCCGCCGCCGTACCCGGGGTCGACGTCGAGCGTCCACTCCCCCGTCTCGACGTCGTGCGTCACCGTGCGCTGCGGCAGCGGGTCGGCCGGCGCGACGCGCTCGATCACGAGGGGCTCGGACCGCTCGGGCTCGGCGAAGACCACCCCGTCGTCGGTCTCCCGGGTCCAGGTGGGCAGGGTGACGCTCGAGGCGGTCGGGTCGATCGTCACGGTGGCCTCGACGCCGTGCGGCCACACCCACGGCCAGTACGACGAGGAGACCGCGATGCGCAGCCGGTGTCCGGCGGCGAACCGGTGTCCGGTCGAGACCAGGCGCACGGGCAGGTCGGCGGGCGTCCCGGGCACGAGCACGTCGTCGCGGTCCATCCCGTCGCGCTTCGCGGCGTTCAGCACCCCGCGCGTGACGAGCGTCGACGAGCCGTCCGGTGCGACGTCGCAGAGCCGCACGGTCAGGGTGGCCCGGGGCTGGTCGCTCGTGACGGACAGCCGCACGAGCACGTTGCCGAGCAGGTCGAACGCCTTGCCGACGGGCAGGTCGAAGGTGACCGACCGGCCGTCCTCGGCGCGCTGGTCCGTCGGCAGGTCGGTGGCGTTGCCGAACGGGAAGAACCGACCGGCGTCCACCCCGGTGTGCTGCGGCGACCGCACGACGACCGGCCCGAGGTCACCGCCGCGCAGGGCGGCGAGGGGCAGGACACGCTCGTGGGTCGCGGCGGAGGGCCACGCCTCGGCACCGATCCAGCGACCGCGGCGGCCGGCGTAGTAGGGCGCGGGGGCTTCGCCCTCGTTGATCCAGGCCCGCAGTGCGGGGTCGTCCTCGACGCCGGTGTCGACCCCGCGCAGCCAGCGGTCCCACCACCGCAGGGTCTCCTGCAGGAACCCGATCGACGGCCCCGGCGCGAGTCCACGGTCCGGGTACTGGTGCGACCACGGGCCGACGATGCCCTTCACGGGGGCGCTGACGTGGTCGACGAGCCGGAGCACGGCGTCCCGGTAGGGGTCCGCCCACCCGCCGACCGCGAGCACCGCGGCGCGGATGCCGTCGTAGTCCTCGGCCGCGCTGCCGTGCCGCCAGTAGTCGTCGCGCTCCTGGTGCGCGAGCCACACCGGCGTCATCGGGCGGTTCGCCTCGAGGCGTTCCCGCCACCGGTCGATCCACCCGGCACCGACGACCTCGGGCCGTGGCGGCCGCGAGTTGAAGGCGAACATCGTCGCGCCCCAGGCCGCCATGTCGATGCCGAGCACGGCGCCGCCGACGTAGTGCACGTCGTTGTCGTACCGGTCATCCGTCGAGCAGACCGTCACGATGGCCTTGAGGGCGGCGGGTGCCCGGGCTGCGAGCTGCAGCGCGTTGAAGCCGCCCCACGAGATGCCGAACATGCCGACGGCACCGGTCGACCACGGCTGCTCGGCGAGCCAGGCGATCACGGCTTCGCCGTCGAGCAGCTCCTGCTCGCTGTACTCGTCGTCGAAGAACCCGTCGGACGACCCGGTGCCGCGGATGTCGACCCGCACCGAGGCGTAGCCGTGCCGGGCGTACCAGGGGTGCCGCTCCGAGTCGCGCGGTGCGGTCCAGTCGTCGAGCCGGTACGGCAGGTACTCGAGCAGCACCGGCGTCGGGTCGCTGGGCGCACCCGACTGCGTCGGCGGCTGCGACGGCGCCCAGATCCGGGCGTGCAGCCGCACGCCGTCGGGCATCGGGATCCACTCGTCGCGGACCGTCACGCCCGCGGGCAGCGAGCCAGGGTCGCCGATGGCGGTGAAGGTGGTGGCGGCGGTGCCGTGGTCGGTGCCGTCGTCGGTGGTCATGCGTCCTCCCAGTTGCGGGTGCGGTGTCCGTCGCCGTGGTCGGTCCAGCCGTCGGCGTGCCGCCAGCGCGGCACCCCGTCACCGACGTCGGGCAGGGTCGTGCTGCCGGGTTCGAGCGTCGCCGCGAGCAACGTCGACGTGTACGGGTGGTTCGGGCCGGTGAACACCCGCTCGGTCGGTCCGATCTCGACGATCCGGCCACCGGTCATCACCGCGACCCGGTCCGCCACACCCCGGACCACGGCGAGGTCGTGGCTGATGAAGAGGCAGGCGAGGCCCCGCTCGCGCTGCAGGTCGGCCAGCAGCGCGAGGATCCCCGCCTGCACCTGCACGTCGAGCGCCGTGGTGATCTCGTCGGCGATCACGAGCGACGGCTCCGCCGCCAGTGCGCGCGCGATCCCGACACGCTGCCGCTGCCCACCGGACAGCTGCGCGGGCAGGCGGTCGGCGAACTCCGGCCCGAGCCCGACCTGGGTGAGCAGGGCGCCCACGCGCTCGCGCGAGGACGAGCCGCTGAACAGCCGGAGCGGCCGCGCGACGGCTGCACCCACGGTGCGCCGCGGGTTGAGCGACGTGTCCGCGTTCTGGAACACGAGCTGCACGGCGCGCCGCAGGGCGGGCGCGCGTCCGGCGATCGGCTCGCGCAGGTCGCCGCTCGTCGCGCCGTCGTCGTACGTGAACGTCCCCGACTCAGCCGGGACCAGTCCGGCCAGCGCCGTCGCGAGCGTCGACTTGCCGCTGCCGGACTCGCCGACGACGGCGAGCGTCTCGTGCGCGGCGATCGTGAACGAGACGCCGTCGACCGCGGCCGGCAGGCCGCGGCCGTAGCGGATCACCAGGTCGTCCGCGGTCACCACGGGGCGGGCGGGACTTCCGGGAGGCACGGTGCCGGTGGCCGTGGAGCCGACCGTCCCGGGGACGGTCGGGTCGTCGGGCACGTGGCCCGTCCCTCTCCCCATCGGCACGGCCGACTCGCCGCTGGCGCGTCGATCCGGAACCGGCGACGTGGGCCCAGGCCGTCGCCCGTCCGGCACCGCGGCCAGCAGGGCGCGCGTGTACTCGTGCTGCGGTGCGGCGAAGAGCGCCGCGGTGGCGGCGTGCTCGACGACCTCGCCGTCGCGCATCACGGCGATCTCGTCCGCCATGGCGGACACCACCCCGAGGTCGTGGCTGACGAGCAGGACGGCCATGCCGAGCTGCCGACCGAGGTCGGCGACCAGGTCGAGGACCGCGGCCTGCGTGACCACGTCGAGGGCGGTGGTCGGCTCGTCGAGGACGAGCACGCGCGGCCGGGCGGCGACGGCCATCGCGATCGCGATGCGCTGCTGCTGCCCGCCGGACAACTGGTGCGGGTACCGGCGGACGATCGCGTCGGGGTCCGGCAGCCGGACCAGCCGGACCAGCTCGGCGACGCGTTCGGGGCCGTCGGGCTCGCCGTGGGCGCGGAGGGCCTCGCGGATCTGCTCGCCGACGCGCATGGACGGGGTGAGTGCCTGTCCGGCGTTCTGGGCGACGACCGAGGCGGTGCCGCCGCGGAGCGCCCGGCGACCGGCCGGCGACAGGGCGAACACGTCGGCGCCGTCGACGCGGACCGTCCCGCCGTCGATCGCCGACCCGGCGCGCAGGTGTGCGAGGAGCGTCCGCGCGACGGTGGACTTGCCGCTGCCGGACTCGCCGACCAGGCCGAGGGTGCGACCGGCCTCGATCGTGAACGAGACACCCCGGACGACGGGGACGCGCCGTTTGCCGGCGGCGTACGAGATGGACAGGTCGCCCACGCGGACGATCGCGTCGGGCACGGTCGCCGTCGCGGCGGGCGTCGTGCCGGTGTCGGTGCGGGTCATGCGCTGACTCCCTGCTTGGCGCGGTCGACGCCGAGCGACTTGCTCAAGCCGTCGGCCGCGAGGTTCAGTCCGATCACCAGCGTGGCGAGGGCCACGATCGGGGCGAGCGTGCCGAGCGGCACCACGGTGAGCGCGGTGCGGTTCTCCTGCACCATCAGGCCCCAGTCCGGGGTCGGCGGGTTCGCGCCGAAGCCCAGGAAGGACAGCGACGCGACGAGCAGCACGATCCACGAGGCCCGCATCGCGTACTCGACGAGCACGACGTCGAGCACGTTCGGCAGGATCTCGCGGAACACGATCGACAGCGGCCGCTCGCCCCGGGCGCGGGCCGCGGTGACGTAGTCCTGCGTGATCACGGTGCGGGCGGCGCCGCGGACGACCCGGGTCACCGCGGGGGCGTAGACGACCGTGACGGCGAGGACGATGACCCAGAGGCCGGCGTCGAAGACCGTCACGACGACCAGGAGCGCGAGGATCGACGGCACGCTGAGCAGGGCGTCGACGACGCGCATGACGACCTCGTCGAACCAGTTGTCGGCGTAGGCGGTGATGCAGCCGAGCACGGTGCCGACCGCGACGGCGATCGTGGTGGCCAGGAAGGTCACGGACAGCGCGTACCGGCCGCCGTTCAGCGTGCGGGAGAGCACGTCACGCCCGTACTGGTCGGTGCCGAGCCAGTGCGTCCACGTCGGACCGGCGAGCACGTCACCCGCGTTCGTCGCGACCGGGTCGTGCCCGGCGATGACCGGTGCGAGCAGGGCGAGGACGACGTGCAGGACGATGAGGCCGAGGCCGAAGCTCAGCGCCGTCGACCCGCGCAGGGGTGCGAGCGCGCCGGCGAGCACGTCGCGTCCGACGCGGCGGCGGGGTGCGGTGGCGGTCATGCTGCGGCCTTCCTGGTGCTGCGGGCGCTGCGAGTGCGCGTGCGCGGTCGTCGCTGGCGGGTCCGCAGCTTCGGGTCGAGTGCGAGCGCGACGAGGTCGGCAGCCAGGTTGCACACGACGTAGATCAGGGCGCTCAGCAGGGCGATCGCCTCGATGGTGGGCAGGTCGCGGTTGAACACCGACTCGAGCATGAGCTTGCCCATCCCCGGGTAGTTGAAGACGTTCTCGACCACCACGACGCCGCCGAGCAGCCACGCGACGTTGAGCGCGACGACGTTGAGCGTCGGCAGCAGGGCGCTCGGGACCGCGTGCTTCCACACCACCCGGCGCATCGTCAGGCCCTTGAGCTCGGCAGTCGTGACGAACTCCGACGCCATCACGTCGATGGTCGACGAGCGGGCCGTCCGCACGATGTAGGCGGCCATCGCGAGCGTCAGCACGATGATCGGCAACCAGATGGTGGGCAGCAGCTCGGCGACGGTGGCGTCGCTCCCCCGCAGCACGACGGCGGGGAAGACCGGCAGGCCGATCGCGAACAGCAGCACCAGCACCGTGGCGACCATGAACTCCGGCACGCTCATCACGACCAGGCTGACGATCGAGATCACCTTGTCGCTCGGACGGCCGCGGCGGACACCGGCGACGACACCGAGCGTCAGGGACACCGTGACGCCGACGAGCATCGCGGGCACCGCGATGAGCATGCTGTTCCGGAAGGCCGTGAACAGCGTCGGGGCGACCGGTTCCCCGCTGACGAGCGAGGTGCCGAAGTCACCGTGCACGGCGCCGCCGAGCCACTGCAGGTAGCGGAGCCAGACATTCTGGTCGAGGCCGAGGGTCTCGCGCAGTTGCTTGACGGCGTCGGGGGTGGCGTTCTGCCCGAGCAGCTGCTGGGCGACGTCACCGGGGAGCGCCTGCACCGCGAGGAACACGAAGAGCGAGGCGAGCACCACCGTCAGCACGGCGATGCCGACGCGGCGGAGGACGGGGACGAGGACGTCCGACGGCGTGTTCGTGGTCGTCATCGGCGCAGTCCGATCCGGAGGTAGTCGAACTCGAAGCCGTACTCCGAGTAGTTCACGACGTCGCGGGACAACCCCACGAGCCGGTCGCCGAACATCGGCGTCATGTCGGCACCGTCCTCGACGACGAGTCGCTGGGCGTCCTGGTACAGGGTGAGCCGCTTGGCGTCGTCCATCTCGGCGCGGGCATCGTCGAGCAGCCCGTCGAAGGTCTCGTTCGACCAGGCGCTCTCGTTGTACGACGACCCCGAGCGGAAGATCTGGTTGAGCAGCTGGTCGATCGGCCGCCCCGTGAACCAGTAGCTCACCATGAGCGGCTTCTGCATCCAGATCTGCGTGTAGTACGAGTCCGAACTCGCGTTGCGGACGGTCAGACGGATGCCCGCGTCGGCGACGGCGTCGCGGTAGGCGACGGCCATCGGGGTGAACACCGACTCGTAGCTCGACGTGTAGATCGCGGCGCGGAAGTCCTCGCGCCCGGCCTGCTTGAGCAGCGCCCGGGCCTTGTCCGGGTCGTACTCGCGGTGGTCGTCGACGAACGCGGCGAGCTGCGGCGGCACGGGGTTGTCCCAGCCCGCCGAACCGGTCCCCTGCAGCGCGGTGTCGACGATCTTCCGTGGGTCGTAGGCGAGCTTCATCGCCTGGCGCACCCGCGGGTCGCTGAACTCGTCGCTCGTGGCGAGCATCGGGATCGTGTACCACTGGGCGTTCTTCGACCGGGCGACCGTGGCGCGGTCGGACGCCGAGACCACCCGGGCGGTGGCGAAGTCCAGGTTGGTCTGCGAGATGAGGTCGATCTGTCCGGCGAGCAGGGCGTTCACCCGCGCGGTGGTGTCCTGGATCGAGTAGAAGTCGATGCCGTCGAGCGCCGGGCGGCCGGCGAAGTGGTCCGGGAACGCCTCGACGCTGCCGGCACCGGCGGGGGTGAACGACGACAGCCGGAACGGCCCCGTCCCGATCCCGGTGCGGCCGATGTCGGCGATGGCGTCGGCCGGCACGATGTAGCACTGGTAGGCGGTGAGCAGCGACGGGAACTCGGCGTTCGGCTTCGTCAGCGAGAAGCGCAGCGTGTACGGGTCGACGGCGCGCATCGAGTCGGCGTCCATGACCTCGCCGAGCACCCCGGCCTGCGGGCTGCCGGTCTTCTCGTCGAGGATGTGCCGGATGCTCGCGATGGCGTCGTCGGCGGTGAAGCGGGAGCCGTCGTGGAAGGTCACGCCCCGGCGGAGCGCGAAGGTCCACTCGGTGCCGTCGGCGTTCGCGGACCACTCCTCGGCCAGGTCCGGTACCGGGGTGCCCTGCTGGTCGAGCTTGACGAGCCGGTTGTACAGCGCGCCGAGGTACTCGTAGGCCGACAGCGAGCTCGCGGAGTCGAGGGTCTCGGCGGCGGACGCCGCAGGCCGTGCGATGCGCAGGCGTCCGCCGCGACGGGCGACGCCGGTGGCCGCGGCCTCGGGGATCGTGGGGGTGCCGGCGGTCGCACCGGAGCTGCATCCGGCGAGCGTGAGCAGGCCGAGGCCGGCCAGACCGGCGGCGCCGGTGATGAGCGCCCGACGGCTCGGACCGTGGGCATTGCGGGGTTCGGGGACGATGGGCTGCATTCGGGGTGACCCCTCCTGTAATCGTTCCGGTGAACGATAGAGGTCCTCGGCCGATCCCCCAAGCCCGCTCCTGACGCGTGGGTCACCACCGCGTCCGACCCGATCGGCGAGCCCGTGCGGATCCACCGCCGCGCACGACCGTTCCGTCCACGGGCGGAACGTTTACCAACCCGTTACACGGCACCGCCCGGCACACGGCATGATCGGGAACGCACCGACGTCCCCGAGGAGGACCATGGCCACGTTCACCCGCGGGTTCGGCGGTCGCCGCGACGACCGCGACGACACCCGCATCCCGCCCGGTCAGACCCTGGTCCGCGACTGGCCCGTCCTGTCCGCCGGGGCGACGCCCGACATCGAGCCGACCGACTGGGCCTTCTCGATCCGCACCGAGTCCGGCCTGCACCAGTGGACCTGGGACGAGGTGCACGCACTCGGCGTCGAGGACGTCACCGTCGACATCCACTGCGTCACGCACTGGACCAAGCTCGACATGCCGTGGCGGGGTGTCCCGCTCGACCGCCTGTTCGAGGACGTCGAGACCGAACTCGACTACTGCATGGTGCACAGCTACGGCGGCTACACGACCAACGTCCCGCTCGACGAGCTGCTCGACGGGAAGTCCTGGATCGCGTTCGAGGCCGACGGCGAGCCCCTGACGCCCGAGCACGGTGGGCCCGCCCGCCTGCTGGTCCCCCACCTGTACTTCTGGAAGAGCGCCAAGTGGGTGCGCGGCATCGTCATGCAGTCCGACGACGAGCCCGGCTTCTGGGAGAACGCGGGCTACAACCTGCACGGCGACCCGTGGAAGGAAGAGCGGTACTGGTGACGCTCCCCGACACCGGCCTGGAGGCACGGATCACCCCCTCCGCTCGTCCCGCCACCCGCAGGCGGCCGGCCTGGCACGCCGCCACCGTCGCGTCCGTCGGCCGCGAGACGACGAACGCGCGCCGGATCGTCCTCGACGTCCCCACCTGGCCGGGCAACGACCCCGGGCAGCACCTGGACCTGCGGCTGACCGCCGAGGACGGCTACCAGGCACAGCGCTCGTACTCGATCGCGTCGGCCGGCCCCGCGACCGACGTCGTGCTCGCGGTCGACCGGGTGGACGGCGGCGAGGTCTCGCCGTTCCTCGTCGACGCCGTCGAGGTCGGCGACGCGCTCGAGGTCCACGGACCCCTGGGCGGCTGGTTCGTCTGGCGGCCGGGCGAGTCCACCCGGCCGGTGCAGCTCATCGCCGGCGGCTCCGGCATCGTGCCGCTCGTCGCGATGGTGACCGCCCACGCCGAGACGGACGACCCGGCGCCCTTCCGGCTCCTCGCGGCCGTCCGCACACCGGACGACGTCTTCTTCCGTGCGGAACTCGACCAGGCGCTCGCGAGCCGGGCACCGCTCGAGGTGACCCACGTGTACAGCCGCACCGCGCCTCCAGGCTCGTCCGTGCCGGCCGGGCGGCTGACGCGGGACGCGCTCGGTGCCGCGGTGTTCCCGCCGGACGCGGGTGCCCTGGTCTACGTGTGCGGGTCGACGCCGTTCGTCGAGCAGGTGCTGCGCTGGCTCACCGAGCTCGGGCACGACACGAGTGACGTCCGCGCCGAACGGTTCGGGGGCAACTGATGGTCGTCGTGGACGGCAACGCGCTGGCGGGGACGCTGGCCGACAGCCTGGGACCCGAGCCGACCGTGGTCGCCCTGCGCTGCGCCGGGTGCGGGTCGCTCGGGGTGCTCGGGCAGACCACCGTCCACCGCACCGCGATGGGGGCGGTGGCGCGCTGCCGCGGGTGCGACACGGTGCTCGTCACGGTCGTCGAGTCCGGAGCCCGGCGGTGGGTGGGGTTGCCCGGCGCCCGCACGATGTCGGCGTCGATACCGGACGGCATCGAGTAGCACAAGGCTCGCGTGGCGGGTCGTGCGGATTTCTTGCGGGTTCCCGCAACCGTGGATCCGGTTCCCACCCGAACGGGGGACGGCTCCGGATACATCCTCGGAACTGCGCCGGGCCACCCACCCGGCGCGTGCCAGTGGGGGCAGGGTCGCCTCCGCGCCCGGTGGGCGCGGGTACCCGAAGCCTGCGCCCGCCGGGCCCCCACGCCTTCGGCGCCGCGACGCCCCGCAACGACGGAACCCCCGCCGCTCTTCCGAGCGACGGGGGTTCCGGTCTTCCTGTTCTGAGCGGATGACGAGATTCGAACTCGCGACCCTCACCTTGGCAAGGTGATGCGCTACCACTGCGCCACATCCGCATTCACACGCCGTCCTGGCCGTGCGGAGATGACTCTACCCGAAGAAGGGCGGCAGCACCGGTTCCGGTGAAGGTTCCGGGCGTGTCCGGCGCGGCGCGGGCGGTCCGTCAGGTCGACGGAGTTCGATCGGACCATGAGCTACGTGCACGACAATCCCGGCGGGACCGAGGCCCACGGCGTCGACCTGGTCGACGGCGACGCCCCCGCGATCCGGATCCTGGTGCACGGCGACCTGCCGACCACGATCGAGCACGAGGGCCGCACCTGGCTCGCGACGGGCGACGCCCACGACGCGGGCGACGACGACACCCCGCCGATCGCGATCTACCGCCCGGTCTGAGCCGACCCAGGGCGGCCCGGTCAGTGACCGCGGACGTCACCCGTCAGGATCGCGTGCTCGACACCCGCTGACAGCTCGTCGTGCAGGGCGTCCGCGAAGAACTCGCCGGCACCCAGGCTGATGAGGTGCGCGACCGCGGCCTCGGCGGCCGGGAACCCGGGCTCCCACTCGTCGTGCAGGAACGCGCGGACGTGTCCGGACTCGTGCACGACGACCACGCCGATGTGCTCGTGCCGGGTGCCGTCCTCGAGCACGGCGTCGAAGACGATGGGCTCGGTGTCCTCACCGAGTTCCTCGAGCAGGACGGTGCCGGTGCCCGGCCACTCCGTCCGGTAGGGCGGCAGGTCGGGGGCGTGCAGGTGCCCGGCGAGCTCGTCCGACGCCGACTCGATGTGCCCGGTGGACAGGTACTCGTCGACGACGTCGTGGATGCGGGCGTGCAGGTCCGGCTCGTACTGCCACCAGCGCTGGTGCACGGTGCGGAGCCACTCCTGGGTCGCGGCGTCTGCCGAGGCGGAGATCCCCACGAGCTGCGGCGCGGTGCCGGGCGAACCGACGACCTCGAGCTGTTCGTCGTGCGTCTCGACCGTGATCGACCCGGTGGTCTCGTCGGGGTGCACGCCGTGGACGTCCTCGGGCGCGGCGGCCCAGATGCTGGCGGGGAGCTTCGGCGGCAGGTCGAAGGGCACCGCGATCGCGGGTTGCGTCATCGCGTGGTCGATCGCGTCGCCGAGGTGCACCTCGTCCGCCCGGGACCCCATCACGATGCCACCGGCCGGCGGCACGAGCGACAGGTGTTCCAGGTCGTCCGGGGCGGCGTTCATCGAGGTGAGCACCGCGGTGTCGGCCCACTGCACGAACGCCCCGGCGGACCGGTCGTCCTCGCCGAACGGCACGTCCCACACCGTCGGGTCCGTGAGCACCCAGGATGCGGTACGACCGGCCGGACCGTGGCGGACGGCGTCGACGATCGCCGGCACCAGTCCGGGCAGCGCTCGGTAGGCGGGACGGACCGTGAGCCGGTCGACGGCGAGCAGGTCGGGCTTGCCGAGCATCTCGGCGGCGTGGGTCTGCAGCGAGAAGAACGTCTCCCCCGTTGCGTCCTGCGCGGCGACGGCGGACGCGAAGGACCCCGCGACGTCCGACACCTGGTAGCCGAGCACCAGCGCTTCGAGCGACTCCGGTGCACGGCTCGTGAACGCGGTGACCTCGGCGACGGAGACCGCCTCGGTCTCGTCGTCGTCGGTGATCGGGACGCGGACGTCGATCACCCACCGGTCGACGTCCTGCCCGGGGTAGGCGTCACCGTCCTCGTCCGAGATCGTGATGTGCACCAGGCGCAGGGAACCGTCCCAGGCGTCGTGGACGTGCTGGGCGATGGCGGCATCGGGGTCGTCGTTCACGGACGCAACGGTACCGGTGCGGAGGGCACCGACCGGAGCCGCGTGCCCGAGGAGGCGTAGGCGGAGCACGACGGGCACCGCGTCAGCAGGTCGTGGGTGCAGTCGATCACGTGCTCGAGGAACCGCTCGGCGTCGGCCAACTGGTCACGCTGCGCCCGGATCTGACGGAGACGCTCGGTGATCACGCCGGACCGGTCGGGTTCACTCCGCCGGAGCACCAGCCGGATCTCCGCCAGGCTCATGCCGACGCCCTGGCAGGCCCGGACGACCTGCAGGCGACGAACGTCTTCCTCGGAGTACTCCCGGTGACCCGACGGCGCTCGATCGGGGACGACGACCCCCGTGTCGTGCCAGTGCCGCAGCACGTGGACCTCGACGCCGACCCGCCGAGCTGCTGCACCGATCCGCACCGTGCCCCGTTCGTTCCTCTTGACCTCAGGTCGACCTGAGGTCCTAGCGTGCGACCATGCTGCCACGCCGAGCGCCCCTCCCCGTACCCGTCCACCTCCCCGCCCCGGTCGCGGTCGTCGTGGACGGCACCACCATCGCCACGAGGGTCCTCGAGCCGGCAGGACCGGCACGCGGCGACGTCGTCCTGTGCCACGGCACCCCCTGGTCGTCGGCGGTCTGGGCCGAGGTCGGCCGGGCGCTCGCGCAGGACCACCGGGTGTTCCTCTGGGACATGCCCGGGTACGGTGACTCGGACCGCGGGCCGACCGTGGACACCACGCTCCGAGCACAGGCGATCCGTCTCGGCGCGCTCCTCGAGCGGTGGGGCCTCGACCGACCCCACCTCGTCGCACACGACGTGGGCGGCGCCGTGGCGCTCCGGGCGCACCTGCTGCACGGTGCCGAGTACGCGAGCCTGTTCCTCTGGGACGCCGTCGTGCTCGACCCCTGGGGGTCCCCGTTCTTCCGGCTGGTGGCGGAGCACCGTGACGTCTTCGACCGACTCCCCGGCGATCTGCACGCCGCCCTGGTGCGGCAGTACATCGACGGTGCCTCGTCGCGGGGCTTCTCGCCGGCGGACCTCGAGGCCCTGGCGCGGCCGTGGGCCGGCCCGGAGGGGCAGGTCGCGTTCTCACTCCAGATCGCCGCGCTGACCCCCGACGACACCCGGGCCGTGGCCGAGCTGTTGGGCTCCGTGCGGTGCCGGACCCGGATCGGGTGGGGGCGGCAGGACCCCTGGATCCCGCTGGGTCAGGCCTTCGACCTGCAGACGGCGCTGCCCGGGCACCCAGAGGTCATCGTGCTCGAAGACGTCGGGCACCTCGCGCAGTGGGAGGACCCCGTCGCGGTCACGGCCGCGCTCCGGCAGTGGGTACACCGTCCGGTGGACTCTGAGTGAGCCTGGACGGCGCCCTTCAGATCAGCGCGCGAGCGGCGAGCACGACGGCCGCTCCCCCGACGGTCAGCGCCGCGAGCACCGACAGCACCACCGCGACGGTGTCCCGCCGCGCCGGGGCACTCGAGCGGACGGCACCGGCCACGAGCTGCTGAGCCGCCGCCAGGGACGCTGCGCTCCCGAGCGGCCGGTCGTCCTGGTCGAAGGCCAGGAACCGCCCACGGACGTGCAGCACGAGCCCCAGGCTGGTCCCGTGGTCGCGCGCCACCCACGACTTCGGTCCCTGCTGCTCCCAGCGGACGGCGAGCATCAGGGGCCGGGGACCGGCAGGCCGACCCGCTCCCCGTCCGGATGCGGCCAGCTGAACGCGACGACGAGCTGGACGACACCGAACACGATGAGCACGCTCCCCACCGCGGCCACCGTCACCAGCGCGCCGAGGCCCGGCAGGTTCATCACCAGGATGCCGCTCAGCACACTGAGCACGGCGAGCACCACGGTCAGCGCACGGCGGCCCACCCACGGTGCGTAGATGAGTGCGATGCCCTCGAGGATCCAGGCGAACCCGAGCAGCAGCGCCACCCACCGCGCCCCGATCGGCGGGAACACGATCGCGACGACACCGCCGGCGACCACCAGTGCCCCGAGGACCACCAGCCCGACCTGACGCCACCAGACCCGAGGGTGCACCTGGAGTCCCCGGACGACCAGCGCCGCCCCCGACACGACCAGGTAGATCCCGAAGACCCACGACACCGCGAACAGCGTCGCGTGGGGCAGGACGATCGCAGCCAGTCCGGCGAGCACGCCCACCGCGCCGACGATCCCGAACGCCACCCGGATCCGGTCGCCGCCCTGCGGAAGCGAGCCAGTCCGCTGGCCGACGTCACGTTCGTCACGCATGTCCGTCCGACCTCCCTGCAGGTCCCGACTGGTGCTGTGGTGCTGGTGGGTGCTGGCGACCTGTGATCGCCCGTGCAGTGCGTCCTGCGCACAGGACTACACCCGAAGGTGAGCACTTGTCCATGTCCCATGCGCGCGCATGAGGCCACGCCCCCAGTCCCGGCGGACGAGCGCCGAGCGCTCCGTGGACGGTAGCCTGACGCGCCGGCCGACGAACCACCGGCGATCGCGACGGCAGACCAGACGGAGGACCACGGTGCCAGCACTCGGAGACGGCCGCGCCGACGGCGTGTGGTGCACGCTCGGCGAACCCCGGACCACCGCGCAGATCGCCCAGAACGGGTTCGCCTGGCTCGGCCTCGACGCCCAGCACGGCGCCTTCGACGACGCCACACTCCTGGCGACGATGACGGCGCTCGCCGCGGTCGCTCCGGAGGTCCCCGTCGCGATTCGTGTCGCCGTGGGCTCGGACGCCGCGATCGGCCGTGCGCTCGACCTCGGTGCCGACATCGTGATCGTCCCGATGATCGAGACCGTCGAGCAGGCCGAGCACGCCGTGCGCGCCGCGCACTACCCACCGCGGGGCCGACGGAGCTGGGGGCCGATGGCGGGACTCTGGGGCGGCGCGGCACCGTCCGCCGTCGCTGCCGACCCCGAGGTGTGGGTGATGCTCGAGACACCCGCGGGCCTCCGTGTCGCCGAGGAGATCATGGCGGTCCCGGGCGTCTCGGCGGTGTTCGTCGGTCCCTTCGACCTGTCGATCGGACTGGGCATCGAGCTGGACGTACTGCTGCACGACGACGGCGCACTCCCCGCGATCGTCGCCGCAGCCCGCCGCGCGGGCAAGCACACCGGTGCCTTCGCCGGTGACCTGGCCCGCGCCGAACGGCTCCGCGCGCTCGGCTTCGACCGCGTCGCCGTCGTCACCGACGGGACCCTGCTCGCCCACGGAGCGGCCACGGTGCTCGGCTCCGCGGCCACCGGTCGCACGTCGTACTGACAGGCCGTCAGCGGCGACCGGTCCTCGTCCGCGTCCTCGACGCCGCTGAGAGGGCGTGCCCGCACCCCGGTCCACACTCGGTCGGGAACCCGAGCCGACCGCGACCGCAGAGAGGACGAGACATGACCGACGTCTCCAGCCAACCGCCCGCCGAGGGCGACGACCGCCGCATCCTGACGAACCGCCAGGGCCACCCCGTCTACGACAACCAGAACCAGCGCACCGTCGGGTCCCGTGGCCCGGCGACGCTCGAGAACTACCAGTTCCTCGAGAAGATCAGCCACTTCGACCGCGAACGGATCCCGGAGCGGGTCGTGCACGCCCGCGGTGCCGTCGCCTTCGGGTACTTCGAGGCCACCGGCACGTGGGGTGACGAACCCATCGCCCAGTACACCCGCGCGAAGCTGTTCCAGGAGCCCGGCAAGCGCACCGACCTGGCGATCCGGTTCTCCACCGTGATCGGCGGCCGAGACTCCTCCGAGGCCGCCCGCGACCCGCGCGGTTTCGCCGTGAAGTTCTACACCGAGGACGGCAACTGGGACCTCGTCGGCAACAACCTCGGCGTCTTCTTCATCCGCGACGCCATCAAGTTCCCCGACGTCATCCACTCCCTCAAGCCCGACCCCGTGACCTTCCGCCAGGAGCCCGCGCGCATCTTCGACTTCATGTCGCAGACCCCCGAGTCGATGCACATGCTCGTCAACCTGTTCAGTCCACGTGGCATCCCCGCGAACTACCGCACGCAGCAGGGCTTCGGCGTGAACACCTACAAGTGGGTGAACGCCGACGGCGACACCAAGCTCGTCAAGTACCACTGGATCCCGTCGGTGGGCGTGTCCTCGATGACCGAGGCCGACGCCGCCGCCGTGCAGGCCGGCGACCTCGGGCACGCGTCGAAGGACCTGTACGAGGCGATCGAGCGTGGTGAGTACCCCGAGTGGGAGCTCCGTGTGCAGCTCATGGACGACCACGAGCACCCGGAGCTCGACTTCGACCCGCTCGACGACACGAAGGTGTGGCCGGAGAACGAGTTCCCGCCGAAGCCCGTCGGCAAGATGGTCCTGAACCGCAACGTCACGAACCACTTCGCCGAGAACGAGCAGCTGTCCTTCGGCACCGGCGTGCTCGTCGACGGCCTGGACTTCTCCGACGACAAGATGCTCGTCGGCCGCACGTTCTCGTACTCGGACACGCAGCGCTACCGTGTCGGCCCGAACTACCTGCAGCTGCCGGTGAACGCCCCGAAGAACGGCGCCGTCGCGACCAACCAGCGCGACGGGCAGATGGCGTACCACCAGGACCACGGCGGCGAGAACCCGCACGTCAACTACGAGCCGTCGATCACCGGCGGCCTGCGCGAGGCGGAGTACCCGACCCACGACGACCAGGGACCGGAGATCGTCGGGCGTCTCACCCGCAAGCGGATCCCCCGGACGAACGACTACACGCAGGCCGGCCAGCGGTACCTGCTCCTGCAGGACTGGGAGCGCGACGACCTCGTCGCGAACTTCGTCGACCTCATCTCGCAGGCGGCCCGTCCGGTGCAGGAGCGCATGCTCTGGCACTTCTACATGGTCGAGGACGACCTGGGTCGTCGCGTGGGCGAGGGGCTCGGCATCACCCTCGACGAGGTCAAGGACCTGCCCCCGCTGCAGTCCCAGACGCTCGACGACGACGAGCTCGCCCGCCTCGCGCACCTCGGTCACAACGGCTCCCGCGACGTCGAGGGCCTGATGATGACGCACTGCGTCCCCGACGAACGCGCCGTGCGCGTCTGAGACGCGCCCCCAGGACGGACGGGAGGCCCGGTGCCAGCTGGCGCCGGGCCTCCCGTCCGTCTCACTGCCGTCACCTGCCGCAGCACCCCGATCGGTCGGCCGTCGGCACGGAGCGCTCGGCGCGCTCCTGCACGAGCGTCGCGGCGAACGCCGCGACCTCGTCGGTGAGCGTTTCCGGGACCTGCCACGCGGTGAAGTGCCCGCCGCGGTCGAGGTCGTGCCAACTCCGGATGTCCCGGTACGTGCGTGCGCCGTAGGACCGGGGAAGCCCGCGCTCACCGGTGTGCACGGCCACCGCGACGGGCACGTCGATGACCGGGAGCTCCGGCTGCCGGGGGTGGTCGAGATACGGACGGAACGACGAACCGGTGCTCCGGGTGAACCAGTACAGCGAGACCGTGCGCAGGAGTTCGTCGTCGGTCCACCACGACCCCTCGCCCGTCCAGGCGAGCAGCTTCTCGGTGATCCACGCGGCCAGCCCGAGCGGCGAGTCCATGAGCGCGGTCGCCAGGATCTCCGGCCGGGTCGCCTGCACCTTCGCGTAGCCGAGCCCGTGCACCCACTCAGCGTCGTGCTGACGGAGCCAAGCGGACTCCTCCTCCGTGAGGTCCTGCGCGCGCGAAGGCGGCGGGAACGCGGCATGCGTGGCGAACAGCCCGAGGGTCGACTCCGGGTGCAGCGCCGCGAGCCAGTCGCTCGTCGTCGAGCCGACGTCCTCGCCGTAGGTCAGGCAACGGTCGTAGCCGAGGACCTCGGTCATGAGCCCGTGCATCAACCCGGCGACCACGGGCCCAGTGAACGGACGGTCCGCCAGCGGTGCCGAGGCGCCGAAGCCGGGAAGTGACGGAACGACGACGTCGAACCCCGCGGTCCGGCCATCGGCGAGGTGGACCGTGCGTCCGGCGAGCTCCCGGGCGAACGGGAGCATCTCGACGAACGAGTACGGCCACCCGTGGAACGCGATGACTGGGATGCGCACCGTCGGACTCCCCGTCGCGGTCAGCCGGGCGAAGTGCAGTCGTTGGCCGTCGACCTCGGCCTGGAACTGCGGCACCGCGGCGAGTTCGTCCTCGACGCGGCGCCAGTCGAACGTGGTCCGCCAGTGCTCGAGCAGCCCCTGCAGTCGCTCCAGGGGCAGGGCGCTGCTCGCTTGTGCGTCACCGATCGGCTGCGGAAGAGTCGCCCGCTGCAGACGGACACGCAGGTCATCGAGGTCGTCGTCGGACACCTGCAGGCGGATCGAGCGCATGCGGCGGACGCTACCGGCGCCGACCGACATGCCCGCCGTTGACCGGTCAGCGCATCACGGACAACCCGGGACGGCGCCAGGGAGGCCACGCTCATCGTGGATCGACAGGAGCGACCCCGCGACCCCGACCGGCACGATCGCGCGGTCGTCGCTCCCGTCCCGTTGATCCGCACCGATGCGACTCAAGGAGGCCGCGATGGAACACACGAATCCCCGGCGGTGTGGCGCGAACGCGTCCGCTGCCCACCGATCGCTCGCTGGGACACCACGATGAGGGCCCGGAACCTCGCCGCCGCTGCGATGGTCACGGCTGCCGTCGGCATCGTCGTCTCGCGCCGCCGACGCGGCGCACCCGGGCCCGCACGGAAGGTGCTGGCCGAACCGCGTTCCGGCTGGCACGCGGTCACGGTGAACCGCGGGCAGGACGCGGTGCTGCCAGGCGGGCGGATCCCCGCGCCGCTCACGGCGTTCGGGCAGGACGTCGAGGTGGAGGCCCGTCCCGCGCCCGGCGATCGTGGCACCGAGCTCCGTGCCCGGTTCCGAGGCGGCGGCCCGGATTCTCGGGGTCGGCTGCGGGCCGCTCTGCGTGAGGCGAAGCAACTCATCGAGGTCGGCGAGGTGCTCCGGGTGGACCCGGTCCCCCACGGCCGACGGAAGGCCACACCCACCGGCGCGTTGGTGGACGTGGCGACGAAGCGGAGCAACGAGGAGGGTGTGCTGTGAAGGCGCTCTGTTGGACCGGGGTCAACGAGACCGCGGTGGAGACGGTGGAGGACCCGAAGATCCTCAACGATCACGACGTGATCCTGAAGGTGCGTCTGAGCACCACCTGCGGCTCGGACCTGCACCTGCTCGGCGGGTACATCCCGACCATGCGCTCCGGTGACGTCCTGGGGCACGAGTTCATGGGCGAGGTCGTCGAGACGGGATCGGCCGTCACGAAGCACAAGGTGGGCGACCGGGTCGTCGTCTGCTCGTTCATCGCCTGCGGGCAGTGCTGGTACTGCACCCACGGACAGTTCTCACTCTGCGACAACGGCAACCCGAACCCGGGCTTGACCGAGGCGATGTGGGGGTCGTCGATCGGCGGCTGCTTCGCCTACAGTCACGCGCTCGGCGGGTTCGCAGGCAGCCACGCCGAGTACGTCCGCGTGCCCTACGCCGACCAGGGGGCGTTCACGGTCCCCGACGGCGTGTCCGACACGGCCGCCCTGTTCGCCTCCGATGCCGCACCCACCGGGTGGACCGGAGCCGACCTGGCCGGGATCACACCGGGTGACACCGTCGCAGTGTGGGGCGCCGGTGGTGTGGGCCAGATGGCCGCTCGTGCAGCGATGCTCCTCGGCGCCGAGCAGGTGATCGTGATCGACCGTCTGCCCGAACGGCTGCGACAGGTGCGCGAGCACATCGGTGCCGAGACGCTCGACTACACGAGCGACGCCGTGCTCCCGGAACTCAAGGAACGCACCGGCGGTCGGGGTCCCGACGTGTGCATCGAGGCCGTCGGCATGGAAGCGCACGGCACCGGACCGCTGTACCTGTACGACCAGGCCAAGCAGCAGCTGCGGTTGCAGACCGACCGGCCGACCGCCCTGCGCGAGGCCATCTACGCCTGCCGGAAGGGCGGCAGTCTGTTCTCGCTCGGGGTCTTCGGTGGGCTCGTCGACAAGTTCCCGTTCGGCGCGATCATGAACAAGGGCATGACGGTCCGCGGCGCCCAGCAGCACGGGCACCGCTACATCCCGATGATCCTCGACCGCATCGCCGCGGGAGAGATCAGCACCGAGCACCTCGCCACGCACGTGATGCCACTCTCGCAAGGGCCGCGCGGGTACGAGATGTTCAAGAACAAGGACGACGGCTGCGTCCGCGCCGTCTTCACCCCCGGCGTGTGACGACCGACCACGCAGCGGACAGCAGGAAGGAACGATCGTGAAGGCACGACGATGAACGATCGGATACTCTCCACGCGCCGGGCCCTCGTCATCGTGGGGGTCGGGGTCCTGGTCGGGGTCGCGTTGACCTTCACCGGGGCTCCGTCCCTCGGGCCGCTCGCGGCCTGGTGCACGGCCGGCCTGATCGCGCTGGTCCAGGTCTGGCACAAGTGCTGGCGCCAGGACGCCGACGGCACCGAGCGTCTCGCACGCGAGGAGTCCGAGACACGGGTCAGTGACAACGCGCTCATCGTGGCCTGTTTCGCGAGTCTCGCCGCCGTCGTGCTGGCGCTCAGCGAAGCCAGCCAGGCGCGAGATCCGGCCTCGGTCGCGGCGGTCATCCTGGGTGTGCTCGGCACGATGGTGGCATGGGCGTTGGTCAACACGGTCTACGCCTTGAAGTACGCCCGGATGTTCTTCCTCGACCACCGGGGCGGTGGGTTCGACGTCAAGCAGGACGGGCGGCCGACCTACAGCGACTTCGCCTACTTCGCCTTCACGATCGGCATGTCGTACGCGGCACCAGAGGTCGAGCCGGACGACAGCGAGACCCGGCGGAAGGCGTTGCCGCACGCGCTGCTGTCGTACTTCTTCGGGACGGTGCTGATCGCGGTCGCCATCAACCTGGTGACGAACCTCGGTCAGGGGTGAGCAGAGGGATCCTCGTCGCCCCTAGGCTGGCCGACGTGACCGACCTCGCTCCTGACCAGACCGCGCCGAGCGCCGCCGGGTCCCCCGCATCGGCAGCCGTGCCGCTCCCGCCCCTCAGCCTGCTCGCGGTGGTGGCGATCGCGCTCGCGTTCGTGGCACCGATCGGCGGTCTCGTCGTCGGGCTCATCGCGCGCCGGGACGTGCGACTGACCGGTGAGCGGGGTGACGGCATCGCGTTCGCGGCGATCCTGATCGGGGCGACGCTGACGTTGTTCGGGGTCATCGTGCCGCTGTTCCTCGGCGGTGCGGGGTTCTTCGACCTGGACCTCCAGCTCTGAGCACCGGACGCCGGTCGTTACCCTGACCGAGTGGGGAACGATGCTGATGTTTCGACGCTGATCCGCCCGGCCACGCTCGCTGATGCGGATGCGATCGCCCACGTGCACACGGTGTCGTGGCGAGAGACCTACGGCCGGTTCGTCGACGACCCGGACACGAGCCCGTGGTTCGACGCGGGTCGCCGGGTCGACATGTGGCGGTCGACGCTCGAGAGTCCCGACGTCCGAGAAGCCGTCCAGGTCGCCCTCGACAGCACCGGCGTCGTGGGCTTCGCCGCGGCGCAGACGACCCCCGAGCCGGATGCCGTCCGCCCCGAGGAGCTGACGACGCTCTACGTCCTGGCCCGTGCGCACGGGACCGGAGCCGGCCAGGCACTCCTCGACACCGTGCTCGCCGATCGTCCGGCGTCGCTGTGGGTGGCCGCGGACAACCCGCGGGCGCACGCCTTCTACCGGCGGAACGGCTTCACGCCCGACGGTGCCGAGTCGGCGTTCGGACCCATCCCCCGGACCGTGCGTCTGGTGCGCTGAACGTCAGTCCCCCGCCGGCGCGGAGATGTCCCACACGGTGGTCTCCTCGTACTGCTCGGACCAGCCGCGGCGCATCCGGGCGGCGGCACGGTCGAACGCGTCGACGACGTCGGTGTCCGGCGTCAGCAGCGCCTGCAGGCGGATGCCGTCGTAGAGGGCGAGCAGCTGCTGTGCCCCGCGGATCGGGTCCATCGTCGCCGGTTCGCGGCCGGTGCGGACGTCTTCCTGCAGCGCGGTGCGGACGGTCTCGCGGAACTGCATGTACGCGGACCGGTAGTAGTCGGCGCCGTCGGTCGACGGGTCGGTCGAGATGGCCAGCGTCGCGGCGATCAGACGCATGAGGGACGGATCCTCAGCGTGGGCGGAGAGCAGCGCGTGCAGGAACGCGACCGTGCCCTTCTCACCGGCGAGCGGCAGCAGCGGTGCCGACACCGCACGGGTCCACCGCATCACCGCGGCGGCCAGCAGTGCGTGCTCGGAGGGGAAGAGCTCGAGGATCTCGGCCTGCCGCATCCCCGACCGGGACGCGACGCCCTCGAGCGAGAAGCGTGACAGGCCCCCGTCGTGGATGACCGCGATCGCACCGTTGATCGCCCGCGTGCGCGGGACTTCCTCGTCGGCGGCGTTCTGGTTCGTCAGTGGTGCCAGCGGGTGCTTCCGGAACCAGTCCAGGAGGGCGCGAGCGCGGGAGGCCCCGAACGCCGGATCAGTCGGGCGACCCGGGCTGAACAGGTCGCTGAACCCCGGAACGTCGTGCATCAGCGGGTCGAGGGACTGGAACGCCATCGACCAGTCCGGGAACGAGCGCTGGGCGATCGGCTCGTCGAGCAGCACCCGGACGTTCGTGTGCCGCGGGTCGGCCCGGACCTGGTCGAAGCGCTCCCGGACGACGTCGTCCTCGCCCTCGATGATCCCGATGCAGTTGTCATCGCGGTGCGCGAGCATGCCGGTGACGCCGAGCCGGGTGTTCTTCTCGCGACCGACCGCCAGGATCTGGGCGAGTTCGGAATCCGTGATCGGACGGGTCTGGGTGCTGGTGTAGACGAGCGATCGCATGGTGCTGCTTCCTGGTCGGACGGTCCCCCGGTGTGTGGGAGGCGCCGCCGTGTCGAACCCGAATCGACTCGACGGCACCTCGTGGTCACCGTAACCAGCGGCGACCACCTTCACTGCGACGCAAGACGGCCCGTGGCTGTTCGGCACCCGGAGGATGCCGACCTCTGAATGGAACCATCCAGCGCTCGTCGGCGGTACCCCCACTACGGGGAACGTACGTTCTCCGAACGTACGTCGGGGTCCGCGTCAGTGCGCGCGGTCGCCCGACGGGGGCGTCTCGAAGATGCGCTCGCCCGTCGTCGGGTCCCACCCGATGGTGCGGGGTTCCGCTGTTCGCGGGCGTCGTTCGTCCCGCGGGAAGAACGGACGGGCGCTGGGCAGGTAGCTGAGCACCGCGGCGACGACGACGCAGACGGCCTCGATGAAGCTCCAGTCCACGCCGTCGGTGGCGATGGCGAACACTGTGCTGCAGGCACTCAGCCCGGCGATGATCGCGAGCCAGAGACGCGCGTTCCCGGAGCCTCGTCCCATCCGCGTCGCCAGCCACACGAACAGTGCCGACCAGGCGAGGACGAGGAGGAGCCCGAGCGACGCCCCGATGATCGCGCCGCCGGCTTCGCGCATGGACACGACCATGCCGGGCGCGGCGGCCACGAGGCTGATGATGACGGACGCCCACCAGAGCGCCACGGCGATCGTGACGACCCGCGGTCGCGTTCGCTGTTCGGTGTGCTGTTCCATCAGGTGCTCCCCCGTCGTTCCGCTGGATGCGGCTCGACGATCCTACGGTGACGGCTGACGCGCTCCGGCCCTGCGCGATCGGCGCAGGACGACCAGTCCCACGGTCAGCCCGGTTGCTAGTAAGGCGAAGGTCAGGAACGACGCGAACACGATCGTCACCAGCCGGTCGTGCGGCGCGTCGACACCGAGGAGCAGGCGCAGGATCAGCACCGGCACCACGACGGCGGCCGTCCACGAGGCGATCACCAGCACGGTGAGCAGGACCACCGCGCCCCGGTGCGGAGCCGTCCCGGGAGCGATCGTCATGCGCCCATCCAACCAGTGGCCCGGCGCGAACGATCTACGGGCGGTAGTCCTCACGACGCGGCAAGAGCTCCGCCGCGTGGGAATCGATGTACGGCTTCGCGCCCAGCATCCCGCCCATCGTCTTGGCGACCGTCGTGAGCAACGCTCCGAGCCCCCGTGCCACGATGCTCAAGATCTTCATGGTGCCCCCTCGTCGGACCGACCTGCGGTGTCGGTCTCGTCCCGTCACACCGTACGCGGAGGGCCGGATTCCCGCCAGGGACGGCAGACTCTCGGTCCCGTCGTCGATCGACGTCGCGCATAGGCTGGACGCCCGACCGGGGAGGAGTCGCGATGCCGGTGGTCCGCGAACGAGTGCCGTTGTGGCGCACGCCCTGGTGGCATCCTCGCCGCTGGGAAGCGCGCATGTGGGTGCTGCTCGTCGCGGCTGCTGCTGGCGGCGTCCTCCGCGAAGTGGCGCATCCGTTCTACGACGACGGGGTTGAGGCGATCGTGAAGTGGCTCGGCCTCTGCATCCCAGGATGTGTGATCGCGTACGTCGTGGTCGGTCGGTGGAAGAAGGGCCTCACCACGCTGTGGAAGCCGTCGTGGCGCGAGCTCGGACGGATCCTTGTGGCAGCACCGCTCGGGCTGCTGGCCCTGCGGCTGCTCATCGAGGACGACGACGGGTGGTTGTGGCTGCTCGCCGGGGTGTCCGCCGCGCTGCTCGCGCTCGCGGTGGCTCGCTGGGTCGCTGCCCACCGCGATCGTCGGCGTCGGACCGATGTGTACGGGACGGTGTCCGCTGACCCGTACGCGTAGCGCCCGACGGGGTTCCTCTGTGCCCTACGCGTCCCGCGCGGCGGCCGACTTCGACGGCAACCGCGATGCCACGAGCGTCCCGACCAGCGCCACCACCGCGAAGGCCGCGAACCCGAACGGCAGCCCGATCGCGCTGCCGACACCACCGACGACGAGCGGTCCGACAGCGTCCCCGGTCTCGCGCCCGAGCTCCGCTGAGCCCATGGTGCGACCGAGCCGATCCGGCGGAGTCGTCCCGGCGAGGTGCGCGAACGCGACGGGTGTCAGCGTGGCGACACCGGCCCCGGCGAGCAGGGCCGCGATGAAGACGGCCACCGCCGAGGGTGCGACGGCGACCACCAGGAACGCAGCGGCCACCGCGGCCGTCCCGGCCACCCCCGCGCCCCCGGTGCCGAGACGCCCGGCGTCGTGCAGCCGCCCGGCGACGGGCTGCACGAGCGACGACGTCACGGCGAGCACGGCGACCGCGAGTGTCGACACCAGGAGCGGGATGCCGACCTCGGTGCCGAGCGCCGGGAGCATCCCGGTCAGCGCGCCGATCGCAGCGCTGCCGACGGCCAGGACGACGACCGGGATGAGGAACTGGCGGTCCGTGGCAGCTCGGACCATCACGGCGAGCGTGGCCCGCTGCCGGGGCAGGGGCACGATCGGCTCGACGGCGACGAGCACCGCCACCGCCGTCACGATCGCCATCACGACGAGGATCCCGAAGAGCCACTGCGTGCTGCCGAACTGCACCACGAGTGCACCGATGACCGGTCCCCCGGCGTAGCCGAGACCCTTCCACGAGCCGTACCGACCGAAGTACGTCCCGCGACGGTGCGCCGGCACGAGGCGGGCAACTGCGGCGGACGATGCGGGCGAGAACGCGGAGGCGCCGGCACCCTGCAGCAGACGGGCGAGCCCGAGCCAGAACGGACCGGTCCCGAAGACGCCGATGAGTGAAGCTGCCGCGAAGACGACGAGTCCGCCGACGATCACCGGTCGCGGGCCGATGCGGTCGGACAGTGCGCCGAAGACCGGCTTGAGGACGAGTTCGGCGACGTCGTAGAGCGCCAGGAACAGCCCCAGCCACGCGAGCGTCAGGCCGAGTTCGAGGTGTTCGCCGCCGACCGCCGCGGCGATGCCGTTCGCCCCGAAGGCGGTCACGAACCCCGCGGCGTACAGCGGAGCGAGCCGAGGGGCAGTGGTCGTCGACGAGGCGGTCACGTGCTCACCTTGGCCGACCGCGCTCCGGTCCACCAGCCCCTCGTGGTCGACACGCGGGTCGGCGAACTCCGCGCGCCCTGCGACGAGGCCGGCTGACTCGATCTGGGCCATTCCGGTCGCCGTCGAGGGAACTCCGTCGCTACAGCCGGATCGCCCACTCGATGGTCGGCGGTGCTCCGCCGCCGTGTCGGAGGGCGTAGTCATCCAACACCGCCCGGCGGACGTCCACACCGCTCGCGAATCGTTCCAGGTGTGTCAGGAGCCAGTCTGCCGGCGCCTCGTCGATCATCTCCTGCCACGTCGGGCCGAGCACCTCGTCCAGTTCGAGCACGGCAGCGTGGGTGTCACGGCCGTCGAACTCGTAGACCGCGACTCGGCGCGCGGTGAACGCCAGCCAGACTCCTCGTTCGACGACGACGTCACCGGGGTCCCGATCGTTCCGCTGCCACTCGCAGACCTTGTGGAACAGCACCGGCGTGGTGCCGCGTCGGGCACGCTTCCGCCTCCGGCCGATCTGCATGACCACCACCGTACCGGGCGGGGTCCACGGAACATCGCGGTCCTGGCGGACTGGGAACGACGAGCAGACCGGAACGAAGAAAGCCCCCGGCCGGACCTGGTGGTCCTGCCGGGGGCTTCGTGGTGGTGGGCGATACTGGGATCGAACCAGTGACCTCTTCCGTGTCAGGGAAGCGCGCTACCGCTGCGCCAATCGCCCAATTCCCTGCGTGGACCGGAGTCCATCAAGGTCTTGGAGGGTGGATCTGGAGGTGGGGACGGGATTCGAACCCGCGTGGACGGCTTTGCAGGCCGCTGCCTAGCCTCTCGGCCACCCCACCATCGAGGTTCACGTCTCCGTGAGTACCCGAACGGTGGGATACCCTCTGGTGAGTCGCGGGCCTTCGAGAAGACCCACACTCGAGCGGATGACGAGATTCGAACTCGCGACCCTCACCTTGGCAAGGTGATGCGCTACCACTGCGCCACATCCGCACTTGTCGTTCCGCTGTCGCGGCGACGACGTAAACTCTATACGCACCGGGGCACTTCCACCAAAATCCTCCCCGTTCACCGGGCGTGTCCCCCGAGTTCATGCGGATCGGGGCGGTTCGACACCCCCTGCGGGCAGCGCGCCACACCCGGGCCGCGCGACGTGTTCGATGCACCGCCGGACTTCCGCTAGTATCGATCCGCACGAACAGTGCAGGGGGCGATTGGCGCAGTTGGTAGCGCGCTTCGTTCACACCGAAGAGGTCATCAGTTCGAGTCTGGTATCGCCCACAGAGCAACACGAACACCACCGACAAGAGCCCGACGCAGCAGCGTCGGGCTCTTGTCATCTCATCAGGCCGCAGCACGCGGGCCAGACCACCAGCACGATCGGACGAAGGGGCGCATGACCGACGTCGACCTCGAGTTCGCCCGGGTCCGAGCGGTCCTCGACCGTCCGACCCTGCGGCTCATGTCCCGGCCGACCAGCGCCACGGTCCTCGCCGTGTTCCGCACGGTCTTCGACCGCGACGTGCAGTACGTCCCCGCCGACCGCATGCACCTGCAGGTCGAGGAACACGTCGCGCGCCTGCAAGCTGCGGGTGCCCGCGTGCCCGCGAGCGACCAGGCGGTGCCGGCTGCCAGTGCGCAGACCGACAGCGCGCAGACCGAGGGCGAGCAGGAGACCCGTCCGAACGGCCGCGCGCTGTGCCGCGAGTGGGTCGGCGCCCAGTGGCTCGTCCGCTCGAACTCCCCCGACGGCGACGAGCAGTACTCCCTGACGAGCCACGCCCTCGAAGCCCTGAGCCTCGTCGACGCGCTGTCGGCTGACCGCGCCCTGATCAGCGAGAGCCGGCTGGCGATGATCGTCGACGCCGTGCACCGGTGGGCTGCCCGCGCCGAACCCGACCCCGACGTGCAGATCCGCCGGATCGACGCCCAGATCGCCGAGCTGCAGGCGGAGCGGGAGCGCCTGGAGCACGGCGACGACGTCGTGGCCGTCGACGACGACCGGATGCGCGACGGGTACACGAACATCTCCGACCTGATCCGGCAGCTGCCGAGCGACTTCAAGCGCGTGGAAGAGGCGGTCGCGACGATGCACCGCTCGATCGTCGAGGACTTCCGGCAAGAGGTCCGCCCGATCGGCGAGATCCTCGACGACTACCTGGCGCGCACGGACAACCTGATGGAAGCGACGCCCGAGGGCCGTGCCTTCGAGGGCGCCTTCGAACTGCTGCGCGACGACGCCCTGCTCCTGCGGCTCCGCGACGACATCGCGACGATCCTGGCGCACCCGTTCGCGCAGGGCCTCGGCGCCGGCGAGCGTCGGGCCTTCCGCAACACCGTGACGATCCTGCGCCAGGGTATCGAGGACGTCCTCGCCCAGCGCCGTCAGCTCACCGCCACGCTCCGCGACCAGATCGTCGCCCACGACGTGGTGCGCGACCGCGAGCTCGACGCCGTGCTCCGCTCGATCAACCGCGGCCTCGCCACCCTGATGGACCAGGGCGGCGCACGCGACCGGATCCCGCTGCCGCTCCTACCGGCGGCCGCCGAGGTCGGCACGCTGCGCGAGCGCTTCTACGACCCGGACACCGAGTCCGTGCCGCCGCCCATCGAGGAACCCGACGACGACGTCTTCGAGGACCTCGACGTCGAGATGCTCCGCATGCACGGCGGGCCGCTCCTGACCGAGCTGCGCGCGGCACTCCGCTCCGCCGAGGCCGACTCCAGCGTCGACGCGTTCCACGGGCTGCCGCCCGAGCAGCGCCGACCGGTCGAGCTCTTCGGCCTCGCGCACCTGCTGACGGGGCGCGACGACTTCGAGTCCGCCGCGCACGTCGCCGAGCACCGGACGGTCCGCCCGGACGGCACCGCGATCACCTTCCACATGCCCACCGCTGCGCTCGACGACGAGCGCACTCCGGTCGGCGACGCACACGACGAGAACGCACAGGAGGCACGGTGAGCGACACGACGCCGGCACCGGTCGACGACACGGTCCCCTACGACGACCCCGCATCCGTGATGCAGGACGACGAGCGTGACGAGTCCAGCTTCGCCCTCTTCGAGGGCGACGAGGGCCGGCTCGACGAGCACCAGCGACGCGCCCTGGTGGCCCTGCTGCGGCACTCGTACGTCAGCTCCCGCACGCACCCCGACGAGTGGCGTGCGGTCCTCGACGCCGAGTACCAGCTGCGGTCCCGCCTGAACGACCTGTTCCTCGAGTTGCACGTCGACCGTGACCGCGAGGTCGCGTGGAAGCGCCAGGCGCGGTCGGAGAGCCAGCGCCGCACGTTCCCGACCCTGCTCCGCGACCTGCCATACACCCGCGAGGAGACGATCGTCCTCGTCTACCTGCGGATGCGCCTGCGCGCCGACGCCCGACCGGGCCCGGACCAGGTCGTCGTCGACCGCTCCGAGATCCTCGGGCACGTCGCGGGCTTCCGTCCGGCGACCGCGACGGACCGCACCCGCGACGAGGGCCGGGTCGCGAAGGCCATCGAGCGCCTCGTCACCGCGCGCATCCTGATCCGCACCTCCGACCCGGACCGCTTCCGGGTGGCGAGCGTCGTCGAGGTGCTGCTCCCCCTGGAGCGCCTGCTCGAACTGGACACCTGGCTGCGGACCACCACCGCGCAGGGTGACGCGACCACCCCGGGTGGCGAGCCGACGGACGGGGACGACCCGGGCCTCCCGACTGACGGCGAAGCCGAGACCGACACCGACGACGAAGGCGAGACGGAAGCGTGACCGACACGTTCGAGATCCCGGCGCTCTTCGACACGGTCGCGCAGTGGCGCGCCGAGTCGATGCAGGTCGTCAACTGGGGTGGGTTCCACGGCCACCGGCAGGTCGAGCTGTCCGGCACGGCGACGCTCATCTCCGGCGCCTCGGGCACCGGCAAGTCCACGCTGATGGACGCCTACCTGGCCGTGATGATGCCGTCCGACGTGCCGTTCAACGGCGCCTCGAACGACGCCACCACCGGCCGCGCCCGCAGCGCCGACCAGCGCAACCTGCTCACGTACCTGCGCGGCAAGGTCGACACCCGGCGCGACCCGGAGACCGGCAGCCTGCGCGACGTGAACCTGCGCGGCGACGACCAGACCACCTGGGGCGCGGCGGCGGTCACGTTCCGGAACGACGACGAGCGGCGCTTCACGGTGCTGCGTGCGTACATCGTGCCGAAGCGCGCCCGCGGGGTCGGCGACATCCAGATGACCATGGCGACGGTCGACGACACCTTCGACCTGCGTCGGCTCGAGGAGTTCGTGCCGTCGCGGTTCCACCACCTCGAGCTGACCGGCCGTGTGCCGGGGCTCGTCATCCGCGACACCTACCAGGAGCTCGCGTACACGCTGCAGACCCGTCTGGGCATCGGTGACTCCGGCGGCGGCAACCGGGCGATGCGCCTGCTCGCCCGGATCCAGGCCGGCCAGCACCTGCCGACCGTCGACGCGCTGTACAAGTCGCTCGTGCTCGAGACCCCCGGCACGTACGAGGCGGCCGACCGGGCCCTCGCACACTTCTCCGCCCTCGACGAGGCGTACGAGGCGATGGACACCGAGGAGCGCAAGGTCCGCATCCTCTCCGCCATCACCGACCTGCACGACGAGATCTCGCGCGCGACCGAAGCCGCAGCGGCCCTGGACGGCATCGCGACCGGCGCCGAGGTGTCGCCGTTCGCGCACTGGACGGCCTCGCGGAAGCGCGACCTGCTCGACGCCGAGGTCTCGCGCAACGCCCGCGAGCGCACGGCATCGCGCGCCGAGGTCGCCGCGGCCGAGGCCCGGCACGCCGCCGTCGAGATCGAGCTGCGCGACGCCGAGGCCCGGCTCCGCGACCAGGGCGGCAACGCGCTCGCCCAGCTCGAGGACCGCATCGAACGGCTCACCCGTGAGCGCGACGCCGTGGTCCGCACCCGTGCAACGTTCGACGAGCGCACGGCGGTGCTCGGGGTCCCGGTCTCCTCGGAGCAGGACTTCATCGGGATCCAGCGTGCCTCGCACGAGTTCCTCGGGTCGTACGCCGACGCGCGCACCACCCTCGACGAACGCCGTGACGCCCTGACCCGCGAGGAGTACCCGCTCCTCGACCGCGAGCGGTCCCTGCGGCAGGAGCGCCAGTCGCTCGAACACCGGCAGGGCGCCATGCCGCTGCCGATGCACGAGGCCCGGCTCGCGATGGCCCGCGCCGCCGGCATCGACCCGGCCGAGCTGCCCTTCGTGGCGGAACTGCTCGACGTGCTGCCCGGCGAGGAGCGCTGGCGCACGGCCATCGAGTCCGTCCTGGCCCCCGTCGCCCGCACGCTGCTCGTCGACCAGGACCGCCTCGGCGACTTCAGCGAGGCGATCGACGCACTGCGCCTGCCCGTCCGCGTGCAGTTCGAGGGTGTGCCGACCGGCCCGCACCTGGACCTCGACGGCGACCCGGCGATGGTCTCCGGCAAGCTCGCCATCAAGCCGTCGCCGTTCAGCACCTGGGTGCGCGAACGGATCGAGTCCGACCGCACCGACGCACGCTGTGTCGCCTCGGCGTCGGACCTCGGCGGAGGTGGCCGCCGGGTCACCGAGTCCGGGCAGCTGCGCGACGGCCGTCGTGGCGCGCACGGTGACCGCCGCCAGTCGAACGTCATCGGCTTCACGAACGAGGCCCGCGTCGCCGCGGTCGAGCAGGAGCTCGCCTCGATCGCGCAGGACCTCGCCACGCTCGAGGCCCGCCGCACCGACGTCGCGCAGGACCTCACCGCGCTCGACGTGCTCCGCGCCGCGCACCAGCACGTGGTCGACGTCACGTGGGCCGCGATCGACGTCGACGGGCTCGGGACCTCCCTCGCCCGGCTCGACGAGGAACGACAGGCGCTGCTCGCCGCCGACGACGGCCTCCGGACACTGCGGGCCTCGGTCGCCCGGCTCCGGAAGTCCCTCGACGAAGCGGCCGACCGTCGCTCCGCCGCACGGCTGTCCGTCCAGCGACTCGAGGAGCGCCACGCGGTGCTCGTCGACGGCCAGGACGCCGCCGCCGAGATCCTCGAGCGCTTCGACAACTCGCCCGGTTCGCTGCCGGACGACCAGCAGTCCCGTCTGCTCGAGGAGACCTTCGAGGAGATCGGTGCCCCGGACGGTGTCGACGGATTCGACGACGCCACGCGACGACTGAAGCGCCGGCTCGAGGAGCGGCTCACGCAGGCGCTCGACGGTGCCGCGGCGGCCTCGACCTCGTTGACGCTGACGTTCCAGCGGTACCAGGACGCCTGGCCCGACCCGAACCTCGGCACGGGCGTCGCGTCGTACCCGGACTACCACGCGATGCTCGACCAGATCGTGGCGACCGGCCTGCACGCGCGTCGGAGCGAGTGGCGTCGACGGCTGTCGCAGTGGAGCGGCGAGGACCTCGTCCCGCTCGCCGGCGCCTTCGACCGCGCCGTCGTCGAGATCGAGGAGCGCCTCGAGCCGGTCAACGAGATCCTGCGGGAGCTGCCGTTCGGCGCGAACCGGGACCGCCTGAAGATCCAGATCCGCCGGGTCACCCGCGAGGACGTCACCGCCTTCCGTCGGGAGCTCCGCGCGCTGTCCGCCTCGGTCGACACCGAGCTGACCGACGACGTGCTCGAGACCCGGTTCCGGCGGCTCCGGCGCTTCATGGCGGTCATCCGGCCCGACCCCGACGCCGCCCGCGGCCGCACCACCCAGCGCGACGCGGTGCTCGACGTCCGACGGCACATGGAGATCACAGCCGTCCGGTACGACACCGACGGCAACGACCTCGGCGTGTACTCGTCGCTCGGCGACAAGTCCGGTGGTGAGACGCAGGAGCTCGTGGCGTTCATCGTCGGCGCCGCGCTGCGCTACCAGCTCGGGGACGAGACCCGGCCGCGGCCCCGGTTCGCGCCGGTGTTCCTCGACGAGGCGTTCATCAAGGCGGACTCGGAGTTCGCCGGCCGTGCGGTCACCGCGTGGCTCCGGCTCGGGTTCCAGCTCGTCGTGAGTGCGCCGCTCGACAAGGTCACGGCCCTCGAACCGTCGATGGAGCGGCTGCTGTCGATGCGCAAGCACCCCGAGACGGGCCACTCGTCCATCACCGAGATCGCCCGGGTGGAGCCGGCCGCCGTCTGACGCGGGCGTGGTGAGTGGTCGCGTGTGTCGGCTGGTCAAGACACCCCGCTCGGGTTCGCCGAGCGGTCACGAACCGTCGGATAGCGGCGGCGCAGCCGACAGTTCGTGACCACTCGAAGCGCCGCAGGCGGGGTGTCCCGACCACCCGGCCCGCGCTCTGGAGGCGCGGTGCGGGCCCGCCACGGGCCTCCCGGCCGTCGTCCCGCCGGTCGCAACACCCCGCTCGAGTTCGCCGAGGGGTCACGAACTGTCGGATGGCGGCGCCGCAGCCGACGGTTCGTGACCACTCGGCGCGCGGCAGGCGGCGTGTCCTGACCACCCGCCCGGCGACGGCCTGGAGGCGCGGTGCGGGCCCGCCACGGGCCTCCCGGCCGTCGTCCCGCCGGTCACAACACCCCGCTCAGTTCCGCGCGCTGGTCACGAACTGTCGGATGGCGGCGGCGCAGCCGACGGTTCGTGACCACTCGGCGCGCGGCAGGCGGGGCGTCCTGACCACCCGGCGGCCGGGCCGTCAGCGTGTCGACAGGTGCCGCACAGACGTTCCATGACCACTCGCCGCTACGGTGATGGCGTGTTCGGACGCCGCCGCTCCCCCAACCCCCGCCCCGACGACGCTCCCGGTCTCGGCATCGGTGCCCTCGTGCAGGTCATCGACACCGATCGGGGTGGCGAGCAGTGGGCCGACGAGCCGATCGGGGTGATCGTGGCTCCCGGCGGGAGTCAGATCGGCGGGACACCGCGCACGTGGACCGTCGCCTTCGATGAGCCCGCGTACACGAAGGACGGCCGCGGCCCCTTCGAGCGCGCGACCGTCCTGAGTCGTCAGCTGGTGCCGGTCACGACCGACAGCGGCGAGTAGTCCGGGTCAGGGACTCAGTACTCCTCGGAGCCGCTCTTCATCATGGCCGCGACGGCCATGCAGCACCCGACGCCACCGAGGACGCCGACGCCGATGATGATCCCTGCGATGAGTTCGAGCATGGGTGGTGACTCCTTGGTTGCGTCGGCGTGTGGCTCCGCTCAGGTTACCGGATGCCGCGCATGAGCCGCAGCACCGGCTTGGCCAGGAGCAGCAGGACCACGCCCACCACGACGGCGACCAGGCCGAGGATCGTGAAGTACGGGGCCTCGTTCGCCGGGTCGTAGTAGCGGGACAGCACCCCGGTGACGGCGGTGCCGAGCGACACCGACAGGAAGAACAGCGCGACCATCTGCGTCTGGAACTTCGGCGGCGCGAGCTTCGTGGCGACGGACTGGCCGACGGGTGAGAGCAGCAGCTCGGCGAGCGTGAAGACCAGCAGGATGCCGACGAGCGCCAGCAGCGGCGTGCCGTTCTCGCCCGAGCCGGTGAACGGCAGGAAGAGCAGGAACGCGAGCCCCATGATCCCGGTGCCGAGGGCGAACTTCGTCGGGGTGGACGGCTGGCGGTCGCCGAGCTTGGTCCACAGCGCCGCGAAGACGCCGGACAGCACGATGATGAAGACCGGGTTGATCGACTGCACCCACGACACGGGCATCTCCCAGCCGAACAGCGAGCGGTCGAGGCGCTCGTCGGAGTAGACCGTCACGACGGTGAACTGCTGCTGGTAGAGCGACCAGAACACGGCACTGCCGATGAACAGCGGGATGAACGCGAAGACCCGCGACCGCTCGTCACGGGTGATGCCGCTCGACAGGATGACGACGAAGTAGCCGATGGTGGCCAGCACGACGACCGCCACCACGACGGTGGGCAGGTTGCCGACGTTGAGCAGGCCGGTCAGCACGGCGACGACGATGACGACGAGCGCGACGACGACGCCGGCTCCGATGAGCGGCAGACGGCGGCGGTCGACGGGGTTCGCCACGTGGCGGACGACCTCGGGCAGCTTCCTCCGCCGGATCGCGTACTGCACCAGGCCCGCCGCCATGCCGACGGCGGCCAGGCCGAAGCCCCAGTGGAAGCCGAGCGAGCTCTGCAGCAGCCCGGTGAGCAGCGGTCCGAAGAACGCCCCGAGGTTCACGCCGAGGTAGTAGAGCGAGAAGCCGGCGTCGCGGCGCGGGTCCTCGCGGCTGTAGAGGCCGCCGACGATCGTGGTGGCGGTGGCCTTGAGCCCGCCGGAGCCGAGCGCGATGAGCACGAGGCCGACCCCGACCCCGGCCACCCCGGGGATGAGCGCGAGGGCGATGTGCCCGAGCATGACGACGATCGCGCTGCCGAACAGGGTCCGGTCAGCTCCGATCAGCCGGTCGGCGATCCACGCCCCGATGATCGTGAACAGGTAGACCGCGCCGCCGTAGGCACCCATGATGCCGGTGGCGATGCCCTTGTCGATCCCCAGGCCGCCCTGCGTGACCGTGTAGTACATGTAGATGAGGACGATGCCCTGCATCCCGTAGAACGAGAACCGCTCCCAGAGCTCCACGGCGAACGGTGTCGAGAGTTCGAACGGTTGCCCGAAGAAGGTGCGTCCGGGACGGCCTTCGCGGTCCGCTGGGGTGGTACGTGACATGGCGGCCAGTCTGCCCCTGGCCGGGTGGGCACGCCCAATCGTCGAACCCCGCTCATGTCTTTGGAGGGTTCCCACGACCTCGTGACGGCACGGGCGACACGGGGTTGTGCGGCCCGCACGGCGTTCCCGCCACTGTCGGCACCGGTGTCTAGCGTGGACGGTGCAACACGGACACCGCAGTTCAGGAGGACTCCGCCCATGGTCGACACCGCACCCGCCCAGCGCACCACCCCCGCCAGTGGCAGCGACACCGCGCCGGACGTCGACGCGAAGAACGCCGCGCAGCACGCCGCGCCGAACGCCGACGCCGCCGGCGACCCGGCAGCGGGCACCCCGACCGCCGGCACGGACACCGACGTCCGGATCGACGTCGAGCTGGTGCAGGAGCTCCTGCTCGGACGCTGGGCCGAGGACCGCCGGATCTCCCGGCGGCTCGCGCTCGACCCCGCGATGCAGAAGATCGAGGGCCAGCCGATCCCCGAGCACCGGGCACGCGTGCTCGAGCAGCTCCGGACCCTGGTCGACGCCGGGGCGATCCAGCGCCCCTACCCCGCAGAGTTCGGCGGCCAGAGCAACCACGGCGGCAACCTGGCCGCGTTCGAGGAGCTCGTCACCGCCGACCCGTCGATGCAGATCAAGGCCGGGGTCCAGTGGGGACTGTTCGGGTCCGCCGTGCACCACCTGGGCACCGAGGCCAACCACCGCGAGTTCCTGCCGGGCATCGTCTCGTTCGGGGTCCCCGGCTGCTTCGCGATGACCGAGACCGGCCACGGCTCGGACGTCCAGAGCATCGCCACGACGGCCACGTACGACCCCGCGACCGAGGAGTTCGAGATCCACACGCCGTTCCGCGGTGCATGGAAGGACTACATCGGCAACGCAGCCCTGCACGGCCACGCCGCCGTCGTGTTCGCGAAGCTCGTGACCGCCGGTGTCGACCACGGCGTGCACGCGTTCTACGTCCCGCTCCGCGACGCCGACGGGGCGTTCCTGCCCGGCGTCAGTGGTGAGGACGACGGTCCCAAGGGCGGACTGAACGGCATCGACAACGGCCGGCTCGCATTCGACCACGTCCGGGTCCCCCGCACGAACCTGCTGAACCGCTACGGCGACGTCGCCGCGGACGGCACCTACTCGTCGTCGATCGCCTCGCCCGGCCGCCGGTTCTTCACGATGCTCGGCACCCTGGTGCAGGGCCGGGTGTCGCTCGACGGCGCCGCGGTCGTCGCCCAGAAGATCGCGCTGCAGATCGCCCTGACGTACGCGATGCAGCGCCGCCAGTTCCCCACGGGTGACGGTACCGAGGGCGTGCTGCTCGACTACGGCCGGCACCAGCGCCGGCTCATCCCGCGCCTGGCGACGGTGTTCGCGCAGTCGTTCGCACACGAGAAGCTCCTGCGCACCTTCGACGACGTCTTCAGCGGGCGCGAGGACACCCCGGAGCGCCGGGAGGACCTGGAGACCCAGGCCGCGGCGTTCAAGTCGATGTCGACCTGGTCGGCGCTCGACACCCTGCAGGAGGCCCGCGAGGCCTGCGGCGGCGCCGGGTTCCTCGCCGAGAACCGTCTGACCGGGCTCCGCGCCGACCTCGACGTCTACGTGACGTTCGAGGGCGACAACACCGTGCTGCTGCAGCTCGTCGGCAAGCGCCTGCTCACCGAGTTCCGCGCGAAGGCCCCGAAGGACCCGGCGTCCACAGCGAAGTTCGTGGCGGCCGTCGCGGCGTCGAAGCTGGCCGACGCGTCCGGCATCCGCCGCCTCGGCCAGACCGTGGCCGACCGCGGCTCGCTGGCCGCCAGCGTCGCCGACCTGCAGGACCCCCGAACGCAGCGCGAGCTGCTCGCCGGTCGGGTCGACACGATGGTCGCCGAGATCGGCATGCGGCTGGCGTCGGCCGGCAAGGACCGAGCCCGCGCCGCCCGACTGCTGAACCACTCGCAGCACGAGCTCATCGAGGCGTCGAAGGCGCACGCCGAGCTCATGCAGTGGGACGCGTTCACCGAGGCGCTCGACGAGGTCACCGAGGGCGACACCCGCCGCGTGCTCGTCTGGCTGCGCGACCTGTTCGCGCTCGGCCTGCTCGAGCAGCACCTGGACTGGTACCTGCTGCACGGCCGACTGTCGGCGCAGCGTGCCCGCGCGGTGTCGGCGTACATCGACCGGCTCGTCGCCCGGGTCCGGCCGATCGTGCCGCAGCTGATCGAGACCTTCGGGTACGAGCCCGGTCACGTCCGCGCACCGATCGCGCTCGGTGCCGAGCAGGCCCGACAGGACGAGGCCCGCGCCTGGTTCGCCGCCGAGGCCGCCGCCGGCCGCCTGCCCGAACAGGAGAAGAAGCCCCGCCCGTGACGGACACGCAGCCCCGCCCGTGACGGACACACAGCCGCAGCCGTGATCGACGAGCAGCCGCGCCCGTGACGGGCGTGGCTGCGTCGGACGGCTAGGAGTCGGTCGGCTCCGACGGAGTCGAGCCGTCCGCGGCAGCCCCGCCACGCGCCCCGAGCGCCGCGCGCAGCTGCGCCTCGGCGTCGTCACCGGCAGCGGCGGCCTCGGCGTTCGCCTCGGCGACCGCACGTACGACCTCTTCGCGCTGGATCTTCACGCCGCGCGGGGCGTCGATGCCGATCCGGACGCCGTCGCCCCGGGAGTCGAGCACCGTGATGACGATGTCGTCGCCGACGAGGATCCGCTCGCCGACCTTCCGCGTGAGTACCAGCACCCGTTCAGCCTAGCGACACGACGGGGAGCCCCAGCAGGTCCACCGACCCGGGCGTGGCGGTCTCCCCCGCACCGATCGCCACGACACCGACCACCGGCAGCCGCGAGGCCACCGCGGACACCATCGCGGCCGAGTCCGCCGGCTTCCGCCCGACGTCGACCACGACCCACACCTGGTCGGCCTGCAGCGCGTCGCCGGTCGCCCGGTCGTCCCACGCGGCGACGGCGAGCACGGCGTGACCGTCCCGGACGCCGTCGGCCCGCGCGAGGATCGCGGCACGGCGGTCGGCGGCGTCCGTCGGCCGGAGCGCGTGCCGCACCGCGAAGAGCCCGGCGGCCGCGTCGACGTCGTTCGGCCGCCCGACCAGGAGCACCAGGTCGCCGTCCGCGGACCGCACGGCCGGCGCGGTGGACCGGGCCACCGGAGCAGGCGAGGACGCGTCGAGAACGCGGGACGGGCCTCCCGACCGGGTCTCGACGACCGGCTGCGCGACGGCCACCGGCTGCGCGTCGACCACCGTCTGCGCGTCGACGGCGGCCTGGAGGCGCGGGTCGACCCCGGTGGGCACGTCCGGCACGGCCGGCGCGCCCGTCGGGCGCGGGGCGCTCGGCGTGATCCCGTCCGCCTGGAACCCGTCGAGCACCGACGCGAAGGCGTCGGCCCGCGTCGTCGCGGTGCCGTCGGTGCCGGCGATGCGCGCCTCGGCCGCCTCGGCGTCGGCGAGCAGCGCGGCGATGCCGACGCGCTGCACGGGCGAGTCGGCGATGACGACCCGGGCGGTGGGCTGGTCCCCCGGTTCCGGCACCTCGACGGTGGCCTCGACGTGCGCCTTGCGGAACAGTCCGCCGAAGCCCGGCGTGGTCACGCGTTCGGCCGCGACGATCCGCGCACCCGCGCCGAACTCGGTCCGGACCGCGTCGCGGACGGACTCGAGCGTGGCGCCGCTACGCTGCAATCGGGTCGGCGGCACGGACCACTCCCACGGTCTCGATGGTGGAGCCCGCGGCGGTGGCCTCCTGGTACGACAGCACCGGGAGCCCGTTCGACTGGGCGGCGACCATGCGGTGCACGGCCGGGCGGAGCTGCGGGGCGCAGACCAGGACGGCGGAGAGCCCCTGGTCCTCCACGGAGCGCACGGCGTCGCGGACGGAGCCGAGGACCTGCTCGATGCGGTGCGCGTCGAGCACGATCTGGCTGCCCTGCTCGGAGGGTCGGAGCCCCTCGAGCATCGACTGCTCGAGCATCGGGTCGATCATGATGACGCGCAGGGTGCCGGCGTCCGTGTGCCGAGCGGCGAGGGCCGGGCCGAGGGCTGCACGGGCGGACTCGACGAGCCCCTCGGGGTCGGTCGACACCTTGGCGCGGAGGGTGAGGGCCTCGCAGATCCGGCCGAGGTCGTTGATCGGCACGCGCTCGGCGAGCAGGCCCTGCAGCACCCGCTGCAGCTCGGCCATCGAGAGCATGCCGGGGACGAGCTCCTCGACCGCGGCGGGGTTGACCTGCTTGACGCCCTCGGTCAGGACCTTGACGTCCTCGCGGGTGAGCAGGCGCGCGGCGTTGTCGCCGATGACCGCCTGCAGGTGGGTGACGAGCACGGAGACCCGGTCGATCACCGTCGCGCCGGTCATCTCGGCGGCGTGGCGCAGTTCGGCAGGCACCCACTTGCCGGTCAGGCCGAACACCGGCTCGACGGTCGAGGTGCCGGGCAGGCCGTCCAGGTGGTCGCCGAGCGCCAGGACGCTGCGGGCGGGCGCGGTGCCCCGACCGGCCTCGACGCCGGCGATCCGGATGGCGTACGTCGACGGCGGCAGGTCGATCGAGTCGCGGGTGCGGACCGGCGGGACGACGATGCCCATGTCGATCGCGATCTTGCGGCGGAGCGCACGCACCCGGCCGAGCAGGTCGTCCGAGGCGCCGGACACCATGTCGACCAGATCGGGGGCGAGCAGGATCTCGAGGGCGTGCACGCGCATCTGCTCGAGCAGGTCCTCGGGGGTGTCGCCGGTCGGTGCGGCGGCCGCGAGTGCCTGCTGCTGGGCGGCGTCGGCCTCGGCCCGGGCGGCGTTCCGGCCGATGCGCCAGCCCGTGAAGAGCAGGGTCGCGCCGACGAGCAGGAAGGGCAGGATCGGCATGCCGGGGATGAACCCCATGGCGATCGCGGCGACACCGGCGATCATCAGGGCGTTCCGCGACTGCGACAGCTGCGTCGCGGCCGAGGACCCCATCTCGGACTCCGCGCCGGACCGGGTGACGATCATGCCCGTGGACACCGCCATGAGCAGCGCCGGGATCTGCGTGACCAGGCCGTCACCGATCGTCAGGATGCCGTACTTCGACAGTGCGTCGGTGACGGACAGTCCGTTCTGCAGCATGCCGATCGCGATGCCGCCGATCAGGTTGATGATGATGATCAGGATGCCGGCGATCGCGTCGCCCTTGACGAACTTCGACGCACCGTCCATCGCGCCGTAGAAGTCGGCCTCGGCGGACACCGCGGCGCGGCGCTCCTTGGCTTCCTGGTCGGTGATGAGCCCGGCGTTCAGGTCGGCGTCGATCGCCATCTGCTTGCCCGGCATCGCGTCGAGGGTGAAGCGTGCCCCGACCTCGGCGACGCGCTCGGCACCCTTCGTCACCACGACGAACTGGATGACGATGAGGATGAGGAAGATGACCGCGCCGATGATGATCGACCCGGAGACGGCGACGTGGCCGAACGCCTGGATGACGTCACCGGCGAAGCCCTCGCCGAGCACCAGCCGGGTGGACGCCACGTTCAGGCCGAGCCGGAACAGCGTCGCGACGAGCAGCAGGGACGGGAACACCGAGAAGTCGAGGGGCTTCTTCACGAACAGCGTCGTGAGCAGGATCACCAGCGCCAGCAGGATGTTGATGATGATCAGGAAGTCGAGCAGGAACGACGGCACCGGCAGGATCAGCAGCAGGATGATGCCGACGATGAACACCGGGACGACGAGCTTCGGCAGGTCCTTGCGGTTCATGCGGGGAGTCCTTTGGTCTGGTTCTCTGCGGTGCGCGGTGTGCGGAGCCTGCGGGGGCGGAGGTCTCCGGTCAGGGTGGCGGGGTCGATGACGCTCGCGACCTCGTCCGGGGTGGTCGGCCGCGGCGGGGCGTGCGTGCCGGCCGCGGTGCCGCGGGCCTTGAGCGCCATCACGAAGGACAGGACGCGGGCCACCGGGGTGTACAGGTCGACGGGGATCTCGTGCCCGAGCTCGCACGCGGCGTGCAGTGCCCGGGTGAGCGGGACGTCGCGGACGATCGGCACGCGTTCTTCTTCGGCACGGGCGCGGATGACGTCGGCGACCGGGCCGGCCCCCTTCGCCACCACCCGGGGCGCGGACTTCCCCGGCTCGTACTTGATCGCGACGGCGTAGTGGGTCGGGTTCGTCATCACGACGTCCGCGGTGCCGATGGCCTGGATCATCCGGTTGCGGCTCATCGCGAGCTGACGGGAGCGGCGCTGCGACTTCACCAGCGGGTCGCCGTCGCTCCGCTTGTTCTCGTCCTTGACCTCGCGCTTGGTCATCATCGTGCGCTTCCGGTTGCGGCGGATCACCACGAACACGTCGAGGGCTGCGAGGACGAGCCCGGCGACGATCGCCGCGCGCAGCAGGGTGCCCGATCCGGCGGCGGCGGCCTCGAGCACGGCCGACAGGGGCAGCGAGCCGCTCGCCATCAGGACCGGCATGAGCCCCTGCACCGCCAACCACAGGACCAGCCCGACGACGGCGGTCTTGAGCAGCGCCTTCGCACCGTTCCAGAGCGCCTGGGTGCCGAAGACGCGCTTCAGTCCGGCGATCGGATCGAAGTGGTCGGGCTGCGGCGTCATCTTGCGGAAGTGCACCCCGCCCTGGGTGACGGCGGCGGCGAGCACCGCGACCGCGACGACCGCGAGCATCGGGCCGAGGGTCGCACCCATCGAACCGAGGGCGTCGGCGAGCAGGGCCTGCACGGCACCGAGCTCGGGGTCCTCGATGACCCGCTGCACGGCGAGGAGCTGGTCCTGCCCGGCGGCCGCGGCGTTGCCGATCGCGGCCGGGATCATGAGCGCCGCGACGGCGATCCCGATCCACGCGCCGAGGTCCTGCGAGCGACCGATCTGGCCCTTCTCGTGGACCTCGCGCATCCGCTGCTGGGTTGCCTGTTCGGAACGTTCTCCGCTGTCGGACACGTCGTCACCCCCGTCCCGTGATCGCCTCGACGGCATCGCCGGTCAGCGACGACACCACCGAGGGCAGGGCCATGAAGAGCGCGCCGGCGAACAGGACGGTCAGGCCGATCTTGATCGGGAAGCCCATCTGGAACGCGTTGAGCGCCGGTGCCACGCGGGTCAGCAGCCCGAGGCCGACGTCGGCCAGGAACAGCACGACGACGAGCGGTCCGGCGATCTGCAGGGTGGCGAGGAACATCTGCGACATCGCCGTCACGAGCATCGACGCGAGCCCGTCCACCGCGAAGGCACCGGTGAGCGGCACGGCGTCGAACGACCGCACCAGACCGCCGACGATGAGCTGGTAGCCGCCCGAGGTGAAGAGCAGCGCGAGCGCGGTCATCTGGAACAGGCGGGTGAACTGGGCGCCGTTGACCTGGGACTGCGGGTCGAACGCCTGCGCGAGCGTGAACCCGCCGAACAGGTCGATGAGCGCACCCGCCGACTGCACGGCGGCGAACACCAGGAACACCAGGAACCCGAGGGACAGCCCGACGACGAGCTGGGTGAGCAGGGCGAGCAGGAACGGCCCCGTGTCGAGCGACTCGTAGCCGACGGCGACACGCGGGGCGACGCCGATGGCGAGCCCCAGCCCGAGGATCACCTTCACCGTGCCGGGGAACGCCCGGTACGAGAACGGCGGCGCGATGACGAAGAACGCGACGAGCCGGACGCCGGCGAGCATGGTCGCCTCCAGACGGTCGGCGTCGATGCTGAGCTCCATCAACCGGCCCCGAGCAGCTTCGGGATCATGTCGAAGGCGACGTGCGTGAACGCGATCATCTCCGAGATCATCCAGTTGCCGCAGACCACCAGGGCGATCGCGACGGCGACGGCCTTCGGCACGAACGAGAGCGTGACCTCCTGGATCTGCGTCACCGACTGGAACAGCGAGATCGCGAAGCCGACGACGAGCGAGGTGATGAGCACCGGGGCGGCGAGCTTGCCGGACACCAGGAGCGCCTGGAGCACGAGGTCGATGACTGCCTGCTGGTTCATGCGTGCCCCCTAGACAACGTGGTAGCTCTCGATGAGCGACGTGATGATGAGGCCCCAGCCGTCGACCAGCACGAAGAGCAGGATCTTGAACGGCAGCGAGATCATGACCGGCGGGAGCATCATCATGCCCATCGACATCAGGGCTGCGGAGACGACGAGGTCGATCACCAGGAACGGGATGAAGATGACGAACCCGATGATGAACGCGCTGCGGAGCTCCGAGATGATGAACGCCGGGATCACCGTCGTCATCGGCACGTCGGCCATCGACTTCGGGTTGTCCAGCCCGGCGGCGCGGGTGATCAGGGCGACGTCCTCGTCGCGGGTCTGGTGGAGCATGAAGGTCCGCAGGGGCTTCGTGCCGATCTCGACGGCCTGGTTGAAGTCGAGGTGCCCGGCCAGGTAGGGCTGCAGGGCGTCGTCGTTGATGTGCCCGAGCACCGGTGCCATCACGAACAGCGACAGGAACAGTGCCAGTCCGGCGATCACCTGGTTCGGCGGGATCGACTGCAGCCCGAGCGCGTTCCGGGTCATCGCGAGCACGACGAAGATCTTCGTGAACGACGTCATCATGAGCATCAGCGCGGGCGCGACGCTCAGCAGGGTGATGCCGATGAGCGTCACCACGGCCGACGACGGGGTGCCGTCCGGACCGTTCACGCTGACGCTGAAGTCACCGGTCGCGGGGGCGGTCGGGGTCGCCGGGGCGGTGGGTTCGACGACACCGGCGGCGTGCGCACCGGTCGTCGTGAGCATCAGGAACCCGGCCACGACCGCCAGGCCGAGCAGGACGAGGGCGACGAGTCGACCCGACCGTGCCAGCCGGTGCGGCCCTGCCACGGTCACCCGGCCCGCCGGTTCCGCAGCGCGGCGGCGGCCTGGCGCCAGGTGTCCACCGAAAGGATCGAGCCCTGCAGCTGCTGCGCGCTCGGCACGGCGCGCTGCGGGCGACGGTTGCGCGGGCGCATCGGCAGGGGCGCGACTTCGCTGGTCGCGTCGGTCCCCCGGGTCACGTCGTCCGAGCCTGCCGGGAGGCCCGTGGTGGCGTCCGACTGCTGCGCGAGTTCCCGACCGAACGCGTCGGCCGACGGGGCGGGACGCACGGGCAGCGCCACCGGTCCGGTCACGATGGTGAGTTCCGGCGCGGGCGCCTGCCCGCTGGTGAGCAGGTTGACCCCGTGCTCGGACACGCCGAGCACGAGCCGCTCCCCCTCGACGTCGACCACGACGACGCTCGCCTTGCCGCCGATGCCCTGCCGACCGACGACCTCGACGGTCGCGGCACGGCGGCCCGACGGCTTGCCCGAGAAGCGCTTGCGGCTCGCGCGGTGCAGCACCCACATGAGGGCGAGCACGACGCCGAGCGAGAGCGCGACGCGGAGGGTGACGACGAGGGTGTCCACGTGCGGGTCAGACCGTCTCGGCGACGTCGAGGATGCGGGTGATCCGGACCGCGTAGTCCTGGTCGACGACGACGACCTCGCCGTGCGCGATCAGGCGGCCGTTCAGCAGGACGTCGGCGGGGGCACCGGCACTGCGGTCGAGCTCGACGACGGCGCCGGGCTCCATGCCGAGCACGTCGCGGACCGACATCCGGGTGCGGCCGATCTCGACCGTCAGGGTCATCTCGACGTTGTTGATCCGGCCGAGGTTGCCGGCGGGCAGGTTCGCCACGACGGGCGCCGACACCGTGCCGTTCTCGCGGATCCGGATGCCGAACCACCCGGCGGGCAGGCCACCGGCGGTCAGTTCGAACACGACGGTGTCCGGGTCGGCCAGCAGCGACGCGGCCGACTCGCGGTTCGCCTCGCCGAGCACCCCGACGCCGAGGACGCCGGCCGCGGCCTCGAGCGACGGACGCAGGACGTCCGTGACGGCCACGATGCCGTGGTCGGTGCCTCCGGCGGCCGTGATCGACTCGAGGTCGGTGAGCACGAGCGCCAGGTCGGCCGACAGGCCGCCGACGAACGAGGCGACCACGGCGTCCGTCGCCGCGTCGAGCACGACCGGTGTCGCGCCTCCAGGCAGGAGCACCGCGGTCAAGGGGGCGGCCGTCGGGAGCTGCGCCGCGAGCGACTCGGCCGCTGCGGTGTGGAGGGTGGTCGTTTCGGTCATCAGTGCTGCTCCGTGCTCGTGGTGGTGACGACGATGCCGGCGAGGCGCGAGCCGTTCGCGCCGACCGCGGCGGTGCCGACGGGTTCGCCGTCGACCGCGATGGTGAGGGGCCGGTGCTGCGGGTGCGGCAGCGGCAGGACGTCGCCGACAGCGAGCCGCAGGACCTGCGTCGGCAGGACCGCGGCCGGGGCGAAGCGCAGGCTGACGCCCACGGGCACGCTCTCGAGCTGCGCGTCGAGCAGGGCTCGGGCGTCGGCGGGCGACACGTGCGCTGCGGCCTCGCCGAGCTGCGGCAGGACGGCCTCGGCCGGCAGGGCCAGCGTGCCGGGGGCGATGCGGTCGCCGACCCGGATCGAGAACGAGGCGACGATCATCAGGTCGCCCTTCTGCGCGGCCTGGGCGAACTGGCTGTTGAACTGGAACCCGCCGACCGTGACGTCCTGCGCGAGCAGCCCGCCGAACGAGTAGCGGAGGTCGTCGAGGGCGTCCTCGACGATCTTGCGGACCAGGGCCTGCTCGATGGGCGTGAAGGTGCGGTCCGGGGTCGGGAGCGGCTTCGAGGCGCCCAGCGCGTGCGACACCCACGTCAGCGCGGCGTCGAGCGGGACCTGCAGCACGCCCTTCGGGGTCAGGCCGGTGATCGGCAGCAGCACCATGCCGGTGAGCGCGGGCAGCGACGCGGCGTACTCGTCGTACGTCGTCATCTCCACCTGCTCGCAGGTGACCTGGCTGACCGCGCGGACCTTCGCCGTCAGCTGCGTGCCCCACTGGCGCGCGAACGTCTCGAAGGCGAGCTCGAGGACCCGGGCGTGCTCACGGGCCAGCGTCGACGGGCGCGCGAAGTCGTACACCTCGGGCGCTGGCAGGGTCTCGGTCACGGGTGCGTCTATCGGTCACCTGTGGGGCACCCGTCAGTGCTGTACCCCGTAGTGGGGCGGTGGCGGCAGCGCTGGTGCGCTCCGCGCGCTGCGTGTCTCAGCCCCGCTGCGCTGCGTCTCAGCCCTGCTGCGCTCTGCGTCTCAGCCCTGCTGCGCTCCGTCCTGCGCCTTGGCCAGCGCCGGCATGAGGGCGCTGACGTCCTGGTCGGCGTTCGACAGGACCACGATGTCGACCCGCCGGTTCAGGGCGAGGTCCCGGTCCGTGCCGCCCTTCGCCAGCGGTCGGCTCGACCCGAACCCGACACTCTGCACGTGGTCGCCGGGCATCCCGCCCCGCTCGACCAGGTCGCGCAGGACCCCGGTCGCCCGTGCTGCGCTGAGCTCCCAGTTGGTGGCGTACGGCGCGGTCGAGTTCCGCTGGTCGGCGTGCCCCTCGACGCTGACGTCGTGGGCGGAGGTCTTCAGCACCGGCGCGATGGCGTCCATGATCGACCGCGCCTGGTCGGACAGGTCCGCGCTGTTCGTGCGGAAGTACGTCTCGCTGCCGATCAACCGGACGATCAGGCCGCGGGCGTCCACGGTGAACTGGACGTTCTCGGTCTGGCCCGCCTTCGCCAGGTTGCGCTGGATCGCACGCTCGAGCTTCGTCAGGTCGTCGAGCTCGCGCTTCGCCTCGGCGAGGTCCTGCTTGCTCGCCGTCGTCGGCACCACCGTCGACGCGGGGTCGACGTTGGTGTCCTTCGTGCCGGACGACGCGGTCGAGTGGTCGGCCTGGGACTTGTCCGTCGAGTAGCCGGAGCCGTCCTCGACCTGGTCCTTCGTCACGACGGTGCCGCTCGCGGTGTCGATCTTCTGCGAGTCGACCTCGCCGAAGCCGGTGGCGAGCGACTGCTTCAGCTGGATGTACTTCTCCTGGTCGACGGTGGACATCGCGAAGAGCACGAGGAACATGCACATCAGCACCGTGATCATGTCCATGTACGACGCCATCCAGCGCTCGTCGGGGTGCTCGGCCTCGTCGTGGGACTTCTTCGCGCGACCGCGGCCGCGGCCCCGGGGGTTGGCGCTCACGGTCAGGCCGCCAGCTGCTGGTCGTCGGCCGCGTCGGCCTTCTTGCCGGCCTTGCCGCCCTTGCCGCCCTTGCCGCCCGTGTCGGCGCGGGCGGCGGGCGGGACCATGGCCTTCAGCCGCTCGCCGAGCAGACGGGGCTGGCTGCCGGCCTGCACCGCGAGCAGCCCCTCCATCAGGAGCGTCTGGCGGTCCGACTCGAGCTGGGCGAGCTTGCGGAGCTTGCCGCCGATCGGCAGCCACATGAAGTTCGCGGTCAGCAGGCCCCACAGGGTGGCGACGAACGCACTGGCGATCAGCGGTCCGAGCTCGTCGGGCTTGCCGAGGTTCGCGAGCACGTGGGTCAGCGAGACCACGGTGCCGATGATGCCGACGGTCGGGGCGAAGCCGCCGAGGCCCATAAAGAACGCGCTCGCGCTCCGGGTCGGGGCCGCGTTCGACTCGATCTCGTCCTCGAGCAGGATCCGCAGCTCGTCGCCGTCCGTGCCGTCCGCGATGTTCTGCAGCGCCTTCTTCATGAACGGGTCGTCGTGCTTGTCGGCCTCCTGCTCGAGGGCGAGCAGGCCGTTGGCGCGGGCGGTCTCGGCGAGCCCGACGACGTCGTCGATGACCGACGCCGGCGGGGTGACCTTGCCGGTGAACGCCTTCGGCACGGCCTTGAAGCTGGCGATCGCGTCCTTCAGCGTGGTGCTGGCGATGCCACAGCCGATGGTGGCACCGAACACGAGCAGCATCGGGGCGGGCAGGAAGAGTCCCCCGAGCTCGACGTGCTCCATCTGGACCATGCCGAACAGGGCGCCGAAGGCGAGCAGGATGCCGACGATCGTTGCGATGTCCACGTCAGCGACCCCCGTCCAGCGCGCGGCCGTGCTGCGTGGAGCGGAGCGCGGCGACCGGGGCGAGCGTCGGCTGCGGGCCGGTGTTCGTGCGGGGGGCCTGGTCGGTGCCGTAGGCCATGCCGACGATGCGTGCGCGGTACGCGGCGATCAGGTCGATGACCTCGGCCATCGACTCCCGCACGATGTACTTCGCACCGTCGACCATGATGAGCGTCGTGTCCGGCGTCTCCTGGATGCGCTCCACGAGATCGGGGTTCACAGCGAATCCGCTGCCGTTCAGTCGTGTGACGACGATCATGGCCCGTCCTGGTTCTCGATCGTCCCGCCGCCGTCCGTGGGGCGGGATGCGGGCCCGTCCGTGGGCCTGCACGGAGGACTATCGGCGCGTGCGACGGGTGCGTTAGCGGCCGTCACTAGCCTGGTTCGGTGATCGATGCCTCGGACCTGCTCGCCCACCCGCGTGGCCGGCGCTTCTGCCTGGAGCTCGTCAGCGGTGTCCAGGACCCCGACGAGCCGGCCGCCGTGCAGCTCGGCCACCTGCTCTTCTGGGCGGAGCACCACCTCGGCGTCGAACGCGGCGACGACCGAACGCTCTTCGGCATCGGTGGTGCGGTCGAACCCAAGCCGGCTCCGAACCTGGCAGCGGTGGCGAGCGCACTCGCGGCGGTGTCCCTGCCGTCCGTGGGCGAGGACGACGTCGTGGTCGCGCTCGAGTCGACTGCGGAGAGCGCGCTGTGGTGGCAGCAACCCGACGCGCTGGACGCGCTCCTCGCTCGGACGGAACTGCAGGCCGCGCTCCGGCGGCTCGCTCGGTGGGCGGTCGGGAGCCCGGTCGTGCGCCGGCTCTTCGACCCGCAGGGCGGAGCATGGACCGTCGAGTTCGACGAGGACGAGCAGCCCCGACGTCCGAGAGCGGCAGAGGCGCTCGCCGACTGGTCCCGGAAGCTGCGCCGCGAGGACGCCGAGGGGAACCCGGGGGTGGCCAGCGGGGTGTGGTGGACGACGCCGCCGTGGCCGCTCGCGCAGCACACGCGAGCGCCATTCCCGTCCGCCGGGCCGCTGGCGCTCTGGGCGGTCGAGGACTCCTTCGGGCAGGAACGCGCCGTGGTCTCGGCCGTGCCCGCCGATGCCATGGCGCGCGTGTGCACCGTCGACGGTCCCGCCGACTGGGCTGCGCTGTGCCGCCGCTGGCCGCTCGACGTGACGCGGACGACCCGACGGAACGACTGGGCCGTGGCGACCGGACGGCAGGGTGACTGGGTGCTGCCGGACTGGTCCGCGGTGGCCACCGAGTACGACGTCGTGCACCTGACCGTCGCGGGCTGGTTCCGCACTTCCGGGCTCGCCGTGCCGGTCGACGGCCGCCGCGCGAGCGTCGTCGCAGGGTGGACGCCGGACTCCGCGTACCGGCTCACCGACCGGGGAGCCGGGGACGAGGCCGTCACGGGCGATCCGGAGACCTGGTCGCGTCCGGGCAACGCAGGGGTCTGGCGCCGTCTCAGCTGATCCCCAGCAAATCGCTGCATCCGATCGGGGTGCTCCGGCGGTAGTGGGGGTACGACGTCGAGGACGACGTCGTCCGCACCGGCCCGGACAGGCCCGAAGGAGACACGTCATGCGCAAGACACTCGCCACCGGCCTCAGCGCCGGTGTCCTGTTCGCCGCCGCTGCGGCCGTACTGCCCGCGACCGCTGCGACCGCCGCCACCGGCGAGGCGACGCTCTCGGTCCTCCACGCCGTCCCCGACGTCACCGTCGACGTCTACCTCGACGGCGAACGTGCCATCGACGACTTCACCCCGGGCACCCTCGCCGGCCCGATGATGGTGCCGGCCGGTGCACACCAGCTCGCGATCACCGCCTCGGACGCAGCCGACGCGTCGAAGCCGATCATCGGCCCGGCGGACGTCTCGTTCGACGCCGGCGGCAACTACACCGCCGTCGCCCACGACGCCACGGACGGGTCGCCGACCGCCACGGTGTTCACCAACGACACCTCGGCCGTCGCGGCCGGCCAGGGACGCCTGGTCGTCCGGCACGTCGCCGCCGCACCGGCCGTCGACGTCCTCGCCGGTGGGAAGGCCGTCGTGTCGAACCTGTCGAACCCCGACGAGCAGGCACTCGAGCTGCCGGCCGGCACCGTGTCGGCGACCGTCGCCGCCACCGGGACCACCGACCCCGTGATCGGCCCGGCGGACGTCGCGGTCACCGCGGGCTCGTCGACCATCGTCTACGCCTGGGGCAGCCTGGACGACGACAACCTCGCCCTCGCCACGCAGACGATCGCGGACCTCGGCGGCACGCCGAACGGCGTCCCCGCCGGGAACGCCGGTCTCGTGGCCACGAACGACCAGGACCCCCTGCCCCTGGTCGGCGCAGCGGCGGCCGCACTGGCCGCCGCTGCCGCGATCGGGGCCGTGGTGCTCCGCCGCCGGCACGCAGCGACCCGCCGCTGAACGTGCCACGCCCCCTGCGGTCCGCCACGGTGACGCTCGTCGTCGCCGTGGCGGCCGCCGCCCTGACCGGGTGCTCGTCGGCCGGGACCACCCCCGGCGGGCAGCCGTCCGTCCTGCCGACCACCACCCCCACACCGGTCCCGTCGGCGTTCTCGACCGAGGTCCCGCAGCAGGCCGCCACGATCCCCCCGGTCCGGGACGCCCCCGCCCCGACCAGCATCACCGTCGACCACGCCGGCATCAGTGCGCCGGTCCGTCCGGAGGGGGTCGACGAGGACGGCGCGATGGCGCTCCCGCCCGACCCGGCGACCGCGGGCTGGTACCGGTTCGGTGCCGCACCGTCGTCCACCGAGGGCACGGTCGTCATCGCGGCCCACGTCGACGCGGTCGGCTACGGCATCGGCCCGTTCTCGCGGCTCGCCGACGCCCCGTCCGGCACCCGCATCACCCTGACCGACGCGGACGGTGCCGAGACCGCGTGGCGCATCGACTCCGTCAGCATGCTCGAGAAGCAGGGACTCCCCTGGGGCGAGGTGTTCCGTGACGACGGACCACGACGGCTCGTCCTGGTGACCTGCGGCGGGACGTTCGACGCAGCCACCGGACACTACGAGAGCAACCTCGTCGTCACCGCGGTCCCGGCCTGACCGTGGCGACGATCCGCCCCCTACGATCGGATCGTGGTCGACGACGACCGCGCCAGCGACAGGAAGACGTGACGACCATCCTCCCGGACGATAGCGAGCTCTCGGACGCGTTCCGCGCCGGGGGCGAGCACGCCCTGCGAGCCGTCTACGAACGGTGGTCGTCGCTCGTGTACTCGCTGGCCCTGCGCGCCCTGGCCGACCCGGACGCCGCGGAGGACGTCACGCAGCAGGTCTTCGTGAAGGCCTGGCAGCGCAGCACGAGCTACGACCCCGGCCGCGCCCCGCTCGGCGCGTGGCTGGTCGGCATCACCCGGAACTGCATCGCCGACGCGCAGAACGAGCGCCGACGGCACGCCAGCGCCGCCGACCCGGACGTGGTCGAGGAGACCACACCAGCGCCGGAACCGGCCTTCGACCTGGCCGAACGCGCACTGGTCGCAGGCGAGCTCGAGCGGCTCGACGAGGTCCCACGACGCGTGATGCGACTGGCGTTCTACGACGACCTCAGCCATCGTGAGATCGCCGAACGGCTCGAACTGCCGCTGGGCACCGTCAAGAGCCACATCCACCGAAGTCTGGCTCGGCTCCGAACACGTCTGGAGGTGATCGAATGAAGCACGTCGACGACGAGACGCTGGCGATGCTCGCGGTCTCCGACCAGGTCGCCGCGGACGACGTCGCCGAGCACCTGGCGTCCTGCGACCGGTGCCGCGCCGAGGTGGCCGCGCTGCAGCGGGTCGCCGCGGTGACGCGGGCGTCCGAGGACGTCACGCTGGCCGCGCCCCCGGAGCACGTGTGGGACCGGATCGCGGCCGAGATCGCCCGGACGCCGCAGCAGGCTGCGGCGACGACCGAACCCGGACGAGCGGCCGAACGAGCACCCGAAGGGGCGCCCGTCGGCGCCCGGCCCGACGCGGAGCACCACGCCGTGGCCCGCCGGCCCCGATCCCGTCCCCGTCGTCGCCGAGCCCTCGCCGTCGCGATCGCCGGCGTCGGTGTCCTCGCCGTCGTCCTCGGCATCGGTGTGGCGTCGGGGATCGTCCCCGGACTCCCCCGCGGCGACACCGAGACCGTCCTGGCGAACACTGAGCTCGCAGCGCTGCCCGGTTGGTCGGGGACGACCGGCCGCGCCGAACTCGAACGTGACCAGGACGGCCGGGTGACCCTGCTCGTCGACCTGCACGGAGAGCGCGGTCGCTCCGGCACCGGTCCGCTGCGCGAGGTCTGGATGATGCGGTCCGACCTCGGCGGACTGGTGAGCGTCGGCTACCTCGACGGCGACCAGGGCCGCTTCACGGTGCCCGACGGCGTCGACACCGCGGAGTTCCCGGTCGTCGACGTCTCGGCCGAGGCCGACGACGGTGATCCGGCGCACTCCGGTGACTCGATCGTCCGGGGCACCCTGACCGATCCCTGAGCGGTTTCGTCCCCCGAAATTCCCAACTGTGACGTATTCGAGACCTCAGGACGCGCAACGGGTGTCGATCTTCCACTGCTTTATCTCATGAGCGTGTTAGCGTGGCGCGCATGACCGACACCACCACCGTCGTCTCGCCGGCATCTCCGGCGACCGCAGCACCCCTCCGTGAGGTCGGCGCCCTGATCCGGGGCGCCCGCAAGGGCCGCAGCATGACGCAGGCCCAGCTCGCCGAACGCGTCGGCACCAGCCAGAGCGCCATCAACCGCATCGAGCAGGGCGGGCAGAACCTGTCCCTCGAGATGCTCACCCGCATCAGCGACGCCCTCGACCAGCAGATCGTCTCGATCGGCGGCGCCCCGCAGCGTGCCCACCTGCGCGTGCAGGGAGGCCGGAAGCTCAGCGGCTCCATCGCGGTGAACTCGAGCAAGAACGCCGCCGTGGCCCTGCTCTGCGCCTCGCTGCTCAACCGCGGCGTGACCCGTCTGCACAAGGTCGCCCGGATCGTCGAGGTCGACCGCATCATCGACGTGCTCCGCAGCCTCGGCGCGAGCGTCACCTGGTCGGAGGACGGCGAGACCCTCGAGATCGTCGCCCCCGACGACCTGCACCTCGACGCGATCGACGCCGACGCCGCCCGCCGCACCCGCAGCGTGCTCATGTTCCTCGGCCCGCTCAGCGGCCGGTACGAGTCCTTCCGCCTGCCCTACGCCGGCGGCTGCGACCTCGGCACCCGCACGGTCGAGCCGCACCTCATCGCGCTCCGCCCGTTCGGCGTGGACGTCGAGGCGACCTCCGGCTGGTACGAGGTCGACGTCGCGAACCAGGCCGTCCCCACCAAGTCGGTCGTGCTCACCGAGCGCGGCGACACCGTGACCGAGAACGCGATCCTGGCCGCCGCGGCCCGCGACGGCGAGACCGTCATCCGGAACGCCAGCCCCAACTACATGGTGCAGGACCTCTGCTTCTTCCTCGAGCTGCTCGGGGTGCAGATCGAGGGCATCGGCACCACCACGCTCCGCATCACCGGCAAGAGCAAGATCGACGAGGTCGTGGACTACTGGCCGAGCGAGGACCCGGTCGAGGCGATGAGCCTGCTGACCGCCGGCATCGTCACCGCGTCGACCCTCACCGTGACCCGGGCGCCGATCGAGTTCCTCGAGATCGAGCTCGCGACCCTGGCCGAGATGGGCCTGCGCTTCGACGTCACCGAGGAGTACGCCGCCGCCAACGGCCGCACCCGCCTCGTCGACATCACGGTGTACCCGTCCGAGCTGCACGCACCGATCGACAAGATCCACGCGATGCCGTTCCCCGGCCTGAACATCGACAACCTGCCGTTCTTCGTCGTCATCGCGGCCATGGCCGAGGGCACCACGCTCGTGCACGACTGGGTCTACGAGGGCCGAGCGATCCACCTGCTCGACCTCACCCGCCTGGGCGCGAGCGTCACCCTGCGCGACCCGCACCGCCTCGACGTGACCGGCCCGACGCACTTCTCCGGCGCTGAGATCAGCTGCCCGCCGGCGCTGCGGCCCGCCGTCGTGATCCTGCTGGCGATGCTCGCGGCGAAGGGCGAGAGCGTCCTGCGCAACGTCGGCATCATCGCCCGTGGCTACGAGCAGCTGCAGGAGCGCCTCAACTCGCTCGGCGCGTCCATCGAGACGTTCCACGACTGACGCGACCACCCACCCGCGCGACCTGACGGCCCGTCCCCGCAAGTGGGGACGGGCCGTCACCCGTCTGACGGGGTCCCCACGGGCCTCCAGGCCGATGCCCAGGAGCGCTCCATGCGCCGCCCAGCCCGACCGTGCTGGATGGGCAGATGGCCACGAGATCACTCCTGACCGTCCCCCTGCTCATCACCGTCGCGGCCGCCGCGGCGGCCTGGCTGGTGCTCGGCCCCGCCGCGGCGCTCGCCTTCGTGGCCCTCGCGTTCCTCGAGATCGCGATGGCCGCGGACTCGTCCGTGCCGATGGCCGGCATCGCCGGCCGTCTGCACTCCCCCGCCCGGCGGCTGTTCCTGTCGCTCGGGATCGTCGCGGGCGTGCTCGCGATGCGCCTGCTCCTGCCGCCGGCCGCCGTCGCGGTCGGTGACGCGACCGACCCGGCCAGCTCGGTGGAGGAAGCCGTCTTCGCGCCCGGCTCGTTCTCCGCGCACCTGGCCGAGGTGCGTCCGGCCCTCGCCGCCTTCGGCGCCGCGTTCATCTGGCAGGTCTTCGCCGAGTACCTGTTCAACACCGACCGCGCGTCACGCAGGTCGTGGCTGGGCAGCCTGGAGGCGCGGCTCGCCTCCGTCGCGCGACCGCGCGTCTGGTCACTGGTCACCGCTGCGACGGGGGTTGTCGTGACCTCCGTGCTCGTCGGGTCGCGTTCCGGCTGGGCCGCCGGTGCGCTGCTGCCGGTCGCGCTCGGCGGGGTGGCCGGCATCGCGGCGTACCTCGTGTCGAAGCGGACCGCGGCGTGGGCGCTGCGCGGCGGCCCCGGGGGCGGCGGGTCGGACACGGCGTCGATCGGGGTCGGCCGCGGAGCCTGGCGCATCCACCTGTACGCGTCGACGGTCGTGTTCGAGCGGGGGCTCGTGGTGTTCATGCTGTTCGAGATCCTCGACGGCGTGTACAGCCTGTCGGGGTCCGGGCCGCTCGGGTCGGACGGGCTCGGGGCGCTCGAGCAGGCCGCGGTCGCCATCGGGGCGATCGGGGTGGGCGCGGTGTTCCTGGCCCGCCTGACCTCGCGGGTCGACCAGGCTGCTGGGCTGAAGCGGCTTCGGTACCTGAAGGCCGGGGCGGCGTACGTGCTCGGGGTGCTGTCGGTGCTGCTGTGGGCGAGTCTGCTCGTGCCGATCCCGGGCGTCGTCGTGGGGTGGTTCGGGACCGTCGTGATCGGGTCGGCGCTGGTGAGTTCCCTGCCGTGGCGTGCGTGGTGGCGGCGGGTGGTGCGGCGGCCGCGAGCGGTGTGAGCGGCGGGTCGTGACGCGTGGTGCGGTCTGGTGCGGCGCGTCGTTCGGCTGTGCGCGGCGCGTCGTCCGGCTGTTCTGGAAGGATCCACCGTGGATCGGCGTTGACTGGCGGGTCGGACGACGATCGGAGTGCACGTGCTGGGACCGGAACTGGTGGTCGTGCTCGGCCTCGCCATCGCACTGACGGCGGCCGTGGCCGACCGGATCCGGATCGCACCACCCGTGCTGCTCCTGGTCTTCGGCGCGCTGCTCGGGCTCGTGCCGGAGTTCGCGGACGTCGAGCTCCCCGCCGAGGCCGTGCTGCTGCTGTTCCTGCCGGCGCTGCTCTACTGGGAGAGCCTGACGACGTCGCTCCGCGAGATCCGGAAGAACCTGCGCGGCATCGTCCTGATGGGCACCCTGCTCGTCGTGGTGACCGCCGGTGCCGTCGCCGTCCTGCTGCACCTGCTCGGGATGCCGTGGGGGCCGGCCTGGGTGCTCGGCGCCGCGGTCGCCCCGACCGACGCGACCGCGGTCGGCGTGCTCACGAAGATGCTGCCCCGGCGGAACGTCACGGTGCTCCGTGCCGAGAGCCTGGTGAACGACGGCACCACCCTGGTGGTCTACGGCATCGCGGTGGCCGTCACCGTCGGCACGCAGGAGCTCACGTTCTGGGGCGTGTCCGGCATGCTCGTCCTGTCGTACATCGGCGGGGTCGCCGCTGGTCTCGCCGCCGCCTGGATCGGGACGATGGTGCTGCGACGCGTCGACACCGTCGTGCTCGAGAACCTCGTCACCCTGCTCGTGCCCTTCGCCGCGTTCCTGGCCGCCGAGGCCATCGGCGCCTCGGGCGTGCTCGCCGTCGTGGCGGCCGGCATCGTCGTCAGCCAGGTCGGCCCCAAGCTCGACCGTGCCGAGACCCGTCAGCAGGTGCGCGCGTTCTGGTCGTTCCTGACCTTCCTGCTCAACGGCGCACTGTTCGTCCTGGTCGGCATCGAGGCGATGGTCGCCGCCCGGGCACTCGACCCCGCCGACCTGCTGCGTGGGACCGGGATCGTCTTCGCGGTCGCGGTGCTGCTCGTCCTCGTGCGGTTCGCGTTCCTCAACGCCGCGGGCGGGACCATCTGGCTCGTCACCCGGCGCACCGGTGGAGAACCCCGCGAGGGGCACCGCGACCGGCTCGTCAGCGGGTTCGCCGGGTTCCGGGGCGCGGTGTCGCTCGCCATGGCCGTCGCCGTGCCGCGCACGCTGGAGTCCGGCGGTGACTTCCCCGAGCGGGACCTCATCGTCTTCGTGACCGCCGGCGTGGTCATCGTCACGATCGTCGGCCAGGCCCTCGTGCTGCCGGCCGTCCTGCGTCGCGCCGCGCTGCCCGAGGACGAGTCCGTCAGCGAGGAACGTCGCTACGCCGAACGCACCGCGATCGAGGAGGCGCTCGATGCGCTCCCCCGTCTCGCTCGGTCGACCGGAGCCGATCGTGCCACCGTCGATCGCCTGCGGAAGGACTACGAGGCCCACCTCGACGTGATCGAGGCCCGCGAAGGGGACGACGACGACCACCCCGCGCTGCAGCGGCACGACAACGCGGTCGCCCTCGAGCTCGCACTCGTCCAGCACAAGGCGAGGACCCTGTTGCGCCTGCGCGACGCCGACGAGATCGACGACCTGGTGCTGCGTCAGGTACGCGCCGGGTACGACGCGGAAGAGGCGCGGCTGGACGGCATCGAATCGGTGGCGTCACCGCCCACGTCGTCGTAGGGCGACTCCGGGCATGCCTGGTCGAACCGGGCGTACCCGGTCGGTCGTTCCGACCAGGTACGCCCGTTCCGCGTTCCCATCGCACCGGGAACGCTAGCCTGGCCGCAGTGATCCTCCGTCTCTCTCGGTGACCCACCGGTCACCCAGCACCACCGGCTCGCCCCGCCGACGCGCGGGGGTGGTCTCGTGCGCCCGGACGGGGAACTCCACCAGGAGTTCCCCGCCCCCGGCACACCATCCAGACCACCAGAGGAAGACCACTCCATGACGACCACCGACCGGTCCGCCCTGCGCACGGACTGCGGCAACTGCTTCGCGCTCTGCTGCACCGCCTTCGGGTTCCAGCGCTCCGCCGACTTCCCGATCGACAAACCCGCCGGCACCCCTTGCGGCAACCTCGCTGACGACTTCTCCTGCTCCATCCACGAGGCGCTGCGGCCGCGAGGGTTCCGGGGCTGCACCGTCTTCGACTGCTCCGGTGCTGGCCAGTACGTGTCCCAGACCCTCTACGACGGGGTCAGTTGGCATGACCACCCGGACTCCCGCGCGGAGATGTTCCGGGTGTTCCCGATCGTCCGCAGGTTGCACGAGATGCTCTGGCACCTCGCCGAGGCACAGGACCGTGCGGTGACCCCGGACTCAGCAGACGACGCTGCCTTCCTCGCGCAGGAGATCCGCCGAAGCCTCGACGCCGGTCGGCCGACGCTCCTCGCGCTGGATGTGGAGCCCCTGCACGCTCGAGTGCGAGATGTCCTCGTCGAGGTGAGCGCCGAGGTCCGGGGCAGGTACTGCGCCGGTGCGGACGACGCTCCGGACGGCCTGCTGCGACCGGGGGCGGACCTCGCCGGGCGCGACCTCCGCGCACGGTCGCTGCGCGGGGCCGACCTGCGGGGAGCCACGATGATCGCGGCAGATCTGCGCGGTGTCGACCTGTCCGGTGTCGACCTGCTCGGCGCGGACCTCCGGGATGCGCGGGTCGACGGAGCCGACCTGTCCACGGCGGTGTTCCTCACACAGGCGCAGGTGAACGCGGCGCGCGGAGATGGCACCACGGCGCTGCCCCGTGGTGTCGATCGACTGACACACTGGCCGTCGACGGCCGCCCCGGTTTCGCCCACGGCGCCGCGCTGAGACCGCGGATCGGCCGGTCAGGGCCTCGCGTCGAACCGTCGGCGGTAGCTCGAGGGCGTGCTGCCGAAGGCCACGGCGAAGTTCTGCCGCAGCGTGACCGGGTTGCCGAAGCCACACGCTGCGGCGATCCGGTCGACGGGCAGGTCGGTGGTCTCGAGCAGCCGACGGGCCTCGTCCAGACGGCGACTCCGTACCCAGGCCGCCGGGGTGGTGCCGGTCGACGCCTTGAAGGCCCGGACGAAGCTGCGGCGGCTCATGTGGGCCGCCGCAGCGAGTCGGTCGACGCCGAGCTCCTCGTCCAGGTGCTCCACCGCCCAGGCCGATGCCGTCGCCACCGGGTCGTCGTCCCGACGCTGCACGATCGGCCGCTCGATGTACTGGGCTTGCCCGCCTTCGCGGTGCGGCGCGACGACCAGGCTCCGCGCGACCTTGTTCGCCGCCTCGGCGCCGAGCCGCGTCCGCACGACGTGCAGGCACGCGTCCAGCCCGGACGCCGTGCCCGCCGAGGTCAGCACGTCACCGTGGTCGACGTAGAGCACGTCGGCGTCCACGGTGACGTCGGGGTGCGCGGCGGCGAGCTGGTTGACCTCGCGCCAGTGCGTGACGGCGCTGCGTCCCGCGAGGAGCCCGGCACCGGCGACCGCGATCGACCCGAGGCACAGACCGACCACGACCGATCCCCGCGCGTGCGCGTCGACGACCGCCCGCTCCGTCGGTCTCGGCAGGCGGGTGCCGTCGTCGGTCCAGGACGGCACCACGACCAGGTCGGCGTCCGCCGCGGCGTCGAGCCCCTGAACCGGACCGAGCGTCAGCCCCTCGGCGGTCCGGACCGAACCGGGCCGGTCGGTGAACACGACGGTCTCCCACTCGGCGAGCCCGAGCCGGGTGACCTCGTCGAACACCATCTGCGGGACCGCCAGGTGGAACATCGTGATGCCGTCGAAGGCGTAGATGGCGATCCGCACGCGGGACTCCTCCGGTTTGGCCTGGATTCATCGTACAGACGCACGCGTGCCAATTGCACCAAGGGCGTCGGCGGACGAGGATCGTCGAGTACACCCACCGACCCAAGGAGCTCCCGTGTCCGATCCTCAGCGCGCCCTCGTCCTCGTCGACATCCAGCTGGAGTACTTCAGCGGCCCACTCGAGGTCCGGTTCCCACCCGTCCGCGACGCGCTCGCGCAGATCACGACCGCGATCGACGCCGCGACGGCTGCCGGCACGCCGATCGTCGTCGTCCAGCACTCCGCCGGTGACGCTGCGCCGGTGTTCAACCCGACGACGGAGGCGTTCGCCCTGCACCCCGAGATCGAGCGGCGGCGGACGTCCGAGTGGCATCAGGTGACGAAGCAGTTCAGCTCCGTCTTCGCCCACACGGACCTGCTCGCCTGGCTGCAGGAGCGGTCGGTCGACACGGTCACCCTGGTCGGCTTCATGACGAACAACTGCATCATCGCCTCGGCTGCCGAGGCGGAGGCACTCGGCGTCTCGGTCGAGGTGCTGTCCGACGCGACCGGCGCGATCAACATCGTCAACGCCGGCGGGGCCGTGTCCGCCGAGACGGTGCACCGCACGCTGATGGCGCTGTTGCAGTCGAACCTCGCCGCCGTCGCGCCGACCGCGGAGTGGGCGTCGGCACTCGCTTCCGGGGTCGCGATCCCCGGGGACGCCCTGCCGACGTCGGCCGTCGCGGGGACCCAGCGGTTCCCGGGCTGACATCCGTTCTCATCTATAAATGTATTGCTACTTCTGCATATGTGGCCTACGCTGAGGGCATCCCAACCGACGATCAGCAGGAGGTCACCATGGCCGAGCACGAGAACAGCGCAGAGCACACCGTCGCCGAGCACACCCACCAGGACGGCTGCGGCCACGAGACGGTGCAGCACGAGGACCACGTGGACTTCGTCCACGACGGCCACAAGCACGCCCAGCACGGCGACCACTACGACGAGCACTGATCGCCTGATCAGCGCAGGCCCGTGATCAGCACCGATCGGCGGACCTGCACGACGACCCCGACGCACCGCGCCGGGGCCGTCGTGTTGCATGCACGTATGCGCGTGCGCTTACATGAGTCCATGTCAGACGGGATCGAAGCAGCAGCCGAACTCTTCAAGGCGCTGTCCTCGCCCGCCCGACTCCGGATCCTGTCGGCGTTGATCTCCCAGCCTTCCGACGTCGGCTCCCTCGCGGAAGTGACCGAGCTGTCGCAGCCCCTGGTGTCCCAGCACCTCCGCACGCTGCGGCTCGCGGGCATCGTGCAGGCCGAGCGCATCGGGCGGAACGCCGTCTACTCGCTGCACGACGAGCACATCGCCCACATCGTCGGTGACGCGGTCAGCCACGTCAGTGAGTCCGAAGCCGACTGAACCGCCGGCCGCGGGCAGACTGCGTTCAGCAGCAGTCGCAACGCTCGCGCTCGCGCTCCCCCGTCAGCGCCGACACCGGCTGCTTGCACGCGTCACCGCGCCAGGCCTCGAGTCCCTCGCGCACGGCGAACACGACCACGACGAGCCCGGCGAGCGGATCGGCCCACCACCAGCCGAACAGGCTGTTCGCGAGCAGGCCGAGCAGCACCGCCGCCGACAGGTAGCTGCAGATCAGCGTCTGCTTCGAGTCGGCGATCGCCGACGCCGAACCGAGTTCGCGTCCGGTCCGCCGTTCGAGGAGGCTCAGGAACGGCATGACGGCCAGGCTCACCGCGGCCAGGACGATGCCGACCGGACTGTGCTCCGGCGACCGGACACCCGTGAAGGTCAGGACGGCATCGGCACTGACCACCAGGGCGAGCCCGAAGAACGAGACCGCGATGACCTGCAGCGCCGTTCGTTCCCGGGCCTCCGGGTCACGCCCGGCGAACTGCCACGCGACAGCCGCAGCCGACAGGACCTCCACGATCGAGTCGAGCCCGAAACCGATCAACGCGGTGGAGGACGCAACCGAACCGGCGGCGATCGCCACGGCGGCCTCGATCACGTTGTAGGCGATGGTCGCCGCGACGATCCACCTGATCCGTCGCCGGAGCACGCCGACACGAGCCGGTGCGAGCGACACCGCGGCCGTGGTCACCGCTCGACCTCGCATCCGTCGTCGTCGGCAACGTCCACCGCGAGCACCACGTCGACCAGGGACTCGAGCGCGCGGGTGAGGTTGCGGTCCGCGATCTCGTAGCGGGTCCGACGCCCCTCGGGCACGGCGACGACGATCCCGCAGCCGCGCAGGCACGCCAGGTGGTTCGACACGTTCGTCCGCGTCAGCTCGAGTTCCTCGGCGAGCCGCGCTGGGTAGCCTGGTCCGTCGAGCAGCCGGAGCAGGATGCGCGCACGCGTGGGGTCGGAGAGCGCCCGCCCGAGACGGTTCAGCAGGTCGTACCGCGAGGCAATGGTCAGCATGCGCTGACCATACATCGGGCCGCGCCCAGACCGCCACCGATCCGGACGACACGTTACGCCCTCGGACAGCGCTCGGGCTCAGACGTCCGAGAGCCCCCGCCCGGTCAGCGCGTCGTTCCAGCTCGTGCGGCCGCCGGGAGCACGCGACTCGTGCACGCCGTCGTGGCCGCGTGGTCGATCACACCGCCAGCGGTCGAAGACGCTGCAGCAGCGGTGGTCGGACGGGTGGTCGGTGTCGTGGTTCTCGCGCATCGCACCGATGAGACGTGGCGACGCACCGTTTCGTCACGAACGGTCGCCGAACTCCTTGCATCACGAACGATGGTGAGCAGGAACGGTCGAGTCCCCCTTCAGCACCCGACCGTTCCTGCTCACCAAGCGCCCAGCGACGCGAGCGCAGCGCCCGCGACGCAAGCGCAGCGCCCGCGACGCGCGCCCCCGCGCCTAGCGCTTCAGGTTCGTGAGCTCCTGCAGCACCTCGTCCGAGGTGGTGATGATGCGGGCGTTCGCCTGGAACCCGCGCTGCGCGACGATCAGGTTCGTGAACTCCTGCGACAGGTCGACGTTCGACATCTCGAGCGTCCCCGCCGCGAGCGAACCGACGCCCGCCGAGCCGGGGCCGCCGACCGTCGCACCGCCCGAGTTCGCGGTGGCGCGGTAGCCCGACGCCCCGGTCTTCTCGAGGCCGGCCGGGTTGGCGAACGTGGCGAGGGCGATGCGGCCGAGCGCGAGCGACGCGCCGTTCGAGAACGTCCCGGTGACGGTGCCGTCCTTCGAGATCGAGTAGCCCTGCAGCGCGCCGGCCTCGCGGCCGTTCTGCGAGCCGATCGCCGCGGTGTTGAGCGAGGCGAACCCGGTCAGGTCGCCCATGTCGACCCGGATGCCCCCGACGGCGAGGGTGCCGCCGGCGGTCAGCTTGCCGTCGGTGCCGAAGGTCAGCGAGGTCGTCGCCGTGGTGCCCTGGCCGTTGCGCCCGGTGACGTCCCAGCCGTCGGCGGTGCGCGTGTAGGCGAGCGACATCGTGTGCTTGGCACCCGAGGCGTCGTACACGGTGGCCTCGCGGGTGATGGTCTGGCCGACGGCGGTCTCGGACGGCAGGTTGCCGGCGACCGTGGCGGCGGTGGTGCGGACCGCCGGGGCCGCTGCTTCGAGCGGCAGCGTGATGTCGGACAGCTGCCCGTTCTCGTTGACGACGCCGTTCGTGGCCGGGTAGCCCTGCACGATCTTGCCGTCGGCGGTGACCAGGCGGCCGTTCGCGTCGAAGTCGAACGCACCGGCGCGGGTGTAGACGGTGTCGTTGCCCAGGCGGGTGACGAAGAAGCCGTCGCCCGAGATCATCAGGTCGGTGGCCTTGCCGGTGGCCTGCGCCGAGCCCTGCGAGAAGTTCGTGGAGACGCCGGCGACCTGCACGCCGAGGCCGATCTGGGCGGGGTTCGTGCCGCCGATGCCGGTCTGCGGTCCGCCGGCACCCTGGGTCATCTGCGACAGGGTGTCCTGGAACACGGTGGTCGACGACTTGAAGCCGACGGTGTTGACGTTGGCGATGTTGTTGCCGGTGACGTCGAGCATCTGCTGGTGGGAGCGGAGGCCGGAGATCCCGGAGTAGAGCGAGCGGAGCATGGTGCGTCCTTTCGGAGAGGCAGGAAGAGCGAGGAAGAACGAGGAAGAGCGAGGAAGGAAAGAGCGGGCGTCAGGACGCCGGAGCGGTGGTGGTGATGCCGGAGATCACGTCGAGAGCGACCTCCTTCCCGTTCACGGTGACCGTGGGCACGCTGTTCGCGTACGACACGGCCGAGGCGGTCCCGGTGACGGACTTGCCCGAGTCGGCGTCGGTGTAGCTGACCTGCTTGCCGACGAGGTTCGCTGCGGCGATGCGCATCTGGAGCGAGAAGTTCTCGTTCCCCGTCGTGGTCTGGTTGGTGATCTGCTCCATCATCGCGAGCTGCGTCTGCTGGCCGATCATCTGGTTGGTGTCCATCGGCGACGACGGGTCCTGGTTGCGCAGCTGCGTGACGAGCAGCTTCATGAAGACCTCGGAGTCCATCGTCTGGGACTTCTGGGCGGTGGAGTTCGCGGCGAGGGCCGCGGCCTGCGCGGTCGGGTCGACGCTGCCGGTGATGCCGTCGATGGGCATGGTGCGTTCCTGTTCGTGAGCCGGATCAGGCGAGGACGTCGAGTCCCGCGGTGCGGATGGAGGGCGTGTGGGTGGGGGGCTGCGTGCGCGGGGCGACCCGCGCCTCCAGACCGGGGTCGCCAGGCAGCGCACGTGCGGCCGGACGCTCGTCGCGACCCGGCGCGTCCTGCGGTTGGTTCTGCGACGACAGGTCGAGCGTGGTGCTCACACCGGTGCCGGCCGCGTCGCGCCGCAGGTCCGGCAGGACCTGGCGGACGGCCTCGCGGCCGGCGTCCGAGGCGGCGAACAGCTCGACGTGCATGCCGTGCGCGGTGACGTGCGCGCGGACCGTGACCGGGCCGAGGCTGTCCGGCACGACCTGCACGGTGACGACGTGCTCGCCGGGGCCGGCCTGCGCGAGCGAGAACACCGGTCGCGCCAGCTGCTGGGCGAGCGGTGCCGGGGCCGGTGCGGTCGCCGCGGCGGGCGCGGTGGTCGGCGTCGTCGACATGACGAACGGCGTCTCGCCACCGCGGCTGGGGGCGACGGCCGGGAGGCCCGGATCACCCGGCGTCGACGCCTGCTGCTCCGTCCCGTGGCCGGCTCGGGAGCCGGTGCCGGTTGCCGGGGCGGCGGCCGCCACCACCGGCGCCTGGGCCGGCGTCACGGTCGCGGTGTCGCCGTCGGCGGTGCGGGTGGCGGCGGGGGCCGCGATCGCGGCAGCGGCCGTCGGGGCGGTGGTCGCCGGGTCGCTCGTGGCCCTGGTCGTCGACGCAGCGGTCGTCGCGGGGGTGGCGCCGGCGACGGTCGTCGCGGGCGCGGCCGGAGACGCGGTGCCGCCGGGCGTCACGGCGGAGGTCGCCGGGGCGGTGGTCGCCGGGCCCGTCGTCGCAGCGGCAGTCGTCTCCGGTGCCACGCCCGACTCGGGTGCCTGCTGCGGGGTCGCCGTGGCGTGGGCGGTGGTCGGCGCCGGGGTCGACGGGACCGGCGTCGAGGTGTCCCCCTCCACCGACGGCGGTGTCGTGGTCGTGGTGTTGGTCGTTCCGGCGGTCGCGCCTGCTGCCACGACGACCTGTGGTTCGCCGGCGGGCGTCTCGGCGGCGCGGCTGGCCGGAGGGATCGGTGCGGACACGGTCACGAGTCCGGCGGCGAGCAGCGCCTGCGCGTCGACGGGCGCTGCGTCGCTCGGCACCGCCTGGTCCGACGCGGACGTGGACGCAGACGCGGACGGCGTGGTGGCGGTGCCCGGCGTCGCAGCCGACCCGTCCGCCGTCCGGCCCTCGGTGTCGTCCCGCCCAGCAGCACCGTCGCCGGTTCGCCGCTCGGTCGCGACGGCGGCGGTCAGTGCCGCACCGAAGGACCCGGCAGCCGCGGGGTCGGACGCCGCACCCCGGGTGGAGCCCGGTGCGGTGGGCACGGACGGCTGGGTGGCGATGGTCAGGCTCATGCGGCGCTCCCGGACTGCATCATGGACAGCAGCGCGGCGGTCTGCAGGTCGGTCGCGGAACGCGCTGCCGAGGCGGTCGGCGCGGTGACGGCCGACGGGGCCGCCTGTGCGGGGACGATCCGGCGGATGGTCGCGATGTCGCCCTGGGAATACCAGTTGTCGACGATCCGGACGTCCTTGCCGGGGCGCGGCGCGTGCAGCACCTTGCCGTCGCCGACGTAGATGACGACGTGGCCCTCGCCCTTCGGGATGATCAGGTCGCCGGGCTGCGCGTCCTTCAGGGAGCCGACCTCGACGCCCATCTTCGCCTGGTCCGGCACGACCCGGGGCATCGTGACCCCGAGGTCCTTGAAGACCGTCTGCACCAGGCCCGAGCAGTCCATCCCCGCGGTCGTCTCCCCGCCGAACACGTACGGGACGCCGAGGTACTTCTTCGCGTCGGCCACCACGTCGGCGCCGGTCGCACCGCTGCCGGTGGCGAGGGTGCCGGCACCCGCGTCGACCGAGGTCGCGGGGGCACGGGTGGCCGCCGGGGTCGCTGCGGCGGTCGCACCGGCAGCGCTCGCGGCGCCGGTCGCGCCGTCGGCGGTGGCGAGGGCGTCGGCGAAGGCCGACGATCCCGCGGCACTGCTGGTGGCGGACGCGCTCGGGGCAGCCGTGGCCGTCCCGCCGCGCAGCGTGTCGATCTGGGACCGGATCTCCGAGATCCGGGAGAGCACCGCTTCGACGCTCATCGGGCACCACCTTCTGTGCGGCGTCGTGCCGCGATCTCGTCGAGGGCGTTCTGTTCGGTCCGGAGTTCCTCGGCCGCCTGCTGCTCGGTGTGCTTGCCCTCGAGCTTCTCGAGGCCGACGGCGGCACGACGGGCGGCGGTGTAGTCCTGCTGCGCCCGGTCGGCGTCGGCACGGCGGTTCTGCACCACGGCGTCGAGCTCCTCGAGCATCCCGCGGGTCGCGGCACGGGCTGCGGCGACGGCGCTCAGGGTGGCGGCGTCCTGGATGGGCTGGGCGTCCTCGCTGTCGGCGAGGCTCCGGCGTGCGGCGATCCGGGCGTCGGCGGCGTACCGGACGCGCTCGTTCGCGGTGGCCAGCGTGGCGGCGGCACGGTCCTGTTCGGTGTGGCGCAGGCGCAGGAGCCCGGCGAGCGGGAAACGGCGCGCCATCACGACACCCCCAGCTGCTGCACGAGGCCGCCGAGGCGCTGCCAGGACGCATCAGCCGTGGCCCGCTCGTCCATGCCTTGACGTAGGAACGCGTCGATCGATCCCTGGTGGTCGACGGCGGCGTCCACGAGCGGGTTCGACCCGCGCTGGTACGCACCGACGTCGAGCAGGTCCTGGGCCCCGGCGCGAGCGGCCATCACCTTCCGCAGCACGGTGGCGGCGGCACGCTGCTCGGGTCGGGTGACCTTCGAGGCGACGCGGGACACCGAGCCGAGGGCGTCGACCGACGGGAAGTGCCCGGTGATCGCGAGCTTGCGGTCGAGCACGACGTGGCCGTCCAGGATGCTGCGGGCGGCGTCGGCGATCGGCTCGTTGTGGTCGTCGCCGTCGACGAGCACGGTGTACATGCCCGTGATGCTGCCGACGCGGTCGGTCCCGGCGCGCTCGAGCAGTCCGGCGAGCACCGAGAACGTCGACGGCGGGTAGCCCCGGGTGGCCGGCGGCTCTCCGACCGACAGCCCGATCTCACGCTGCGCCATCGCGACGCGGGTGAGCGAGTCCATCATGAGCACGACGTCCTGCCCGGCATCGCGGAACGACTCGGCGATGCGGGTGGCGACGAACGCGGCACGCAGGCGCATGAGCGCCGGCTCGTCGGAGGTCGACACCACGACGATCGAGCGGGCGAGCCCCTCGGGTCCCAGGTCGTCCTCCAGGAACTCGCGCACCTCGCGGCCGCGCTCCCCCACCAGGGCGATGACGTTGACGGCCGCGTCGCTCCCGCGCGCGATCATCGACAGCAGCGACGACTTGCCCACGCCGGACCCGGCGAACAGGCCCATGCGCTGCCCGCGGCCGACGGTGGTGAGGGTGTCGAGCACGCGGACGCCGAGCTGCATCGGCGTGTCGATGCGGGTCCGGGCCATCGCGTTCGGGGTGTCGTGGTCGAGCGGGACCCAGGTGACCGGTCCGCCGCCGGGGCCCTCGAGCGGCCCGCGGTCGTCGATCGGTCGGCCGAGTCCGTCGAGCACGCGGCCGAACAGACCGGATCCGGTCGGCACGAGCACCGGGCGGCCGGTCGGACGCGCCGGGGTGCCCGCGGTCACGCCGGTCAGGCGGCCGAGCGGCATGCAGCGGACGCCCGAGGCATCGGTGGCGACGACCTCGACCGCGGTCTGGTCGCCGTCCTCGGCGCCGACCGTGACGACCTCGCCGACGCGGGCGTCGAGCCCGGCGATCGTCAGCCCCAGGCCGACGGCGCTCGTGACGACACCGACCCGCTGGGGTGCGGCCCGCAGGAGGGCCTCGTCGAGGCCGCGCGGACGGAGCAGCGTGGCGGTCACCGGTCGGCTCCCGTCGCGTCCACACCGAGGGCGGTGCGGGCGCGGTCGAGCGCCGTGGCGATGCGCGCGTCGAGCATGCCGTCCGGCAGGTCGACGACGGCGTCGCCGTCGCGCAGGGTGCCGTCCGCGACGACCGGCACCGGCAGGTCGAGGCCGGCGACGCGCGCGGCGTCCGCCGGGCAGAGCCGGACGGCCACCGGGACCGTGCGGTCGACGGACGCGAGTGCCCGCCGGACGGTGGCCTCGGCGCCGGACGCGATGCGGGCCTCCCGGCTGCCCGGTCCGTCCGGACCGTCGGTGACGGTCGCGTCGTGCGCGGGCCTGGAGGCGCGGACCACGTTGCCGACGATCGCCTCGGCCAGGTCGACTGCCGCACTCGCGACCGACGCCTCGGCGTCCGCCAGGACGGGTGCGACCGTGGAGAGCATGGCGTTCGTCGCCGCGTCGAGGACCGCGATCCGGCGTGCCGTGTCGGCCTGCAGCGCGGTGACCCGCGCGGCGTGCTCGGCCTCGAGCCGGGCGCGCAGGGCGTCGGTCTCGGCCTGCGCGGCCCGCAGGCCGGCGGTGTAGCCGGCCGCGTGCCCGCGGACGTCCGCGCTCGACGCGCGCTCGCGTCCGGCGGGGTCGGCGAGCACCGGGAAGGCGACGCGGTGCACGACGGTGTCAGTCAACGAGCTCGTCCTCCTCGGCGCGGTGCACGGTGACGACGCCCTGGGCCTCGAGCTCGCGCACGGAGCGGACGACCTCGGCGCGGGCTTCCTCGACCTGCGAGACGCGGACCGGGCCCATGGCCTGCAGTTCGTCGTCGAGCAGTTCGCGGTTGCGCTCGGACACGTTCGCGCGGATGGTCTCGACGACGGGCCCGGCTGCGCCCTTCATGGCGGTCGCGAGGATCTTCGAGTCGATGCCGCGCAGCACCTGCTGGATGTCGCGGGACTCGAGCTTCACGATGTCCTCGAAGGTCAGCATGCGGGAGCGGATGTCCTCGGCGAGCTCCGGGTCGCGGGCTTCGAGTCCCTCGAGGACGGCCTTCTCGGTCGCGACGTCCGAGCGGTTGATGATGTCGACCAGGGGCGCGATGCCACCGACGACCTCGACGCTCTCGCGCGGCGACACGACGGCCCCGGCGCGCTGGCGCAGCACACCGGCGACGATGCCGACGGCCTCGGGGGTCGCGCTGCCCATGGTCGCGAAGGCCTGGGCGACGTCGGTGCGGACACGCTCGTCGATCCCGGCGAGCACGGCACTGGCCTGCCCGGGGCCCAGGTGGGCGAGCACGAGGGCGATCGTCTGCGGCAGCTCGCCCTCGAGCAGGGAGATGACCTGGCCGGGTTCGGCGTCGTCGAGGAAGTCGAACGACTGGCCGGCGAGGTTCGAGGCCAGACGGTCCATCACGCCGGCGGCCCGCTCGGCGCCGAACGACGCCTCGAGCAGCCCGAGGGCGGTCTCCTTGCCGCCGCGCTTCTGCAGGCGGCCGCTCATCGTGATCCGGTGGAACTCCGACAGCGTCTGGTCGACGACGGTGTCCTCGACGCGGCGCATCCGGACGATCTCGGCGGAGATCTCCTCGGCCTCCATCTCGGTGAACTGCTTCATCACCTCGGCGGCGCGGTCGGTCTCCATCTGCATGAGGATGAGCGCGACCTTCTGCGCACCGGTCAGCGCACGGTCGCTCGGACCGGAACCGCCGCCGGGGCTCGGCATGAGGGCGCTCACACCGGTGCCCGGTCGTCGAGGAGCCCGCGCAGGAGCTCGGCGGTGCGCTTCGGGTCGCGCTCGGCCAGGGCGGAGATGTCCTGACGGCGGCGCTCGGCGGTGATCTCCTCGGTCGTCAGCACCTCGGTGGGGGCGTCACCGGCGGGCATCGCCGACAGCACGGCGGTCGGGGCGTCACCGGCACCGAGCGTCGCCCGGTCGTCGACGCCGTCCATCGCGAGGGGCAGCTGGAACGTCTCGCCGGCGAAGGCGTCGAGCTCGCCGAGGTCGACGGCCTCGCGCTCCTGCTTCCGGTTGCGGCGGGCGACGAAGAACATGATCGCGATGACGGCGAGGACGATGCCGATCACGATGCCGGCGGTGCGGATCGACGACCACAGCGCTTCCTGCTGGTCGGCCTTCTGCTGGGCCTCGAGGGCCTTGGCGGCCTGGTCGGAGGCGCTCGTGTCGAAGTCCATCATCGCGACCTTGACCTGGTCGCCACGGTCCTGGTCGACACCCGCGGCGGCGGACACCAGGTCGTTGATGCTCTGCAGGTTCGCGTTCTGCACGGCGTCGGCCTTCGAGTTCAGCGCGACCGAGATGGTCTGCCGGTCGAGCCCGCCCGAGGGGATCTGCGTGGTCTCGGTGGTGTGGTCGACGGCGTTGTTCTTCGTCGCCGACTCGTTCTTGTACCCGTCGTCGCCGGCGCCGCTCGTCGCGGTGCCGTTCGGGACGGCGATGTTGTCCGGGCCGAGGACCCCCGTCGCGCCGCTCCCCGCGCCCGAGCCGGCGCCGTACTCCTCGGTGGTGCTCGACTCGTTCAGTGCGACCGGGCCCGAGGTCGGGCTCGTGTAGCTCTCGGACGTCCGGGTGCCGGACTCCTGGTTCATCGTCCCGGAGACCACGACGGTCGCGTTGCCGACGCCGAGCGTGGTGTCGAGCAGGTCCTGGATCTTCTTGCTCGTCGCCGCGTCGTAGTCGGCGGCCTGGTCCGCGCCGCTCCCGGTCGCACCGGTGCCGACGGCGGACAGGGTCTGGCCCTTCGCGTCGACGACGGAGACGTCGGTGGGCTGCATGCCCTCGACCGAGGCGCTCGTCAGGTGCACGATGGCCTGCACCTGGTCGGTGCTGAGCTGCGCGCCGTTGTCGGTCGCGATGAACACCGACGCGGTCGGGTCCTTCTCCTCGGAGACGAACACGGACTTCTCCGGGATCGCGAGCTGCACGGTGGCGGTCTGCACGCCGTCCATCGCACCGATGGTCTTGGCGAGCTCGCCCTCCATCGCGCGCTTGTAGGTGACGTCCTGCTGGAACTCGGAGCTCGTCACGCCCATCTTGTCGAGCAGCGAGTAGCCGCCCTCGTTCGACGACGGCAGGCCGTTCGACGCCGCCTTGAGCCGCTCCGAGTACACCTGCGCCTGCGGCACGAGGATCGTCGCACCGCCGTCGGTGAGCTGGAACGGCACGCCGTCGGTCTGGAGCTGGTCCGTGATGGAGCTCGCGTCCGCCGCGGCGAGCCCGGTGAAGAGCGGCGCGTAGGACGCCTTGCCGAGCCAGGACGCGAGGGCGATCCCACCGAGCACGAGCGCCGCGATCGCCAGGATCGCGATGGTGCGCTGGGCGGCGGAGAAGCCCTTCACGTAGGCGCTGAGGCGCGCGAAGACGTTCTTGACGGCGACGGGCATCAGGCCTGCATCCTCATGATCTCGTTGAAGGCGTCGACGCCCTTGTTGCGGACGGCGGAGACGAGCTCGAGCGTGACCTGCGCGCGGGTGGCGGCGATCGTGGCGTCGTGGATGTCGTCGAGGTTGCCGGTCACGGCCTTGAGCGCGAGGGTCTTCGAGTCGCTCTGCAGCGACTGCAGCCCGTCGACGGCGTTGCCGAGGCTCGCGGCGAAGCCGCTGCCGTCGGTCGTCGCCCCGGCGGCAGCGGTGGCGTTCGTGCTGTCGCTGGACGTCCCCGACACACTCGTCAGGGCGTTCGTCATCGCGTTGGTGGTCACACCGTTCACGGCGTCGATGGGCATCAGTTCTTCCCGATCTGCAGTGCCGCCTCGTAGGCGGTCTTGGCACGGTCGACCACGGCGGCGTTCGCCTGGTAGCCGCGCTGGGCCATGATGAGGTCCGCCATCTGCGTGCCGAGGTCGATGTCGGGCATGCGGACGTAGCCCTCCTCGTTCGCGAGCGGGTTGTCCGGGTCGTAGGTCACACGGCCGGCGGCGCTGCCGAACGCAGCGCCCTTGACGTAGGCGCCGGAGACGCCGGCACCCTCCTGCACCTCGACGTAGCGCGCCTGGAACGCGGTGTCGTCCATCGACTTCACGGTGTTCGCGTTGGCGATGTTGTCCGAGACGGCGTCGAGCCACTTCCGGTGCACGGTCAGGCCGGTGCTCGCGATGCCGATCGCGTCGAACGTCGTCACGAGTTCGTCCGCATCGCCGCACGGACGCTGGTGAGCTCGGAGTTCATCGCCTGCGTGGCGAACTGGTACCGCAGCACGGTGTCGATGTTCGACAGCGTCTCCTCGTCGAGGTTGACGTTGTTGCCGTTCGTGTTCGTCGGCTCGAGGCTGCGCGCCATCGTCGGCGTGGTGGCGCCGTCGCCGTCCACGATCGACTTCGCCAGGGCGTCCTCGAACTGCACCTTCTCGGCGTGGTAGTTCGTCGTGTTGATGTTCGCGATGTTGTTCGCGATCACCTTCTGGCGCATCGACAGGCCGTCGAGTGCGCTCTGCAGCGCGACGCTCGTCACGGAATCGAACACGGGGGTCCCCTCGTCAGGCGTCGTCGGTGCGACGTCGCCGTGCGGTGGTGGCCGATCCCTGGCCGAACTGGTGAGCGATCCGTGCTCGTGTGGCGCTATCGGAGCCCGTCGTCCGCCGCGTTAGGCGTCGCCCCGAACGGGGGGCGGTGGGCGTGCGGGGCGAGGACCACCCGAGATGCGACAGAGCACCCGTCGATCGACGGGTGCTCTGTCGCAGAAGCGGTGCGGGGGCGCGGGTCAGGCGGAAGCGTCGAGGTACACGGAGCCGCGGGGCTCGCGCGTGGCGTCGACGGCGCGCAGGGCACCGAGGTGCTCCAGCGTCGAGCGGCGGTCCGCCTCGAGCACCGTCATGCGGTCCCGCTGCGCGGCGAGCAGCCGGGAGGCCCGTCCCACCAGGGCACGCGGCAGCGGTCCCAGCCCGGCCGGCTCCGACCACCCGGCCACGGCCGTGGAGGCGGCCGCCTGCCCGGCGGCGTCCTGCTCCAGGGACGTGAGCAGGGCCTCCCATGCGACTCGTCCGTCGGACGGCTCAGGCGACACCGAGGGCTCCCCCGGTCGGCTGCTGCGTGGCGGGCGTCGCGGGCAGCGACGCGGCCGCCTCGTGCCACGACTGCCGCAGCGGCTCGAGGATCCGGATGCAGTCGCGGGTGGCCTGTACGTCGCGGTGCACGTTCGCCGTGATGAGCGAGGTGGAGGCGTAGTTGTAGACGGCGAGCAGGCCCTCACCGCCGTCCCAGACGTCGATCCGGAGGGTGCTCGAGAGCTCGCCGACGATCGCCTGGGCGTGCAGGAGCTGCTCGCGGGCCGCCTCCCAGTCGGCGGCGACCTGCGCGGCCTCGGCACGGTGCAGGTCGAGCAGCAGCCGGTCGTAGAGCATCGTCACGAGCTGGGCCGGCGTCGCCGACAGCACGGCCTCGTTCGTGTACTGGGCACGGCGCTGGTCGGTGACGGTGCGCGGCTGGGCGGCCTGGCGGAAGGCGGCTGCCTGGAAGTCGAAGGTCATGGTCGTTCCCGTCAGCTCGACGTCGAAGCGAGCTGGCTGGCGAGCCAGCTCGACTGCGACTGGAGCTTGCTGAGGCTGGTCTCGAGGGATGAGTAGAGGGTCTGCAGCGAGGCTCGGCGCATCGCCAGCCGGTCGGTCCAGCTGTCGATCTGGGTGGTGAGGTCCTTGGCGACGGCCTGCTGCCCGGTGATGGACGTGGTGACCGAGCCGTCGTACTTGTCGGACGCGGCGGTGGCCGCGGCGCCGACGTTCGCGGCGACCCCGGAGAGCATCGCCTGGGTGGCCTTCGGGTCGGTCGCGAGGGCCTTCTGGAAGACCTCGGGGTCGAAGGTGAACGTGCCGTCCTTCGTGATCACGATGCCGATCGTCGACGGGGACTTGCCGTCGACCGGGGCGGACATCGTGCTCGTGAGCCGCTGCACGGCGTCGCGGGACGCACCGTCGCCGAGCAGGACACCGGCCTTCGTCGTCGTGGTGCCGGAGGTCGCGCTGGTCGAGCTCGACACCGCGGTGTTCGTCTTGTAGTAGGCCGCGATCGCGTTCATCGCGTCGACGAGCCCGGAGGCCACGGACTGGGCCTTGGTGGTGTCCTGCGCGACCGTCACGGTGACGGGCTCGGTGGTGGCCTTCGAGACGGTGACGTCGACCCCGGGGACGAGCCCGGTGAAGGTGTTCGTGGCGCTCGTGACCGTCTGCGCGGCGGCGGTGCCGGCCCAGAGGGTGACGCTGGCGTCGGTCGCCGCGGTGACGACGGCGGCACCGGTCTCGGTGAGGACGTTCGTCGCGGTGCCCGCTGCCACCTCGTCGGCGCCGCCCCGGTACACCTGGAACCCGCCGGCCGCTCCGGTCTTCGCGGACGTGAGCTGCAGGCGGTAGAGCTTGGTGCCGTCGGCGTCGGTGCCGGCTGAGACCTTCGTCGCGGTGACGCCCGCACCGGACTTGTTCAGGGCGGACACGGCGTCGTCGAGTGAACCGGAGACCGGCGTCACGGTGGTCGACTTGCCGTCCGCGCCGACGATCGTGATCGGCTGCGCACCGGTCGACCACGTCGACATCGCGGCGGTCACCCCGACCTGGGCCGAGGCGGTCGATCCGACGGTGAAGCTGATGGAGCCCGCGGTCGCTCCGGTACCGGTGACGGCGGTGACGCTCGGCGCGGTGCTCGTCGCGGCGAAGAGGTCGAGCGACGAGGCCTTCGCGGCGTCCGCGGCCTTCGTGGCGAGCCCCTGGATCAACCCGTTGAGCGTCTGCAGTGACGAGATGAACGAGTTGGTGGTGGTGAGCTTGTTCTTGAGCAGGGTCTGCGGGACCCCCTCGACGCTCATCAGCGAGTTGATGAGGTCGGTCGTCTTGAGACCGCTGACCAGACCGTCGATCGCGAGGCTGGTGCTCGAGGACACGGACGAGGACATCGTCGACACTCCCTGGCGTCGTGGAGGTGGTCAGGACGGCGAGGTCCGCCCTCCGCGCCCGAAGGGGCCCGGAGGGCGGACCACGTGATGGCTAGCGCAGGAGCGAGAGCACGCCCTGGGTGCTCTGGTTCGCCTGCGCGAGCATCGAGGTGCCGGCCTGGCTGAGGATGTTGTCGCGCGTGTACTTGACCATCTCCTCCGCCATGTCGACGTCGGTGATGCGCGAGGAGGCAGCGGTGAGGTTCTCCTTGGCCACGTTCGTCACGTTGATGGCGTGGTCGAAGCGGTTCTGGACTGCACCGATGCTCGAACGGGCGGCGGAGACGTACTTGATCTGCTCGTCGATCGCGGTGATGGCAGCCTGAGCGTTCGTCGCCGAGTCGAAGGTGAGCGCGCCGACCGCGGTCGACACGGACTCCACGTTCGACTTCGACAGGTCCACGTCGATCTGGCTCGCCGCGTCGCCGTTCGCGCCGACCTGGAACTTCAGGACGCCTGCGGCGCCGGCGGAGCCGTCGAGCAGGTTGATGCCGTTGAAGTTGGTCGACGCCGAGATGCGGGTGAGCTCCTTGGTGAGCTCGCCGACCTCGGTGGTGATCGCCGTGCGGGAGTCCGCGTTGTTCGAGTCGTTGCCGGCCTGGACGGCCAGGTCGCGCATGCGCTGGAGGATCGAGTGGGTCTCGGTGAGGCCACCTTCAGCGGTCTGCACGACGGAGATGCCGTCCTGCGCGTTGCGGGCGGCGACCGTGAGGCCACCGACCTGGGACTTCAGCCCCTCGGAGATCGTCAGACCGGACGCGTCGTCGGCAGCACGGTTGATGCGGAGGCCGCTCGAGAGCTTCTCGAGGGACTTCGACAGGTCGTTCTGCGTCGAGTTCAGGTTCCGGTACGTGTTGAGTGCCGAGAGGTTGGTGTTGATGGACATACCCATGGTGGTTTCCTCCGTGAATGTGGGTCGTGCGTCGGCCCGTCCGTGGGCTGACATGGATGACTCTCGACCGGTTGCCGGGAGTCGTTAGGGGATCGGCGGAGAAGTTTCCGCCGACGTCTCAACTCGCCGCGACGGCCGGTCCTGCTGCGGCGTCGTGCACTGCGCGCGCGACACCGGCGGCGGCGTTCGTGGCGACACGGGCGAGGTAGGCGCTGCGGCGGGCCGCGGTGGTGCGGCTCGCGGGCTCGACGGTCGTGCCGTCGCCGTAGTGGGCGGCGAGACCGTCGTGGAGCAGGCGCATCGCCTCGGAGCGCTGCTGCGAGACGGCCGAGTGCGTGATGCCGAGCTCGGCGGCGACGTCGGTGACCGAGCGGTCGCCGAAGTAGACGGCCTCGACGATGAAGCGCATCCGCTCCGGCAGGGCCTCGACCGCGGCGCGGAGGTACCGGCGCTTCTCGGTCTCGAGCAGGTCGTCCCCGGGGAGCGGCAGGTCCGCGGCGACGAGGTCGTGCACGGTCTCGTCGAGCGGCGCGACGGTACGGGCGGCGTCGCTCATGGCGTCGACGGCGGTCTGCTTGTCGACGCCCATGGCATCGGCGATCTCCTGCGCACCGACGCTCCGGCCGAGGCGCGCGGACAGGGCCTCCTGCGTGGCGAGGGTCTCGCGGATCCGCTTCCGGGTGCCGCGGGACGCCCAGTCGGCCGAGCGCATGTCGTCCGCCAGCGCGCCGGCGATCCGGGTGCGGGCGTAGGCGCCGAACGGCACACCGAGGGTCGGGTCGAACGCCTCGGCGGCTGCGACGAGTGCGAGGGACCCGACGGCGGCGAGGTCGTCGCGGTCCAGGTGCGTCGCCCGGGAGCGGACGTCGGCCACGATGTAGCCCACGAGCGGGAGGTGCTCCACGATCATCGCGTTGCGTTCGGTGCGGTCCATGCTGTTCCCCTGGTCGACCTGACGTGTGTCGGCTCACCCGTCCGTGGGCGCGACGGACGCCGGCCTCGGATGGCCGGTGCGTACGCCGAAGACCCGCCCGGGTCCCTCCGAGCGGTGCACCCCGCGTCGTTCCCGAGCGGTTCCGGGTGTCCCCCGGGGTGCGTTCTGAATGTATCGGCTGGCAATGCGCTGAACAGGTGCACAACCGTCCCCAGTGCGGGGGTGTCAGGCCCCGTTTCCGGTCGGCATTTGGGGGGACTCGGGGTCGGGAACGCTCGTTCTTGTCCCCCGACGGGGGTCATCGGGTCACAGCGTCGACGAGTACGGGTGACGGCACTCGGTCGCCGGGGCTTACGGTCGCGGTCACCGAGTCGATAGGTCCCGGTGTCCGCAGGATGACGGACCGGGGGCCACCCCGACGAACCACCACCTGGGAGGAGCTGATGAGCGTGAACGACCTGTCCGCCGTGCTCTGGCGCGAACGCGAGCTGCTCGAACTGCTCACCTTCAAGCTCGAGGAGGAGCAGCTCCTGCTCACCGCGGGCCGCTCCCGCTGGGTGTCGCACGCCAGCCGCGAGGTCGAGCAGGTCCTCGACCGGCTCCGCAGCACCGGCCTCGAACGCGCCGCACAGAGCGCCGAGGTCGCCGAGGAGTGGGGCGTCCCCGCCGACGCTCCCCTGCGCGACGTCGTCGCCGCGGCGCCGAACGGGCCGTGGGGCGAGATCCTGTCGTCGCACCTCACCGCGATGGTCGAGCTGACCACCCAGATCGGCGCCCTGCGCGACGAGAACGACCGGTTCCTCCGTGCCGCCGCCCAGGCCACCGAGGAGACCCTGGCGGGGACCGTCACCGGTGCCGCCACCTACGACGCCAGTGGCACGTCCGGCGCAGGCCAGGACGGCGCCCGCCTGTTCGAGGGGACGCTGTAGCACCGTGGTCAGCACCTTCGGATCCCTCGCGACCGCGTACTCGGGCCTCGCCGCCGCCCGTGCCGGCATCGACGTCACCGGCCAGAACATCGCGAACGCCGGCACCGCCGGGTACACGCGACAGCGCGTCACGCAGAACTCGATCCCCGCGACCCAGACCGGGTTCATGCGGGGCACCGCGGCCCTCGCCGGCCAGGGCGTCTCGGTCGACGGCATCGCCCGCCTGGCGTCCCTGACGCTCGACGCCGGCGTCCGCGTCGCCGCCGGTTCGTCGGCCTACGCCGATGCCCGCGCCACGGCGCTGTCCGCCCTCGAGACCGGGTTGCACGAGCCCGGCAAGGACGGCCTGAGCGCCAAGCTCGACGCGTTCTGGTCGTCCTGGAGCGAGCTCGCCAGCCACCCCGACGACCCGGGTGCCGCCAGCGCCGTGCTCGGGGCCGCCGGTACCGTCGTCTCCGCGCTGGCCGCCGGCTCGAAGGCCGTCGACGCGCAGTGGTCCTCGGTGCGCGGCACCCTGACCGGGCAGGTCGCCCAGCTGAACGGCGCCGCGGAGCAGGTCGCCGACCTGAACGGCCGGATCCGCACCGCGCTCGCCTCGGGCGGCACCGCCAACGAGCTCCTCGACCAGCGCGACCAGCTCACGCAGCAGATCGCCACGCTCGCCGGCGGAACCACCCGGACGAACGCCGACGGCACGGTCGACGTGCTCCTCGGCGGCAACCCGCTCGTGCAGGGCACCGACGCCCGCTCGGTCGCCCTCGGCGGCGGCGAGTGTCTCGCCGACGGCACCGCGGTCACCCTGACCTGGACCACCGGCACGGCCGGGGCGGTCGGGCTGAGCGGCGGCTCGATCGGCGGAGCCCTCGCGGTCCTCGCGCCGGCGTCCGGCACCGGCACCGGTACCGGCGGCGCACTCGCCGTGGCCTCCGCGTCCTACGACGCCGTGGCCACGCGGCTCGCCACCACCGTGAACGCCGTGCACGCCGCCGGGACCACCCCGTCCGGCACCACCGGTGCACCGTTCTTCTCCCTGGCGGCCGGCGTCCCCGCCGCCCAGGCACTCGGCGTCGTCCCCACGGACGCCAGTGGGCTGGCGACGCGGAACGCGGCGGGGGAACTCGACGACTCGTTCGCCGACGCGCTCGCGCGACTCGGGGCGTCGTCGGACGGTGCCGACCAGGTCTGGGCGACGTTCGTGGCGGGGGTGGGCACCGCCTCCAGGTCGGCGACGTCGGAATCCACCATGACCGGACTCGCGCTCACCAACGCACGCACCCAGCAGCAGTCGAGCGCCGGCGTCGACCTCGACGAGGAGAACGTCAACCTGCTGAGCTACCAGCACGCGTACCAGGGCGCGGCGCGCGTCCTGACCGCGGTCGACGAGATGCTCGACACCATCATCAACCGCGTCGGACTCGTCGGGAGGGGCTGATCGTGATCACCCGTGTGACCACCCAGATGTCGATGGCGGCTGCGTCGGCCCGGCTGCAGGCCGGGGCCGCGCGGGTCGCCGAGCTCACCGACCAGGCCACGACGCTGCGTGCGATCCAGAAGCCCTCGGACGACCCGGTCGGCACCGCTTCGTCGATGCAGGTGCGCAAGGAGCAGGCCGCCGCGGCGCAGTACTCGCGGAACGCGAACGACGCCGCAGCCTGGCTCGCGACCACCGACAGCGCGCTGTCGAGCGTCTACTCGGTGCTCAACAGCGTTCGCGACCTCACCGTGCAGGCCGCGAACTCCGGCACCATGAGCGACACGAACCGCGACGCCTTCGTCACGCAGTTCCGGTCGCTCAAGGCGGACCTCGAAGCGCGGGCCAACACCACCTACGGCACCCGCTCGGTGTTCGCGGGATCCTCGACCGCCGCTGCTGCCTACGACCCCGCCACGGGCTGGGCGGCCGCCGGCACCGACGTGTCCCGGCGGATCGGTGACGGCACGACCGTGCGCGTCGACACCGCCGGCACCGCGGTCTTCGGGTCCGGTGACGACTCGGTGTTCGCCATGATCGACTCCATCGTCAACGACCTGCAGAACGGGGTGAACGTGAACGCTCGGATCAACGACGTGGACGGCGCACTCGGGACCGTCCGCGGCGCCCAGGCCGACGTCGGGATCCGGCACGCCGCCGCGCTCACGGCGCAGGACTCGCTGAAGTCCGCGGCCGTGTCGCTCGAGAGCCGCCGCGCCGACATCGAGGACGTCGACCTCGCCAAGGCCGTCCTCGACCTGCAGGTGCAGCAGACCAACTACCAGGCAGCCCTCGCGGTCACCGCGAAGGTCCTGCAGCCGACCCTGATGGACTACCTCCGATGAGCATCTCCCTGACCTTCGCCGTCCCGCCGTTCGGGCTCGCTCCCGCCGCGGCCTTCGAGCTCTCGCCGGTCGAGGGCGCCGAGGGGCTGTTCACGCTCGTCGGCGACGACGCACGGCTGTTCCTGCTCGACGCAGCGGTGCACCTGCCGTCGTACGCGCCGGAGCTCACCGACGAGCAGGCCGCCGGGCTCGGGCTGACCGACCCCGCCGACGCGATGCTGCTCGTGGTCGCGAACCCCGGCGCGTCCGGCACCACGGTGAACCTGCTCGCGCCGATCGTCGTGAACGCCCGGACGGCCGTGGGCGCGCAGGTCATCCTCGAGGAGCAGGACCTGCCGCTGCGGGCGGAGCTCGCGCGGGTGTAGGTGGCGGTCGGGCGCGGCTGCTTCACACCCGTTCTGCGACATTCCACCAGTCGTTCTCGGCGTGGATCGTCGGAAGATGTGCACGCAGAGGCTGCGTGTGCATGTGACGACAAGACACGAGTCGTTCGACGCGTGGATCGTCGGAAGATGCACGCGCCTTGCAGCTGGTCAGTCCTGCACAGGTCGTCGTCGCCGCCCGTCTCTCCACAGATCGGACTACGGCGGGAGCTGGACCACGATCTTCGGCGAGCCTGGTGGCATGTCCAGAGCGAACGACGTCGAACTGATCCGCACGACGGGTGCGACCTCCGCTGAACGCCGCGCGCTCGAGCGCGATGTCCAACGGGGACGGTACGAACGCCTCCGCCCCGGCGTCCTCGTCCGCCCGGATGCACTCGACGGGATGCACCCCGGTGAGCAGCACCACGTGCTCGTCCGGGCCTCGGCACACCGACTCCGCGCGACCGATGTCGTCTCACACCAGTCTGCCTGCGCGGTCCTCGGACTCCCGTTGATCGGGACCGCCCCACCCAAGGTGCACCTCGCCGATCCGACCACGACGCACACCCGTGTCACGGCGTGGTTCGTCCGGCACGGTGCACAGGGGCGAGCGCCCGCAGTCCTCGTCGATCAGCAGGCGACCCCCACGACGACGGCCGCGAGGACCGCCATCGACGTCGCTGCGACACGCTCCTTGCTCGAAGCACTCCCCGTCGTCGATGCCGTGCTCTCCCGTCGGCTCGCCGACCGTGAGGCGCTGGACGCAGAACACGCATCGCTGGCCTTCGCTCGGACCAAGGCGGGGATCGCGGTGGGGATGGGGTCGGCGCTGTCGGGGTCACCGGCGGAGTCGGTGTGCCGCGTGCGCTTCCGGGAGCTCGGGGTACCGGAGCCGGTGCAGCAGCACGTGTTCGCCCGGGCCGGATCGGCCACGGCGGTCGTGGACTTCTGGTTCCCGGACCAGGGCGTCGTGGTCGAGGTCGACGGCCGCGCGAAGTACGAGGACCCGGTGCTGCTCGACGGGCGCTCCACCGCGGACGTGCACTGGCGCGAGAAGCGGCGTGAGGACTTCATCCGGTCGTTCCCCGAGGTCCGGGCGGTCGTGCGGCTCTCGTGGGCCGACCTGATGCACCCCGACCGGGTGCGGGCCGCCCTCCGGCGTGCGGGTGTCCCGTGCTGAGGGTGCGTGCCGGACAATCAGCGCGGGCGCCGTGGCGCATCCGGGTGGTACGTGCGCTGACGCTCGATCCGCGGCCGAGCGGACGACGCCCCGATGTCCACTGCCCCACCGACCACGACCTCGCCGAGCCGCACGCGCACCCCACGGACCGGCCCGGTGCCCTTCACCACGCCGCCGCCGTGGTCCGGGTCGGGTTCGCGGTGGTCGCCGCCGTCCTCGAGCTCGACGTCGCGCACGGACACCGGCCCGAGCACCTGCGCGCCCACACCGATCCGCGCCGGCCCCTCGACGAGACATCCGGCCGTCAGGCGAGCCCGACCGCCGATCACGACGTCGGACCCGTCCGCGACGACGGTGACGGGGCCCGGGCCGAGTTCGGCGCCCTCCCCGATGTACACGGTCGCCGCAGACGCCACGACGGTCACGGGTCCGGGGCCCAAGCGGGCACCGGTAGCCAGCGTGATCGCCCCACCGTGACGGGTCTCGAGCGTCGTGGACGGGTACAGCACCACGCCGGGCAGGACCGACACGCCCACCCCGATCAGAACGGACGCCGGATCGAGCACCCGGACCTCGGGTGCGAGGGCGGCCACCTGCCGGACGGTCAGGAACCCGGCCGCACGACGGGCGTCGTCGAGGGCTCGCTGCGCGGGGTCGGTGTCCATTCAGCGAGCCTCTCACGTGTGCGGCGTACGGTGAGCGCATGGCCCGCGCCCCGAAGGACCAGTCGATCGTGCCCCTGCCGACCGCACCGGTCTCCCCCACCACGTCCGACCACCGAACGCAGCAGGTCCAGCCCTCGGGCTGGGCCAAGTGGCTCGATCGGGTCATCAGTGTGCAGCGCCCCGTCGTGGTCGCGCACGTCAACGCGATCCGTCGCCGCAAGCCCGACGCGACCCCCGCCGAGGTGATCCAGATCCTCGAGCGGCAGTACCTGGCCGCGGTCACGACCGGTGGCGCCGCGGTCGGCGCGAGCGCGGTGATCCCCGGCGTCGGGATGGCCGCTGCGCTCGGACTGAGCGGCGCCGAGACGGTCGGGTTCCTGGAGACCACCGCGCTGTTCGCACAGTCGGTGACCGAGGTCCACGGCATCGCGCTGGACGACCCGGAGCGCGCCCGCACGCTGGTGATGGCGATGATCCTCGGCGCACCGGGCACGCAGCTCATCAAGCAGCTCGCCGGACAGGCCGCCGGCGGTCAGGCCCGGACGGCGTTCTGGGGCGAGATGGTGACGTCCTCGCTGCCGAAGCAGGTCGTCAACGGCATCGGCGGACAGGTCCGTGACCAGTTCATCAAGCGCTTCGCCATCCGGCAGGGCGGTTCGGTCCTCGGCCGCGCGCTCCCGTTCGGCATCGGAGCGGCCGTCGGCGGTCTGGGGAACCACGCCCTCGGGCGCAAGGTGATCCAGGCGTCGCGGACCGGGTTCGGTATGCCGCCGGCGGAGTTCCCGATCGTGTTGACGGTCACCCCGGCTGCCGAGAAGACCCGGCGAGCCCTGCCGTGGAAGCGCGGTGCGGGCAAGGACCAGGACCTCTGGACCGAGCCGGGCCAGGACGACCCCCGCTCGAAGCGTTAGCCAGGACGACCGAGAACGGCCCGGCGCGACGACCGAGCAGGGCCCGGGCACGGATGCTCAGCAGCCGAGCCCGGGCCCTTCGTGCAGCTTCGCCTAGAAGGACCGCACCGGCGTCGTCACGACCTGGCCGGCGTGGGCGAACCCGCCACCGAACCCGAACAGCAGGGCCGGCACACCCTCCGGCAGGTCGCCACGCTCCCACGCCTTCGACAGGCCGAGCGGCACACTCGCGGCCGAGGTGTTCCCGGACTCGACGACGTCGCGGATGACGAACTTCGATTCCCCACCGAGCGCGGTGACGAGCGGCTCGATGATCCGCAGGTTCGCCTGGTGGAACGCGAACACCTCGATGTCGTCCATCGTGAGTCCGGCGGCCTCGACGACCTTGCGGGCGTGCCCCTCGGCCTCGGTGATGGCCCATCGGTAGATCGAGCGGCCCTCCTGGTTGAAGCGCCCCGGCGACCCTTCGACACGCACGGCGTCGAGCAGGTGCGGCACGCTCCCCCACGACACCGGGCCGATCTCGGGCGTCTCGGCGACCCCGAGCACGGCGGCACCGGCCCCGTCACCGACGAGCACGCACGTCGACCGGTCGGTCCAGTCGGCGATCCCCGACAGCACCTCGGACCCGATGACGAGCGCGACGTCGGCCGAACCGGTGCGGATGGACTGGTCGGCGAGCCCGAGCGCGTACTCGAACCCGCTGCACGCGGTGTTGATGTCGATCGGTGCCGGGCCGTTCGTCATGCCCAGAGCAGCGGCGACGCGGCCTGCCGTGTACGGGGCGCGGTCCTGGTGGGTGGTGGAGGCGACGATGACGAGCCCGACGGCCGAGGGCGACACCCCGGCGTCGGCGAGGGCACGGCGCCCAGCCTCGATGGCCATCGACGTGACGGTGTCGTCGGGACCGGCGATCCGACGCGTCTGGATCCCGGTGCGGGTGCGGATCCACTCGTCGTTCGTGTCGACCATCGTTGAGAGCTCGTCGTTGGTCAGGACGCGTTCGGGCTGGTGGTGTCCGAACCCGAGGATCCGGCTGCCGCGGAGTGCTGGGATGTTCATCGTCGGCACGTTACCCCCTCACCCCACCGCCGCATGCCGAGCGGGGCATGCACGGCACGCGCGACGGTCACTTCCGCGCGGCAGCGGTCGCCCGGTCGTTCGCCTTGCCGATCGCCTCGACCAGCTCGTCCTTCGTCATCTTCGAGCGGCCGCTGACGTCGAGCCGCTTCGCGACGTCCATCAGGTGCGCCTTCGAGGCGTTCGCGTCGACACCCCCCTCGGTCTTCCCGGAACCGCGGGAGCCGGCGGCACCGGAGTCGGACGGCCCGGAGGAATCCTTCTCCTCCCAGTGGTCGCCGACCTTCTCGTACTCGTGCTTCACGGCGGCGAAGGCCGTGCGGTGCGCCCGCTCACCCGGGCCGTACGTCTCGTTCGCCGAGTCCAGTGTCTTCTCGAAGATCTCCTGCGCGTGCTCCGGGGACCGCTGCAGGGTGCTGGGGATCTCGTCCTTGGCTGGCATGGCTGCTCCTCTCGAGTGGTCCTCCCTGACTACTCCGACCAGCACAACGAGCACCAAGCACCAACCAGCGCCAAGCGCCGACCGGTACTCCCAGGGCCTGGCGCCACCAGCGCGTCACGAGTAGACCCGTCTCATGGACTACACACACCTCGGTCGCACCGGTCTGTCCGTCTCCCGCGCCGTGCTCGGCACGATGAACTTCGGCCCGGAGACCAGCGAGGACGACTCGCACGCGATCATGGACCGGGCCCACGAGCTCGGCGTCAACTTCTTCGACACCGCCAACGGCTACGGCGGCTCGGTGGGCAAGGGTGCCACCGAGGAGATCATCGGACGGTGGTTCGCCAAGGGTGGCGGTCGCCGCGAGAAGACGGTCCTCGCCACGAAGGTCTACGGCGAGATGACCGACTGGCCGAACGGCGGCAAGCTCAGCGCCCTGAACATCCGGCAGTCGCTCGACGCGAGCCTGCAGCGGCTGCAGACCGACCACATCGACCTGTACCAGTTCCACCACGTCGACCGTGCGACGCCGTGGGACGAGATCTGGCAGGCGATCGACGTCGCCGTGCAGCAGGGCAAGGTCCTGTACGTCGGCTCGTCGAACTTCGCCGGGTGGCACATCGCCCAGGCGCAGGAGGCAGCGAAGCGCCGGAACACCTTCGGCCTGGTCAGCGAGCAGTCGATCTACAACCTCGTGGTCCGCGACGTCGAGCGCGAGGTCCTGCCCGCCGCCCGCGCGTACGGCCTCGGCGTGATCCCCTGGTCGCCGCTGCAGGGCGGCCTGCTCGGCGGCGTCATCGAGAAGACCGAGAACGGCTCCCGTCGGCTCTCCGGCCGCAGCGCCGAGTACGTCGACGCGCACCGCGACCAGCTGCAGTCGTACGAGTCGTTCGCGAAGGAGCTCGGCCACACGCCCGGCGAGCTGGCCCTCGCCTGGCTGCTGCACCAGCCCGGCGTCACGGCGCCGATCACCGGCCCCCGCACGATGGAGCAGTGGGAGTCCGCGGTCCGTGCCGTCGACATCCGCCTCGACCAGCGTGCGCTGGACCGTCTCGACGAGATCTTCCCGGGGCACGAGACGTCGCCGGAGGACTACGCCTGGTGATCGAACCAACGGAACCAACGGAACCAACGGGTCGCTGATGCGACCATCTGCCTGGAGGCGCGGTGCGGGCCGGACCCGCACCGCGCCTCCCGGCCGTGGTCACGTCGAGAACGCGACCAACGGAACGACGACGGGCCCCGCGCTGCTGTGTGCGCGGGGCCCGTCGTCGTGCGGGTGGTGCCTGGTGACTAGCGGACGCTGACCGGGCTGTCGTCGGTCTGCTCGTAGAGGACGTAGCCCTCTTCGCCGTGGACCGCGGTGTCGATGCCGGCGACCTCGTCCTCGGTCTTGACGCGGAAGCCCATCGTCTTCTCGATGGCGAACCCGATGACCAGGGCGAGCACGAACGAGTAGACGCCGACGGCGAGGGCCGCTGCGGCCTGCTTGCCGAGCTGCTCGAACGAGCCCGAGTAGATCAGGCCGGTGTCGTTGGCGAAGAAGCCGAGGAACAGCGTGCCGAAGATGCCGCCGACCAGGTGGACGCCGACCACGTCGAGCGAGTCGTCGAAGCCGAGACGGTACTTCCAGTCGATCGCGAAGCAGCAGACGATGCCGGCGAGGAAGCCGAGCAGGATGCCCCAGCCCGGGGTCAGCGCGGCACAGGCCGGGGTGATCGCGACGAGGCCGGTGACGGCGCCCGAGGCGGCTCCGACGGAGGTCGCCTTGCCGTCCTTGAGCTTCTCGATGAGCAGCCAGCCGAGGATGGCGGCGGCCGGGGCGGCGAGGGTGTTCACCCAGGCGATCGCGGCGATGCCGTCAGCAGCGCCCTCGGAGCCGGCGTTGAAGCCGAACCAGCCGAACCACAGGATGGCGGCACCGAGCAGGACGAAGGGCGGGTTGTGCGGCTTGTGCGCGCCCTTGGCGAAGCCGACGCGCTTGCCGAGCACGATCGCCAGGGCGAGACCCGCTGCACCGGCGTTGATGTGCACCGCGGTGCCACCGGCGAAGTCGATGACGCCCCACGTGGCGGCCCAGCCGGAGGTCAGGTTGAAGACCCACGAGGCGACCGGGAAGTAGACGACCGTGACCCAGACGCCGGCGAAGACCATCCACGCGCCGAACTTGGCACGGTCGGCGATGGCGCCGGAGATGAGCGCGACGGTGATGATCGCGAACGTCGCCTGGAACCCGACGAAGGCCATCGACGGGTACGCCGCCTGGATGTTCGAGGACTGCGCTTCCTCGAAGGCCTGGCCGAGGCCGATCTGGTTCCAGTCGATGCTGAAGAACCCGACCACGCCGGAGACCGCCGTGCCGTCGCCGTGGTTGGCGAAGGCGATCGCGTAGCCGTAGACCACCCAGAGCACGCTCACGAGCGCGATCGCACCGAACGACATCATCATCATGGAGATGACGGACTTGGCCTTCACCAAGCCGCCGTAGAAGAAGGCCAGGCCGGGTGTCATGAACAACACCAGCGCAGCCATCACCAACACGAACGTCGTGTTGCCCTGATCAAGCATCTGCTCACCTCTCGATTGCACGAGCGGCTCTTGGACCGCCTCGGGTGTCACAGAGTCTGGCGAGGCGAGGTTTCACGAGGGAGCACGAACTGTTTCGCGGATGTAACGCGACCGCGCCGTTTGTAAACGTCGTGTTTCCAGCGGCCCGATGTCCCCTGCGCGAGGGGCAGGAGACCGCCGTGGACAGATCGGTCTGACGGCGAGCGACGCTCAGGCGCGGGTGAGCGCCACCACGCGGGACGCCGCACGCAGGTACTTCTTGCGGTACCCGCCCTCGAGCATCACGTCGGGGTACACCTGGTCGAGCGGCGTGCCCGACGCGACGATGCGCACCTGCGCGTCGTACAGCCGGTCCACCAGGGCGACCCAGCGCAGCGCGTCGGTCTGGTCGGTGAACGCCCGGACGTCGGTGAGCCCGACGGCGTCGAGGTCCTCGACCAGCGCGACGTACTTCGAGGGGTGCACGGAACCCAGGTGCGCGACCACTGCGCCGAAGTCGTCGAGCGTCACGGTGCCGGCCGGCAGCGCGGCGGGCACGTCGGACACCACCTGCGCCGACTCGTCCACGGCACGGCGGCGGTAGTCGAGGCCGTCGATGCGCATGGTGTCGAAGCGGTCCGACATGGCCTGGATCTCGCGCAGGAAGTCCTGCGCGGCGAAGCGTCCCTCGCCCAGGGCTCCCGGGGGCGTGTTCGACGTCGCGGCGAAGCGGGTGCCGGTCTCGGTCAGTTCCTTGATGAGCCGGGTCATCACCATCGTGTCGCCCGGGTCGTCGAGCTCGAACTCGTCGATGCACACCAGTGCGGTGCCGCGGAGCAGGTCGACGGTCCCCTGGAACCCCAGGGCGCCCACGAGCGCGGTGTACTCGATGAACGTGCCGAACGTCTTCCGGCCGGTGGCCGCGTGGTATGCGGCTGCGAGCAGGTGGGTCTTGCCGACACCGAACCCGCCGTCCAGGTACACACCGGACTTCGCCGCGGGTTCCGCCGCCTGCTTCCGACGCCCGAACAGTCCGCGCCGCGGGGACTCGGTCGGACCGGCGGCCACGAACGCGGCGACGGCATCGCGGACCGAGGCCTGCGAGTCGTAGTCCGGGTCCGGCCGGTACGAGTCGAACGACGCGTCCGTGAACTGCGGCGGGGGCACGAGCGCCGCAGCCATCTGCTGCGGCGTCACCTGGGGATCACGGTCGACGAGGTGAGCGGGCAATCGGGGAACCCTTCCGGGAAGCATGTCGTGGGGTGTCACGTTGCGTCAGGAGCACGGCACGTCCGCGTACCGTTGCCCACAGGCACCGACGCCCGATCCTAGTCCGGCGCCGGCAGCACGCACCCGGGCACCAAGCCCGCCCCGCACCACGCTCGCTCCGCACCACGCTCCCCCGCACCCCTGGAGGTACCCCCGATGACCGCACCGGTCGACCCGTCCGAGAAGTTCGCCGCCTACGCGCACCCGGAGCGCCTCGTCTCCACCGAGTGGCTGCAGGAGCAACTCGACGCCGAGGCCGGCGCGCCCGACCTGGTGGTCGTCGAGTCCGACGAGGACGTCCTGCTCTACGAGACGGGGCACATCCCGGGCGCCGTGAAGATCGACTGGCACACCGACCTCAACGACCCGGTGCAGCGCGACTACATCGACGGCGCCGCGTTCGCCGAGCTCCTCGGCGGCAAGGGCATCGGCCGCGACACCACCGTCGTGATCTACGGCGACAAGAACAACTGGTGGGCGGCGTACGCCCTCTGGGTGTTCACCCTGTTCGGCCACGAGGACGTGCGCCTGCTCGACGGCGGTCGCGGCAAGTGGATCGCCGAGGACCGTGCACTGACCACCGACGAGACCCCGGTCACGCCCGTCGAGTACCCCGTCGTCGAGCGCCACGACGAGCCCGTCCGCGCCTTCAAGGACGACGTGCTCGCGCACCTCGGCAAGCCGCTCATCGACGTCCGCAGCGCCCCGGAGTACAGCGGGGAGCGCACGACCGCGCCCGACTACCCGGAAGAGGGCGCGCTGCGCGGCGGCCACGTCCCCACCGCCGTGAACATCCCCTGGGCGACGGCCGCCGATCCCGACGGCACCTTCAAGACGCGCGACGAGCTCGACGCCGTCTACCGCGACGGCGCCGGCATCGGAGACGCCGACGAGGTCATCGCCTACTGCCGCATCGGTGAGCGCTCGAGCCACACCTGGTTCGTCCTGCAGCACCTGCTCGGCTACGACAACGTCCGCAACTACGACGGCTCGTGGACCGAGTGGGGCAGCGCCGTCCGCGTCCCCATCGTGCAGGGATCCGAGCCGGGTACTGTTCCGAACCGATGAACGACAGCACCGACGCACCACTCCCCGCCACCCTCGCCGAGATCCGCGACGACTTCCTCGCCCTGGGCCAGAAGGACCGCCTGCAGCTCCTGCTCGAGTTCTCGAACGAGCTGCCTGCGCTGCCCGAACGCCTGCTGGGGCACGAGGACGAGCTCGAACGCGTCGAGGAGTGCCAGTCCCCCGTCTTCATCACCGTGACGGTGGGCGAGGACGGCGACGCCCCCGAGGTGGTCCGGATGCACGCCACCGCCCCGCGCGAGGCGCCGACCACCCGCGGCTTCGCCTCGATCCTGGCGCAGGGACTGTCCGGCCTGACCGTCGAGCAGGTGCTCGCCGTCCCGACGGACTACCCGCTGACCATCGGCCTGTCCGAGGCGGTCAGCCCACTGCGGATCCGCGGCATGGTGGGCATGCTCGGCCGCGTGCAGCGTCAGGTGCAGGCGGCGGTCGCGTAGACGCGACCCGTTGACGGACGGGAGGCGCGGTGCCAGCTGGCACCGCGCCTCCCGTCCGCCCTTCGGTCGCGTCTACCGCGCGCTGGCCGCCCCGCGCCGCTGGACCACCTCGGTCAGCCACGCGAGGATCCGGGCGTCGAACCAGTCGGCGTCGTGGTTCCAGAGCTTGGTGTGCCGGGCCGTGGTCTGGATCTCGAGCCGCACCAGGTCGGGCCGTGCGCGGGCCAGGTCGTGCGAGGCCGAGGACGGCACGAACCCGTCGTCGTCGCTGTGCAGCAGCAGGATCGGCACCGTGAGCTCGTCGGAGCGCGTGACCATGTCGAGCTCACGCAGGTCGACGGGCTGCTGGAGCCCGGCGAGCCGGTGCAGCACGGGCGTGCGGAGCAGCCGCTGCGCGACCTTGCGGACCGGACGCGGCAGACGCAGGAGCTGGCTCTGCGACTTCAGGACGGCGTGCCAGTCGACCACCGGGGACTCGAGGACCACCCCGTCGACCAGGCCGGCGAAGCGCGAGCGGAGCAGGGTCTGCAGCACGACCGCGCCGCCCATCGACCAGCCCATGAGCACGACGCTCTGGGCGTCCTGCGCGGTGAGCCAGCGGAGGACGGAGTCGACGTCCTCCCACTCGGTGCTGCCGAGGCCGTAGCGGCCGTCGACGCTCGGCGGGGCGACACCGTCGTTCCGCCACGAGGCGAGCACCACCGAGTACCCGGCGGCGCGGAAGACGGGGACGGCGCGGATCGTCTCGGCACGCGTGACGCCACGGCCGTGCACCAGGACGGCCCACGGCGCTGCCGGGTCGTCGGCACGGACGACCCACGCGGGAGCCGGGCCGTTCGGCGTGGGGATGTCGACGTCCTCGACGGGCACGTCGAGCTCGCCCGGGGTCAGGTAGAACCAGCCGCCCCAGCGTCCGCGACGTGCAGCGGTCGGATCGCCGGCGTCGATCGCGATGATGCGGCGCGTGACGGTGGTGTCGGTCGTGCCGAGGACCTCGCCGACGCGCATGTGGCCGGTGCCGCCGCCGAACCAGAGCGAGTAGCGGCCCCGCAGCTCGGTGTCGGCCGTGCGCTCGATCGTGACGGTCTTCCGGACCGGGTCGACGGCGTGGATCGGGACGCGTTCGTTGCGCTTGCGGTCCGGGGTGACGACGGCGCGGGCGACGGCGGCGACGAAGCCACCGATGACGGCCGTCCCCACCGCGGCAGCTGCCAGACCGGCGCCGAGTGCGATGAACCCGGCCGATCGAGCGGTCTCCTGGACGACGTCCTCGGCGGGTCGCGCGGATCGGGACATGGCCCGGAGCCTAGTCTGCATGTGTGTCCGAAACCCGAGAGCCCGACGCCTTCGCGCGGCTCCGCGCGTTCGTGTCCGGCGGCAGCGGCCGTGCCGAGACCACCGTCACCGAGATCCCCTCCCCGACCCGGATCGCACCGTTCTCGATCGCCCTGGCGGCGGACGTGTCCGGCACCGCGCACGGGGTGGAGTCGGACCTGGGCACCGGACGGTTCATCGCCCTGTACGACCCGGAAGAACCCGAGGGCTGGGGCGGCGCGTTCCGTGTCGTCTCCTTCGCCCAGGCGCCGCTCGAGCCGGAGATCGGCGTCGACGAGTTCGTCGCCGACGTCACGTGGAGCTGGCTCGTCGACGCGCTCGAGTCGCACGGTGCGACGTACGACCACGCCTCGGGCACGGCCACCAAGATCATCTCGCGCGGGTACGGTGACCTCGCCGCACAGGGCGACGGCGCCCAGCTGGAACTCCGCGCGTCGTGGACACCACGCGGCGACGACCTCACCGCACACGTCCGGGCCTGGCAGGACATCGTCGCCATGCTCGCCGGTCTGCCTCCCGCATCGGACGGCGTGACCCTGCTGGCCCCGAGGAGGCTCGCCAAGTGACCGACCCCGCTCCCCAGGACGCCGCTGGATCGACCGGCCCGGCTGCGCCCGCAGCCACGGCTGCCGGTTCGACTGCTCCGGCCGCCGCCGTCGGCCCGACTGCTGCCGCCGCCGGCCCCGCCTTCGAGGCGTCGCACGACGCCGTCAAGGTCATCGACACCCGCGAGGACTACCTCGAGGCGGTCGCCGCCATCGCCGCCGGCGACGGCCCCGTCGCGGTCGACGCCGAGCGCGCCAGCGGGTACCGCTACTCGCAGCGCGCGTACCTGATCCAGGTGTTCCGCCGCGGTGCCGGAGCGTTCCTGTTCGACCCGATCCCGATCGGTGACTTCTCGGAGCTGCAGGCCGCCATCGTCGACGAGGAGTGGCTGTTCCACGCCGCCTCGCAGGACCTGCCGTGCCTGCAGGAGGTCGGCCTCGTCCCGACGCGGATCTTCGACACCGAGCTCGGCGCCCGGATCGCCGGGTTCCCCCGCGTCGGCCTCGGCGCCGTCGTCGAGCAGCTGCTCGGCATCACCCTGGCCAAGGCGCACTCGGCCGCCGACTGGTCGACCCGTCCCCTGCCGCAGTCGTGGCTCGTGTACGCGTCGCTCGACGTCGAGCTGCTGCCCGACCTCCGCGACGCCCTCGCCGAGAAGCTCGACGAGGCCGGCAAGACCCGGATCGCCCAGGAGGAGTTCGACGCGGTCCTGCACCGTGCGCCGAAGCCCGCCCGTGCCGAGCCCTGGCGTCGCCTGTCCGGCATGCACGCGCTCCGTGGTGCGCGAGCACTGGCGATCGCGCGGTCGCTCTGGCTCGCCCGTGACGAGTACGCCCGCCAGGCGGACATCGCCCCCGGGCGCACGATCCCCGACTCGGCGATCGTCGCCGCCGCTGCCGCTGCACCCGAGTCCCGCGCCGAACTCGGTGCGCTGAAGACGTTCACTGGCCGCGCCAGCCGTTCCGAGCTCGACCGCTGGTGGGCCGCCGTCGAGGAAGGTCGCACCACCGAGGACCTCCCCCGTCTCCGCGGTGCCGGCGAGGCGACGCTGCCCCCGCCCCGCGCCTGGGCGGACCGCAACCCGGCCGCCGACCGCCGGTACAAGGCCGCGCGCGCCGCGGTGACGAAGCGTGCCGAGGAGCTCGACATCCCCCTCGAGAACCTGCTCACGCCGGAGACACTCCGGCTCGTGTCGTGGGCCCCGCCGTCGCCGGTCTCGACCGAGCTGGTCGGCGCAGCCCTCGCCGAGCACGACGCCCGCCCGTGGCAGGTCGAGGAACTCGCGTCGATCATCGCGTCGGCCTTTGTCGCTGCTGCACAGCGGCCCGCGGCGACGGACGACGACGAGTCGTAGGAACTGCCCAACCGGCATGCGGCCGCCCAGGCTGGGGGCATAGCGTCGGGAGGGTCGCCGGGCGAGGCCCGGCCAGGCCGGAGCGACCTGCGTTCCGGCCCGATCGATGAGGATCTGGGAGGCCCGGATTGCCAAAGGCATCAGACGTCGTGTTCGTGGACGGCGTTCGCACACCGTTCGGACGAGCCGGCGAGAAGGGGGTGTTCTGGAAGACCCGGTCCGACGACCTCGCGGTGCACGCGATGCGCGGACTGCTCGACCGGAACGCCTTCGACACCGCAGCGGTGGACGACGTCGCCGTCGCGGCCACCACGCAGCAGGGTGACCAGGGGCTGACGCTCGGGCGCACCGTCGGCATGCTCGCGGGTCTGCCGAAGTCGGTGCCCGGCTACGCGATCGACCGCATGTGCGCCGGTGCCATGACGAGCGTCACGACGCTCGCCGGCGCCATCGCCTTCGGCGCCGCCGACATCGCGATCGCCGGTGGTGTCGAGCACATGGGCCGGCACCCGATGGGCTTCAACGCCGACCCCAACCCGCGCTTCGTCGCGGAGCGCATGGTCTCGAGCGACGCCCTCGTCATGGGCGCCACCGCCGAGCGCCTGCACGACCGCTTCCCCGCGATCACGAAGGACCGCACGGACGCCTACGCCGTCCAGTCCCAGCAGCGCTACGCCGCTGCCTGGGCGAACGGCAAGCTCCAACCGGACGTCATCCCGGTCGAGGTCAACAAGGGCGACGGCTGGGACGTCGTCAGCACCGACGAGCCGCCGCGACCGGGGACCACCCTGGAGGCTCTTGCCGCGTTGAAGACGCCGTTCCGGCCCCACGGACGGGTCACCGCCGGCAACGCCGCGGGTCTCAACGACGGTGCCACCATGAGCCTGCTCGCGTCCGAGGACGGCGCGAAGCAGCACGGACTGTCGACGAAGATGCGCATGGTCTCGTTCGCCTTCGCCGGCGTCGAACCAGAGGTCATGGGCGTCGGCCCGGTCCCCGCGACCGACAAGGCCCTGTCGAAGGCCGGCCTGTCGATCGACGACATCGGCCTGTTCGAGATCAACGAGGCGTTCGCCGTCCAGGTGCTCGCGTTCCTCGACAACTACGGCATCGCCCAGGACTCCCCGAACGTGAACGCCTGGGGCGGCGCGATCGCCGTCGGCCACCCGCTCGCGTCGAGTGGTGTCCGGCTGATGAACCAGCTCGCCGCACAGTTCGCCGAGCGACCGGACGTCAAGTACGGCATCACCACGATGTGCATCGGGCTCGGCCAGGGCGGCACCGTCATCTGGGAGAACCCGAACCACAGCAAGTCGGCCGAGCGTTCGGCTCGGAAGGGGGCGTGACCATGACCATCGTCGACAACGACCGACTGGCCGAACTCAGCGAGGACGAGGTCGTCACGCACTCGTTCGTCAAGCACGTCACGATGCCCTCGGGTGGCACGCTGGCGCTCATCACGCTCGACAACGGCAAGGACTACAAGCGGCCGAACACCCTCGGGCCCCGCACGCTCCGTGAGCTGTCCGGTGTGCTCGACACCCTGAAGACCGAGGCCGCCGCCGGCACGATCCAGGGCGTCGCCATCACCGGCAAGGAGTACTGCTTCGCGGCCGGGGCCGACCTGTCCCAGGCAGCCGCAGTCCCGTCGCGCGAGGCCGCCCACGACCTGGCCGCACTCGGGCACGCCACGCTCCGCAAGTTCGCCGACCTCGGGGTGCCGTCGTTCGCGTTCGTGAACACCCTGGCGCTCGGTGGTGGGCTCGAGATCGCCCTGCACTGCACCTACCGGGCGTTCTCGTCCGCGGCGCAGGGCATCGGCCTGCCCGAGGTGTTCCTCGGCATCATCCCCGGCTGGGGCGGCGCGACGCTGCTCCCCCGCCTGATCGGTCCGGAGCGCGCGCTCCGCGTCATCGTCGAGAACCCGCTCAAGAACAACCGTCTGATGGACGGCCCGGCCGCGGTCGAGATCGGCATCGGCGACGTGCTCGTCCCGTCCGTCACGTTCCTGCCCTCGGCCGTGGCCTGGGCGGACGGCGTGATCACCGGAACGACCAAGGTGGTGCGGAAGAACGAGCCGGGCATGCTCGAGAAGGCCGCATGGGGCACCGTCGTCAAGGTCGCCCGCGGACAGGTCGCGTCGAAGATCGGCACCGTGCCGAAGTCGCCGTTCCGGGCGCTCGACCTCGTCGCCGCCGCCAAGTCGGGTTCGCTCGACGAGCGGTTCGCCGACGAGGACGAGGCCCTCGCCGACCTCATCTCGGGCGACCAGTTCGCCGCGTCGATGTACGCCTTCGACCTCGTGCAGAAGCGTGCGAAGAAGCCCGTCGGCGCTCCCGAGGGCGTCGAAGCGAAGAAGATCACGAAGGTCGGTGTCCTCGGCGCCGGGCTGATGGCGTCGCAGTTCGCGCTGCTGTTCGCCCGACGCCTGGGCGTCCCCGTCGTCATCACCGACGTCGACCAGTCCCGTGTGGACGCCGGCGTCGAGCGGATCCGCGGCGAGGTCGCGAAGCTGCTCGACAAGGGCCGGATCTCCCCCGACGACGCGAACCGCATCACCGCACTCGTCAGCGGCTCGGTGTCCTACGACGCCTTCGCCGACGCCGACTGGGTGATCGAGGCCGTCTTCGAGGAGATGACCGTCAAGCAGGAGGTCCTCCGGAAGATCGAGCAGGTCATCGCACCGGACGCCATCCTCGCCACGAACACGTCGTCGCTCTCCGTCGACGAGATGGCGTCGGTCCTCACCAACCCGGAGCGGCTCGTCGGCTTCCACTTCTTCAACCCGGTCGCGGTCATGCCGCTGCTCGAAGTGGTGCGTGCCGCGAAGACCTCGGACGAGGCCCTCGTCACGGCCCTCGCCGTCGCGAAGACCCTGAAGAAGACCGCGATCATCACCGCGGACCAGCCGGGCTTCGTCGTCAACCGGGTGCTCGCGCGGGTGCTCGGCGAGGCGATGCGCGGCGTGGAAGAGGGCACCTCGTTCGACACCGTCGCCCAGGGTGCCGCACCACTCGGCCTGCCGATGTCACCGTTCGAGCTGCTCGAGCTCGTCGGGCTGCCGGTCGGCGCGCACGTGCTCGATTCGCACCACGCGGCCTGGCCGGAGCGCTTCTACCCCGGTGACGGGCTGAAGAAGATCGCCGAGCACGGGACGATCCTGACCCGCGACAAGAAGGGCAACGCGACCGGGTACGACCCCGCCGCCGTGAAGCTCGTCGCGCCGTCCAAGAAGGATGCGAAGCCCGTCGACGCCGCCGAGATGCAGCGCCGGTTCGAGGACGCCCTGGCCGACGAGCTGCACCGCATGCTCGAGGACCGGGTCGTCGAGCACGTCCAGGAGATCGACCTCGGGCTCATCCTCGGTGCGGGCTACCCGTTCCAGGCCGGTGGGATCAGCCCGTACCTCGACCGTTCCGGAGCGTCCGAGCGGGTCTTCGGCGGCACCTTCCACGAGCCCCGGATCGTCGGCCCCGCCTCCCGCTAGAGCCGACTCGGTCTCGAAGGCCGCACCGCCGCACAACCAGAGTCACCCCGAACCGCGGATCGCCGTGGTTCGGGGTGACTCCGGTTGTGCCGGACGATCGCGAACCGCCGCCATCGTCAGCAGCCCGGACGTCAGCCGCCCACGCAGTCGTTGCTGCCGCTGAAGCACGGTGGCACCGACGGCCGCGGCGCCGGCGGATCGGGCGGCTCGTTGTCGTACGACGTGAAGTAGGCACCGCTGTGCGTCACGACGAGCACGTAGTCCGCCCCGCTCGCCCGCACGGCATCGTCTCGTCGGTCGACGCCGAGTCCCGGCGCGGACTGCACGACGGACGATCCGTCCGGTTGCCACAGTCCGAGTGACTGGTCCCAACCCCGGACCCGGACGACGGCGAACCGGTCCTGGCCGACATCGCTGCCGAGTGCGATCGGCTGCCGCCCACCGACGTCGACCAAGGACGGTGTCGATCCGTCCGGCCGGATCGCCTGCGCCACGAGGTCCTCGTCGGTCAGGCCGCCCGCACGAAGCGCTGGGCCGACGATGCGCACCGCGTCGACCGGTGTGGTCGCACCGTCGATCGTGTAGACCGCTCCGGCGTCGAGCCGGCACGTGGTTCCTGCAGCGGGCTGGAGGAAGCCGGAGTTGCTCGCGTGCCCGCAGGAGTCGGTCCAGGTGGCATCGACCCGGTGGACCGCTTCCCCGCCATCCCAGTCGATCACGCGGTGCATCGTCTGTCTGGCACCGACCCGGGCATCAGCACCGAGCTCCGGCGCGACCGAACCGTCGTTCATCGCCGAACACCCCGAAGTCAGCGCCAACACGCCGAGGCAGAGCCCCACCGTCATCGTCCTGAGCCCCCGTCGCATGTGGCGATCCTGCCAGACGTCCCCGTGGCACATGCCCCTCGCGGCATGGCAGCACGGCGGCAAGGCGGCCTCCCACCGAACCAGGTTCCGGACACAGCACCGCGGAGGAACGTGGTGCCGTGTCCGGAACCTGGTTCCGAGCGGTCGGCCGTCAGGCGTCAGCGGTCGGACGCCGCCGACTCGCGGGACCGCGCGGGCTTCGCCTGCGGCAACTTCGTCCCGACGACCTGATCGATGACGTCGCGGGCGATGGCCTGCGCCGTCAGCCCCGCGTCGGCGAGGATCTGCGACCGGGTCGCGTGGTCGATGAACGCGTCGGGCAGCCCGAGCTCGTTGACCCCGGTGTCGACCCCGGCGGCACGGAGGTCCTGCCGCAGGCGGGTCCCGACGCCGCCGACGCGCACGCCGTCCTCGATGGTGATCACGAGTCGGTGCGTCCGCGACAGCTCGATCAGCGACGTCGGGATCGGCACCACCCAGCGCGGGTCCACGACGGTGACGCCGATGCCCTGCGCCTCGAGCAGCGCCGCGGCCTCGAGTGCCACCGGCACCATCGACCCGACGGCGACGAAGAGCACGTCCTCGACGTCGTCCGCGGCGGCGTGCAGGACGTCCACACCATCGGGGAGACGACGGACCGCGGGGATGTCCGGTCCGACCTGCCCCTTCGACCACCGCAGCACGGTGGGGGCGTCGTCGACGGCGATCGCCTCGCGGAACTCCTCGCGCAGGGTCGCAGCATCGCGGGGTGCGGCGATCCGGATCCCTGGCACCACCTGCAGCAGCGCGAGGTCCCACATGCCGTGGTGGGAGGGGCCGTCCGGGCCGGTGATCCCGGCACGGTCGAGCACGAACGTCACGCCGGCCTTGTGCAGGGCGACGTCCATCAGCACCTGGTCGAACGCGCGGTTCAGGAACGTCGCGTAGAGCGCCACCACGGGGTGGAGTCCCCCGTAGGCCAGGCCCGCGGCGGTCGTCACGGCGTGCTGCTCGGCGATGCCGACGTCGTAGACCCGGTCGGGGTGCTGCTCCTGGAACAGGTGGAGCCCGGTCGGTCGGAGCATCGCCGCCGTGATCGCGACGATCCGGGGATCCGAGGCACCGGCTTCGGCCAGGGAGGACGCGAACACCGAGGTCCACGACGGACCCGATGCGGCGTCGAGCGACTCCCCCGTCTCCGGGTCGATGTGCCCGACGGCGTGGAACTGGTCGGCCTGGTCGCGCAGGGCGGGCTCGAAGCCGTGGCCCTTCTCGGTGATCGCGTGCACGATCACGGGAGCGCCGTACTCCTTGGCCTGCCGGAGTGCTGCCTCCATCGCCTGTTGGTCGTGGCCGTTCACCGGGCCGATGTACTTGATGTCGAGGTTCGAGTACAGCGCCTCGTTGTTCGTCAGCCGCGACAGGAAGCCGTGCAGGCCCCCGCGCATGCCTCGGTACACGGCACGACCCGGAGCGCCGAACCGCGCCGCCACGGCCTGCGTGCCCTCGTACAGGGCTCGGTACTCGCGGCGGGTGCGCACGGAGCTCAGGAACCGTGCCATGCCACCGATCGTCGGGGCGTAGGAGCGGCCGTTGTCGTTGACGACGATGACCAGTCGCCGGTCGTTGTCGTCGGAGATGTTGTTGAGCGCCTCCCACGTCATGCCGCCGGTGAGGGCGCCGTCCCCCACCACCGCGACGACGGTGCGGTCGGTCTGCCCGGTCTGCCCGAACGCGCGGGAGATGCCGTCGGCCCACGACAGCGAGGACGACGCGTGCGAGGACTCGACGATGTCGTGCTCGGACTCGCTCCGCTGCGGGTAGCCGGCGATGCCGCCGCGTTCGCGCAGCTTCGAGAAGTCCTGGCGCCCGGTGACGAGCTTGTGCACGTACGACTGGTGCCCGGTGTCGAAGACGAACGGGTCGTTCGGCGAGTCGAACACGCGGTGCATCGCGAGCGTCAGCTCCACGACGCCCAGGTTCGGCCCGAGGTGCCCACCGGTCTTCGCGACCTCGGCGACCAGGAAGCGCCGGATCTCGGCGGCGAGGTCGGTCATCTGCGCGTCGGAGAGACGCTTCAGGTCGCGCGGCGACGTGATGCTGGCGAGCAGGCTCACGGGCGCTCCTTTCGTGGGGCTGTCGGCCCACTCTATGCGCGTGGGGACAGAACGGACTGGAGGCGCGGTGCCAGCTGGCACCGCGCCTCCAGGCAGTATCCGGGTCGCGTCAGACGAGCGAGCGGAGCACGTACTGCAGGATGCCGCCGTTGCGGTAGTAGTCGGCCTCGCCGGGGGTGTCGATGCGGACGACCGCGTCGAACTCGATCGGCTGCTTGCCGGCCGGCGAGTGCTCGCTCGGCGTCGCGGTGACGTGCACCGTCTTCGGGGTGCGGCCCTCGTTCAGCTCGGTCAGCCCGGAGATCGAGACGACCTCGGTGCCGTCGAGCCCGAGGGACTCGACGGTCTCGCCCGCCGGGAACTGCAGCGGGACGACGCCCATGCCGATGAGGTTCGAGCGGTGGATCCGCTCGAAGCTCTCGGTGATGACCGCACGGACACCGAGCAGGTTCGTGCCCTTGGCCGCCCAGTCGCGGGACGAGCCGGAGCCGTACTCCTTGCCGCCGAAGATGACGAGCGGGGTGCCCTGCTCCTGGTAGTGCTGCGAGGCGTCGTAGATGAACGACTGCGCACCGTCCGGCGTCGTGAAGTCGCGGGTGTACCCGCCCTCCACGCCGTCGAGCAGCTGGTTGCGCAGACGGATGTTCGCGAACGTGCCGCGGATCATGACCTCGTGGTTGCCGCGACGCGAGCCGTAGGAGTTGAAGTCCTTGCGGTCGACGCCGTGCTCGGCGAGGTACTGGCCGGCGGGGCTGTCGGCCTTGATCGAACCGGCCGGCGAGATGTGGTCGGTCGTGACCGAGTCGCCGAGCTTCGCGAGCACCCGGGCGCCGGAGATGTCCGACACCGCGTCGGGCTGCATCGTCATGCCCTCGAAGTACGGGGGCTTCCGGACGTAGGTCGACTCCTGGTCCCACTCGAAGGTGTCACCCGTCGGCGTCGGCAGGTTCTTCCAGCGGTCGTCGCCCTCGAACACGGAGCCGTACTCGTGGGTGAACATCTCGGTGTCGATCGACTCGTCGATGACCTGCTGCACCTCGGCCGCGTCGGGCCAGATGTCGGTCAGGTAGACGTCGTTGCCGTCCTGGTCGGTACCGAGGGCGTCCTTGTCGAAGTCGAAGTGCATCGACCCGGCGAGGGCGTAGGCGATGACCAGCGGCGGGGACGCCAGGTAGTTCATCTTGACGTCGGGGTTGATCCGGCCCTCGAAGTTGCGGTTGCCCGAGAGCACCGCGGTGACGGCGAGGTCGTTGTCCTGCACGGCCTGCGAGATCTCCTCGGGCAGCGGGCCCGAGTTGCCGATGCAGGTGGTGCAGCCGTAGCCGACCGTGTAGAAGCCGAGCTGCTCGAGGTAGGTGGTGAGACCGGCCTTCTCGTAGTAGTCGGTGACGACCTTCGACCCGGGCGCGAGGGTGGTCTTCACCCAGGGCTTCGCGGTGAGGCCCTTCTTCGCGGCGTTCCGGGCGAGGATGCCGGCGGCCATCATGACCGACGGGTTCGACGTGTTCGTGCACGAGGTGATCGCAGCGATCGCGACGGCACCGTGGTCGATCGTGAACGGGTCGGCCCCGTCCATGGCGACCTTCGTCGGCGCCGAGGCGGTCGACGGTGCGCTCGACACGTGCACGTGCTCGTGCAGCGCCGTGTCCTCGTTCGTCGAACCGGCGGCGATCGGGTCGGAGGCCGGGAACGTCTCCTCGACCGCGTCGTCGAGGTCGGTCTGCTCGGACGGCGTCGTGTAGTTGTTCAGGTCGAGCTCGAACTGGTTCTTCGCGTTCGTCAGCTCGATGCGGTCCTGCGGACGCTTCGGGCCCGAGATGGAGGGCACGACGGTGGAGAGGTCGAGCTCCATGTACTCGGAGTAGTTCGGCTCGACCGAGGCGTCGTGCCACAGGCCCTGGGCCTTGGAGTACGCCTCGACCAGGGCGATCTGTGCCTCGTCGCGACCGGTCAGCCGCAGGTAGTCCAGCGTGACGTCGTCGACCGGGAAGATCGCCGCCGTCGAACCGAACTCGGGCGACATGTTGCCGATGGTGGCGCGGTTGGCGAGCGGGACGGCGCCGACGCCCTCGCCGTAGAACTCGACGAACTTGCCGACGACGCCGTGCTTGCGGAGCTCCTGCGTGATGGTGAGCACCACGTCGGTCGCGGTCACGCCGGCCGGGATCTCACCTGAGAGCTTGAAGCCGACGACCTTCGGGATGAGCATCGACACGGGCTGGCCGAGCATCGCGGCCTCGGCCTCGATGCCGCCGACGCCCCAGCCGAGCACGCCGAGGCCGTTCACCATCGTGGTGTGCGAGTCGGTGCCGACCAGGGTGTCCGGGTACGCGTAGGTCTCGCCGTCGAAGTCACGCGTGTAGGTGACCTTCGCCAGGTACTCGATGTTCACCTGGTGGACGATGCCGGTGCCCGGCGGGACGACCTTGAAGTCCTCGAACGCGGTCTGGCCCCAGCGGAGGAACTGGTAGCGCTCACCGTTCCGCTCGTACTCCAGGTCCGTGTTGCGCTGCAGGGCGTCCGTGCTGCCGAACAGGTCGGCGATGACGGAGTGGTCGATGACCATCTCGGCCGGGGACAGCGGGTTGATCTTGTTCGGGTCGCCGCCGATGTCCGCCATGGCCTCGCGCATGGTGGCGAGGTCGACGATGCACGGCACACCCGTGAAGTCCTGCATGACGACGCGTGCCGGCGAGAACTGGATCTCGGTGTCGGGTTCCGCGTCGGGACGCCAGGAGCCGAGCGCCCGGATCTGTCCCTCGGTGACGTTCTTGCCGTCCTCGGTGCGGAGGAGGTTCTCGAGCAGCACCTTCAGGCTGTAGGGCAACTTCTCGTGCCCGGGAACCGAGTCGATCCGGTGGATCGCGTAGTCGACACCCCCAACCGACAGTGTGTCCTTCGAGCCGAAGCTATTGACTGCAGCCACCGTGCCGCCTCCCTACTGATCGGTTTGCCCTCATCCTCGCGGGCCGTGGACCGTCCCACCAGCAAGGCAAACCTAATCCCGAGGACGCGTGCGCGCCCTGCGAGAACTATCTTGATGTCGAGAGAACTCTACACCGGGGTGACGTCGTCGCGTCGGACGAACACGGTGCGGACCAGCAGCCACGTCACCCAGAGCACCGCCGCGTACAGCGGCACGCCGAGGATCAGCTTCAGCCCGGCGAGCAGTTCGACCTGCGCCGTCAGGTACAGCGGGACCTCCACCGCGAGCCGGACCGCGAACAGCCCGACCCAGATCCAGGTGGCGACCGTCAGCACGCGGCGCTTGACCGGATCGGCGCGCCAGTCGACGTGCGAGCCGTCCTCGTTCGCGGGCAGCAGGAAGCCGACGACGAGTCCGATGAGCGGCCAGCGGATCGCCAGCGTGATCAGCAGCCCGACGAGCCAGACCGCGTTGATGACGATCCCGGGGATGAAGTTGCTCTCCGCTCGGCCGGTGATGAGCGCCAGGCCGGCAGAGACCGCGACGCCGAGGATGCCCGCGAACGACATCGTCACCGACTGCCGCTGCAGCAGCCGGAGCACCACGAAGACCAGCCCGACGGCCACCGGGATCACGACGCTCGGCACGAGCTCCTTCGTGATCGCGTAGACGACCAGGAACGCGAACCCGGGCAGCACCGACTCGGCGAGCCCACGCACCCCGCCGACCGCGCCGAGGAGCGCCCGGCCGGACGGTGCCTCACCGGGTGCCACGCGGGCGATCCCGGCGTTCTGCACGGCGTCACGGAACTGCGCGGAGAACGACGGCGTCACCGATGACTCAGCCGCCGGTGCGGCGGGGTCGGAGCCAGCCGTCTCGGGTCGTGGGGTGTCGTCGTGGTCCGGCACCGGGCCTCCAGGCGGGGTTGGTCGTCAGTCGGTCAGATCGCGGTCTGCGTCGACTTGGGCATGTGCAGCGGGATGAGGTCGCGCGGCGGCATCGGCGTCGTGCCGCGCACGACGACGACGCTGCGGAAGAGCTCCTCGATCTCGCTCGCGTCGTCGGGCTGCTCGGCGGCCTTGCCGGCGATCACGCCGCGCAGGAACCAGCGCGGGCCGTCGACGCCGACGAAACGGGCCGGGCGGGAGCCGGCGGTGCCGCCGTCGCCGTCCACGGCGACCGGGACGGACGCGCGGAGCTCGGGGCCGAACGGGCCGTCGACCTCGGTCACGACACCGCCCTGGCGCTCGATCTGCTCGGCGATCTGCGCGCGGATCTCGTGCCAGAGGCCGGTTGAGCGCGGTGCTGCGAACGGCTGGACCTGCAAAGTGGACTCGTCGTAGTCGAGCCCGACCGCGACGACGCGCTGCGAGCCCTCCTCGACCTCGAGGCGCAGGTGCAGGCCCTCGCGCGGGAGCACCTTCACCCCGCCCAGGTCGACGTAGGGGCGGACCAGGTTCGCCTCGGTCTCGTCGTGGGGGCCGTTCTCGGCCCGGTCCTCCGGAGCGGACTTGTCCGTCGGGGCGACCGCGTCGACCTCGTCGAGGTCCGCGTCGGCATCCGTCGCGATGTCGACCTCGGGGGACGTGTCCGCGACCTCGATGTCGTCGGCGACGGCGTCCGCCACCTCGACCTCGTCCCGCTTGCGTCGGCCGAACTTCATGCGCGCGTTCCTTCCTGAGCGTCTGCGGCGGCACCGGTCACGGCGTCGCTCCGGTCACCGTAGCCCGACGAGCCGAACCCGCCCTGTCCGCGGACGCTGTCCGGCAGGTCGTCGACCCGGGTGTAGGTCACCTGCGGCACCGGCATCACGATCAACTGGGCGATGCGGTCGCCGACGTGCACCTCGTACGGTTCCGTCTGGTCGGTGTTGAGCAGGGCGACCTTGATCTCCCCGCGGTAGCCGGAGTCGACGGTGCCGGGGCTGTTCACGATCGTGATGCCGTGCTTCGCCGCCAGGCCGCTCCGTGGGACCACGAACGCGGCGTACCCCTCGGGCAGTGCGATGCGCAGCCCCGTGGCGGCCAGGTGTCGCTCCCCCGGCTGCAGCACGAAGGCCTCGGTGGAGACGAGATCGGCACCCGCGTCGCCGGGGTGGGCGTGGCCGGGAGCGTGCTCCCCGGTCCAGAGGACGTCGACTGGTTCGGTCACGTGACGAGGGTAGTGCAGCCGTGACCGTTCCGTGACCTCGCTCGCTCGTGATCGAATGGACCCGTGACCCTGTACCGCGAACGACTCTGGGCCCCGCCCGCCCTCTACCTGGCGACGGCGCTCGTCATCCCCGCCACCCTGCTCGTCTTCCTCCCCATCAGCGTCCTGGCCGGCGTCCTCGTGGCGATCGGGATGGAGCTCGGGGTCCTGGTCCTCCTGTGGGCACTCGCACCCACCATCGAGGTCACCGACACCGAGTTCCGCGCGGGCAGGGCACACCTCCCCCGCACGCTCGTCGGCACGACCGAGGCGTTCGAGGGTGCAGCGGCCACCGAGCAGCGCGGGCCGGCACTCGACGCCCGCGCCTGGACACTCTTCCGCGGCTACGTGCGCGGGGTCGTCAAGGTCGAGGTGCACGACGACGCGGACCCGACGCCCTACTGGCTGGTCAGCGTCCGGCACCCGGGCAAGGTCGTCGAGGCGCTGCGGTCCTGACGGACCACGGCCCACGGCCTGGAGGCGCGGCTCGGCCCCGCCTCGCAGCACACGACGAAGGCCCCGCATCCCTGGAGGATGCGGGGCCTTCGCTGATCGTTGCGTCGAGAGCGACGCGGCTGTGCTCGCTAGAGCGAAGCGCACTCCGCGCAGACCGGTCCGAGCTTCGACTCGTGGTCGAGCTGGGAGCGGTGCTTCACGAGGAAGCACTCGACGCAGGTGAACTCATCGACCTGCGGGGGCAGCACCACGACGTCGAGGTCGACGTCGCTGAGGTCCTGCCCGGCGAGTTCGAAGCTGCCGGGGTTGTCGGAATCATCGTCGACGACCCCCGACATCTTGTCGGGAACGCGCTCCTTGAGGGCCTCGATCGACTCTGAGTCAGAGTTGTCGTCGGTCTTCCGGGGGGCGTCGTAATCGGTGGCCATGCCCATCCATTTCTCGTATCGAGAGGTCGTCGCCGGGTGATCGGCGGCGACAGTTTGCACCACGCCCCGCCAGAGCGCAAACCGAGTGCTGCGGCGGGTCGTGCTGGCTGTGCAACCCATGACCGGAACCGGACATTCCCGACACCCGTTGCCGGAGCGCCGCGCGCCCGGGATCGGCCGTGCGGATGTCCGCGGCACGCCCGTGCGCCTCCCCGGAAACCACCCGTCGTCCCTGCATACTCACGGGGTACGACAGCAGGACCGTACGCGACGCTGGGAAGGCGGAACCATGCAAGACGTGAGAGTCATCGGAGTCGAGTCCGGCGCACTCCTCCTGGCGACCGACGGCGGCACCGAGTTCCGGTTGCCCGTCACGTCGTCGCTGGCAGGCCAGGTGCGCCAGGCGAACCCCGACGCCGGTCCGCAGAAGCGGGTCTCCCCCAAGGACGTCCAGGCGCGCATCCGTGGTGGCGCCGACGCCGCCGACGTGGCCGCCGCGCTCGACGTCGACGTCGAGTACGTCCGCCGCTTCGAGGGCCCGGTCCTCGCCGAGCGCGCCTTCATCCTCGACGCCTCGCACCGTGTGCCGGTCACCCCGGTCGACGACGAGGCCCCCGACACCTTCGGCCCCGCGATCACCGCGAAGCTCGAGGCCGGCGAGGCCACCGCGATCACCTGGGGCTCCTGGAAGCACCCGGAGAGCGGCTGGCAGGTCCGCGTCCGCTACACCGCGGGCGAGGTCGAGCACGACGCCCAGTGGCACTTCGACCCCAAGACCTCGACCCTCGTGCCGGACAACGGTGACGCGCACCGGCTGTCGCACACCGACGACGAGGGCATCGCCCCGCGTCTGCGTGCGGTCGAGTTCGAGCAGCAGGACGACGACGGCACCCGCTTCGACTCCGGTGCCTTCCGCGTCGACGAGCCGGAGCAGCCGGCCGCGGATCCCGAGCCGTCCCAGCACGCGCCGCTCCGTGCACCGCTGCCCCGCATCGGCCAGGCCGCCGTGGAAGAGCGTGCTCCCGGCAACGAGACCGCCGACCTGCTCGAGGCACTCCGCCGTCGCCGCGGTGAGCGCGAAGCAGCGTCCTTCGGCGAGCAGCGCGACGAATCCGCCCGCGGTACCTCCATCAGCGTCGTCGACATCCCGCTGCAGGGCTTCGAGGACGGCGGCGCGCACGACACCGCACCGCAGTCGACCGATGCCCGCCCGGCCTCGGCGCCCGAGCCCGAGAGCCGTGGCGAACGCAAGAAGCGCAACCGCCGCTCGATGCCGAGCTGGGACGAGATCGTCTTCGGCACCCGCCCGGACGACGACCCCGCCTGATCGGCACGTCGCCGGTCGGCGCTGGCGCCCTCAGTGGGCGAACGCGCCGGCGAGCCGGAGCGGCACGATGGTCTCCTCGTCGGTCATCGCCCCGTGCTGGCCGATCATGCGTTTCGGCGTCTCGTCCTCGCGCAGGGCACGGTCGTCGTTGAACGCCCACGAGCCGCGCGCCACGACGAGCACGTCGCCGATGCGCGGAACCACCTGGTCGGACACCTGCCCGAACCACCCGGCCTCGATCGCCTCGGCACGGCTGGCGACGTACGCCTTCTTGCCGTAGCGCGCCCGGAACGCTCCGACGAGGGCGCGGACGTCCGTGCCGGGTGCGACGGTGAGCTGCCGGCAGCGCGGGTCACCCGCGACGCCGACGACGTCGGTGAGCAGCAGCGGGTCGATGGCGATGTTCGCGTGCTCCGGCACGTCGAGCACACCGTGGTCCGCCGTCACCAGGACCCCCACGTCGTCGGCGGTCCGCGCGTCGAGGCGGGCGAGTTCCCCGTCGAGCAGCTCGAGGGCAGCCGTCCACCGGTCGGACTGCCAGCCGTACTTGTGCCCGATCGAGTCGAGCTCCGGCACGTACAGGTAGACGAGCGAGCGACCGGTGGCGGTCTCGGCCAGTGCGGCGTCGACACGCTGCGGGATGGTGTCCGCCGACACGTACCGGGCGCCGCCGAGCACGTTCGCGGTCATCCCGGACGAGCGGTACCGGTCCGGCCCGACGACGACGGGGTCGAGCCCGAGCTCCGTGGCCCGGGTGAACAGGGTCTGCGTCAGGAACCAGTCGGCGGGCACCTCGGTGTCCCAGCCGCCGAGCAGGTTCATCACGGCACCGGTGTCCGGGTTCCAGCCGCTGTACCCGACGACGCCGTGGGTGCCGGGCGAGCGGCCCGTGGTCAGGGTGCTCAGCGCCGCCGCGGTCGTCGTCGGGAACCCGCTCCGGAGCTTCTTCGCGGTGCCGGTGCCCTTCGCGCCGGTCAGCCAGCGGGCGTGTCCGGCCCGCGCCGCCAGCGCGGCGGAACCGAGGCCGTCGACCAGCACGACGATCGCCGAGCGGGCGGGGCGGAGGGTGATCCGGGCCTCCAGGCCGTCGTTCCGCAACCACGCGTCGTCCGCAGCGCCGAGCGCCACGAGGCAACTCGGGAAGACGTCGGCGAGGTTCGCGACGGCGTCGGGGGCCGTCGGTACGCTTGTTCCCATCCCACGAGTCTCCCAGACGACTCCGGTTCTCCAGAAAGGTGCCATGGCACGCACGGACGTAGTCGGCCTGCCCGACGGTGAGCGCATCGAGGACGTCGACGTCTCCGAGGAGATGCAGGGCTCCTTCCTCGAGTACGCGTACTCCGTCATCTACTCGCGGGCGCTGCCCGACGCCCGCGACGGCCTGAAGCCGGTGCAGCGTCGCATCCTGTACCAGATGGCGGAGATGGGGCTGCGGCCCGACCGCGGACACGTCAAGAGCGCCCGCGTCACCGGCGAGGTGATGGGCAAGCTGCACCCGCACGGCGACGGCGCGATCTACGACGCGCTGGTCCGGATGGCCCAGCCGTTCACGATGCGCGTGCCGCTCGTCGACGGCCACGGCAACTTCGGCTCCCTCGACGACGGCCCCGCTGCCGCCCGGTACACCGAGGCGCGGCTCGCCGAACCGTCGATGGCGATGACCGAGGGCCTGGGCGAGGACGTCGTCGACTTCGTCCCGAACTACGACAACCAGATCATGCAGCCGGGCGTGCTGCCGGCGGCGTTCCCGAACCTGCTCGTCAACGGCGCCTCCGGCATCGCGGTCGGCATGGCGACCAACATGGCGCCGCACAACCTGGGCGAAGTGGTCGAGGCCGCGAAGCACCTGCTCATGAACCCGCAGGCCAGCCTCGAAGAGCTCATGGAGTTCGTCCCCGGTCCCGACCTGCCGTCCGGCGGCACGATCGTCGGGCTCTCCGGGGTCCGCGACGCCTACGCGACCGGCCGTGGATCGTTCCGCACCCGCGCGAAGGTGAGCGTCGAGAACCTCACCCCGCGCAAGGTCGGGCTCGTCGTCACCGAGCTGCCCTACCTGGTCGGCCCCGAACGCGTCATCGAGAAGATCAAGGACGGCGTCCAGTCCAAGAAGCTCGTCGGCATCTCGGACGTCAACGACCTGACCGACCGCAACCACGGGCTCCGGCTCGTCATCGGCATCAAGAGCGGTTTCAACCCCACCGCCGTACTCGAGCAGCTCTACAAGCACACCCCGCTCGAGGACGGCTTCGGCATCAACAACGTCGCTCTGGTCGGCGGGTCACCGCGGACCCTCGGGCTCCGCGAGCTGCTCGACGTCTACGTGCAGCACCGGCTCGACGTCGTCACCCGCCGGTCGCAGTACCGGCTGGCACGACGCAAGGAACGGCTGCACCTGGTCGAGGGCCTGCTCATCGCGATCCTCGACATCGACGAGGTCATCCAGGTCATCCGCACCTCCGACGACTCCGAGGCGGCGCGCAACCGCCTGCGCGACGTCTTCGACCTGTCCGAGGTGCAGGCCGAGTACATCCTCGAGCTGCGCCTGCGCCGCCTGACGAAGTTCTCGCGGATGGAGCTCGAGGCCGAGCGCGACCAGCTGCTCGCCGACATCGCCGCCCTCGAAGAACTGCTGGCGTCCGACGAACGGCTCCGCGCGCAGGTCGCGCTCGAGCTGACCGAGGTGTCCGACAAGTTCGCGACCCCGCGCCGCACGCTGCTCACCGAGGCCGACGCCCCGGTGAAGGGCGGTCGGAAGGCCGCGGTCGACCCGGAGTCCCTGCAGATCGCCGACTCTCCCTGCCGCGTGCTGCTCTCCACCACCGGGCGGCTCATCCGCGTCGACATCCCGACGTCGGAGCTCGGCATCGTCCGCGTGCCGAAGCGCTCGAAGCACGACGCCGTCCGCTCCGCCGTGGTGAGCACGGTGCGGGGACAGATCGGCGCGATCACCTCGACCGGTCGTGTCCTCCGGCTCTCCCCCGTCGACGTCCCCGCGGTACCGCCCGCCGCGGTCCGGCTCGACGCCGGCGTCCGGGTCACCGACTTCCTGGCGCTCACCAAGGGCGAGACGGTCGTGGCGATCGTCGACCTGTCCGGCGCGTCGTCGGACTCGCTGGCGATCGGCACCGCACACGGCGTGGTCAAGCGCGTCGTCCCGGGCGCCTGGCCGGACAAGCCCGAGTTCGTCGCCATCGGCCTGAAGCCCGGTGACCAGGTGGTCGGCGCTGCCCAGGCCCCGGAGTCCGACGACCTCGTGTTCATCAGCTCGAACGCGCAGCTGCTGCGGTTCCCGGCGTCCGTCGTCCGGGCGCAGGGGCTGCCCGCCGGTGGTGTGGCTGGCATGGCCCTGGCCGACGGTGCCTCGGTGATCTGGTTCGGCTCGGTCGCACGCTCCGACGACGCCGTCGTCGCCACGGTGTCCACCACCTCGACCGCCCTGCCCGGCACGGACGCCGGTCGCGCCAAGGTCTCCGCACTGTCGGAGTTCCCGGCGAAGGGCCGTGCCACCCAGGGTGTCCGGGCGCACGCGTTCCTGAAGGGCGAGGACGGGCTCACCGTGGGCTGGGCCGGCATCGCGCCGCCGCACGCCGTCGGCACGGACGGCGCCGCGCGGACCCTGCCCGACTGGCTGTCGAAGCGTGACGGGTCGGGTGCCCCGCTCGAGGCGGTCATCGGCTCGATCGGCGGCAGCGCCGCGACGCTCGACGGCACCGCCGGCGAGGCGTAGGCGCGCGCTGGCGCGCGTTGGTTTCGCGCGTGGCGACACCTCACGCTCGTCGGACCCCGTGAGGTGTCGCCCAGCGCGTGAGAACGCAGGGCGCACCGGCCTGGAGGCGCGAGGCGGCCCCGCCACGGGCCTCCCATCCGCCGTCGCGGAAGCGACAGAACCCCGCCAACAGTCGGCGGGGTTCTGTCGCTTCCGCGGGATGGAGCGGGGGCGTCGGCCGAGCGGTGTCGCTTTCGCGACGCGCTACGCGTCGATGCGGTCGCGGTCCAGGCCCTCGCCGGCCAGGATGAACTCCTTGCGCGGCGCCACGTCGTTGCCCATGAGCAGCTCGAAGACCTTCGCGGCACCCTCGGCATGGGTCACGTTCACCCGGCGCAGGGTGCGGTGCGCGCGGTCCATCGTGGTCTCCGCCAGCTGGTCCGCGTCCATCTCGCCGAGGCCCTTGTACCGCTGGATCGGCTCCTGGTACTTCTTGCCCGTCTTCTCGAGCTTCTTCAGCACCGTCTGCAGCTCCTGTTCGGAGTACGTGTACAGCGTGTCGTTCGGCTTGCCGCGGTTCACCACGACCACCCGGTGCAGCGGTGGCACGGCGGCGAAGACCCGACCCTGCTCGATCATCGGCCGCATGTACCGGAAGAACAGCGTCAGCAGCAGGGTGCGGATGTGGGCGCCGTCGACGTCGGCGTCGGACATGATGATGATCTTGCCGTAGCGGGCTTGGTCGATGTCGAACGTGCGGCCAGAACCGGCGCCGATGACCTGGATGATCGACGCGCACTCGACGTTCGAGAGCATGTCCGACACGGACGCCTTCTGCACGTTCAGGATCTTGCCGCGGATCGGCAGCAGCGCCTGGTACTCGCTGTTGCGGGCGAGCTTCGCGGTGCCCAGCGCCGAGTCACCCTCGACGATGAAGAGCTCCGTGCCCTCGGTCTCCTGCGAGCGGCAGTCGGCGAGCTTCGTCGGCAGCGACGAGTTCTCGAGCGCGTTCTTGCGGCGCTGCGTCTCCTTGTGTGCCCGCGCCGAGATGCGGGTCTTCATCTCGGACACGACCTTCTCGAGCAGGGCGGCCGACTGTGCCTTCTCGGTGCGCTGCGTCGAGGTGAGGATCTCGGTGATGCGCTTCGACACGACCTGGTCGACGATCTTGCGGACCGCCGGGGTGCCGAGGATCTCCTTCGTCTGCCCCTCGAACTGCGGCTCGGGCAACCGCACGGTCAGCACGGCGGTCATGCCGGCGAGGACGTCGTCCTTGTCGAGCTTGTCCTGCCCGACCTTGAGCTTGCGGGCGTTCGCCTCGACCTGAGCACGGACGGCCTTGACGACGCCGGACTCGAACCCGGCCTGGTGCGTGCCGCCCTTCGGCGTCGCGATGATGTTGACGAAGCTGCGGAACACGGTCTCGTAGCCACTGCCCCAGCGGAGCGCCAGGTCGACCTCGCACTCGCGCTCGACCGAGGTAGAGACCATGTGGCCCTTGTCGTCGAGCATCGGCACGGTCTCGGTGAAGGTGCCGGTCCCCTGCACGCGCCAGACGTCGGTGAGGGGGCTGTCGACGGCGAGGTGCTCGACGAACTCGCCGATCCCGCCCTCGTACCGGAAGCGCTCGACCACCGGTCCGGCGGCCACGGTGGTTCCCGTCGCCTCGGCCCGGGCGGCAGCAGCCTCGATCGACGCCGCGCGCTCGTCGGTGATGGTGATGCCGAGGCCGGGCACGAGGAACGCGGTCTGGCGTGCCCGCGTGACGAGGTCGTCGGTGCTGAACCGGGCGTCGGCGGTGAAGATCTGGCGGTCCGCCCAGTAGCGGATCCGGGAGCCGGTGACACCCTTCTTGACCTTGCCCACCACACGCAGCTCGCTACCAGAGGTGAAGGGCGCGAAGGGGGCGTCCGGGCCGATGCCCTTGCTGTCGTCGAAGATGCCCGGCTCGCCGCGGTGGAACGACATGGCGTAGGTCTTGCCGCCCCGGTCGACCTCGACGTCGAGGCGCTCCGACAGCGCGTTCACGACCGAGGCGCCGACCCCGTGCAGGCCACCCGAGGCCGCGTAGGACCCCGAGCCGAACTTGCCGCCGGCGTGCAGCTTGGTGAACACGACCTCGACCCCGGTGAGGCCGGTCTTCGGTTCGACGTCGACGGGGATGCCCCGGGCGGTGTCCCGGACCTCGACCGAGCCGTCGGCGTGCAGCACGACACCGATCTCGTCACCGTGTCCCGCGAGGGCTTCGTCGACCGAGTTGTCGATGATCTCCCACAGGCAGTGCATGAGGCCCCGGGAATCCGTCGAGCCGATGTACATGCCCGGCCGCTTCCGGACCGCCTCGAGCCCTTCGAGGACGGAGAGATGGCGTGCGGAGTAGTCGGAGCTCACCGTCGGAGTTTACCGAGCGGCACCGACAGCACCGTGGGGACACTCGCACTGGGGCCAAGCGATCCGCGCTGAGCGAAACAGGCCCCGACAATGCGTCGCTCTCAGGCATCACGTGTTGAAATGGTGCAACCACCCGGCACCACCTGCGATCCGTGAGGAGCACAGCAATGACCCAGACCGTGCAGGACCCCTCCATCGACGAAGTCAGCAACCACCAGCTGACCGCCGCCGACCGTTGCGACAGCTGCGGGGCGCAGGCCTACATCCGAGCCACCATGTCGAGCGGCGAGCTCTACTTCTGCGCCCACCACGGCGCCGAGTTCAAGGACAAGCTCGCGGCGACCGCCATCGAGTGGCACGACGAAAGCAGCCGACTCTACGAGTCGAAGTAGTCGCGACCGACAGACAGACAGGAGGCGCGGTGCCAGCTGGCACCGCGCCTCCTGTCTGTCTGCAGCCCGGTTCAGAACGCGCGGAGACGACGAAGGCCGGGCCCCGTCGGGACCCGGCCTTCTGTTTCGTGCGTCAGGCGATGCGCTTGAACGCCTTGTCGACGTAGCGGTCGACCGTGGCGCGCGCTTCGCGTGCGTAGCGGTCGATGGTCGCCGTGCGCTCGGCGTCCGGTGCGTACTCGCGGCCGAGGCGCGCGGTTGCTGCGGCGAGGACGCCGTCGGTCAGCTGCGGGTTGAGCGGCAGGACCGGACCCTGGGTGTGCGTGCCGAAGGAGTTCCCGACGATCGCACCCTCGACCGGGGTGCCGGCCTGGTTGCCGCCACCGGAGACGACGTCGGCAAACGGGGTGACGCCGGCTGCGAGCTCGATGCGGGTTGCGTGGTCCTCGAAGCCGGCGAGACGCTTCGGTGCTCCGGGGAGCAGCGGGTACCGGGTCTCGAGGACGAAGTAGTTCACTCGGCGCTCGGCACCGCGGACGGCTCGGGCGTCGAACACGCCGAAGCCGGCGACCGGCGCGCCCTCGGTCGGCACGACCTCGTTCGTCGCGAGGTCGAACCCACCGCCGACCGCGATGACCGGCACACCATCGGTCGCGAACGCACGGAGCGCCCCGCCGATTCGTGTGACGTCGTCGCCCAGAGAACGCATCGCGCTGAGCGGACCGTTGCCGATGACGACGACGTCCGCCGTGGTCGGCAGGTCGTCACCGGGCGCGTACTCGAGCACCTGGGTCTCGATGTCCGCGGCGGTCGCACGTCGGACCAGCGCCGCGACGTTGCCACGGTCGCCCGAGACACCCATCTGCCGGGGGTAGACGTGCAGGATGGTCAGCCGGTCGGCCGTCATGCGGTCTTCTCCATGTCCGGGTGGCCGAGGGCCTTGCGGGCGATCATCATGATCTCGTAGTTGACGATGAAGTTCTTCGTCCCGCGGGTCGTCGAGCCGAGCTGCTCCATGTGCTTGATGGCCGCTTCGACGTCGGGCTCGACTCGGCCGATGCGGACACCGGCGTGCTCGAGCGCGATCGCGATCTGCCACGCCTTGTCACCGGAGACGACGTCCACGTGGTCGAGCTTCGAGAAGTCGATGTCGTAGATCCAGGAGATGTCGGGCGTGCCCTCGTCGATCGCCATGAGGACCTGCTCGGGCTGGTCCGGCAGGGCGTCGAGGTTGAGCTGCAGGCTCGCGGCGTTCTTGAACATCGTGAACTCGGCGGACTCGCCCGCGATGGGCAGTCGCTCGCCACGGCCGTACGCCGGCTTCATCGTGCCGAAGGCCTTGGTCACGGCGTCCGCGCGGAACTGCGCACCGAGGGCCGCACTCGCCGTCGCGGTGGCCGCAGCGGCGTCGACCGCGTAGTGCAGGCCACGGGCGGGCAGGCGGACCGGGATCTCGGCGCCGTCGAAACGGATGGTCGCACCGTCGCCCGTGTGGGCCACGACCTCGGCGTCGGCGGCGTGCTGGGCACGGTCACCGGCGTCGAACGAGTCGGCGTTCTGCAGACCGTTCGGCGCTCCGGCGATGACCTCGTCGCTCGCACCGAACCGCAGGACACGCTGCCCGGGGGTGCCGGAGTAGCCGTCGAGGAACTGGTCGTCGTGGTTCGTGATGACGTTCGCCGTCGACAGTGCGGCGGTGTCGAGCATCATCGTCGCCACGCGCTCGGTCTCGAAGAACCGGTACAGCTGGTCGACCTGGACGTTGAGCATCGTCACCGTCGAGGGCGACAGGATCCCGGCGAGCTCGACCGCGAAGGCCTCGTCGACCTCGAGGATGCCGATGTCCGCCTTCAGGCGACCGGTCAGCGAGACCTCGGACAGCAGGGCCGACGCGATGCCCTGCGGCAGGTTCGCGCCGGAGGGGTTCGTGAAGACCCGCAGCCCGTGGGCCCGCACGATGTCGGAGATCATGTGCGTGGTCGTCGACTTGCCGTTCGAGCCGAGCACGAAGACGACGCCGTTCGGGAACTGCTTCGTCACGTGCTGCAGGAAGTCCGGCACGAGCTTCAGGACGATGAACCCCGGGTAGGCGGACCCGCCGCCCCGCGCACGAGCGAGGGCACGGAGGATCCGCCCGATCAGGATCGGGATGAAGAAACGCATGCCGGCTTACTCGAGGTAGTCGCGCAGCGACTGCGACCGCGACGGGTGGCGGAGCTTCGCCATCGTCTTGGACTCGATCTGACGGATGCGCTCACGCGTCACGCCGAACGTGTCACCGATCTGGTCGAGGGTCTTCGGCTGGCCGTCACCGAGGCCGAAGCGCATGCGGATGACGCCCGCCTCGCGCTCGGACAGGGAGTCGAGCAGGCTCTCGAGCTGCTTCTGCAGCATCGTGAAGCCCACCGCGTCGGCCGGCACGACCGCCTCGGTGTCCTCGATGAGGTCACCGAACTCCGAGTCGCCGTCCTCGCCCAGGGGCGTGTGCAGCGAGATCGGCTCGCGGCCGTACTTCTGGACCTCGACGACCTTCTCCGGTGTCATGTCGAGCTCGCGGGCGAGCTCTTCCGGAGTGGGTTCGCGACCGAGGTCCTGGAGCATCTGCCGCTGGACGCGGGCGAGCTTGTTGATGACCTCGACCATGTGCACGGGGATGCGGATGGTGCGGGCCTGGTCGGCCATGGCGCGGGTGATGGCCTGACGGATCCACCACGTCGCGTAGGTCGAGAACTTGAAGCCCTTGGTGTAGTCGAACTTCTCGACCGCACGGATCAGGCCCAGGTTGCCCTCCTGGATGAGGTCCAGGAACTGCATGCCACGACCGGTGTAGCGCTTCGCGAGCGAGACGACCAGGCGGAGGTTCGCGCCGAGCAGGTGCGACTTCGCACGCTGACCGTCACGGGCGACCCAGCGCAGTTCACGCTCGGCGGGCTTGGAGAGCCCCGTCGCGTGCTGCAGCTTGTCCTCGGCGAACAGGCCGGCCTCGATGCGCATCGCGAGCTCGACCTCCTGCTCGGCGTTGAGCAGGGCGACCTTGCCGATCTGCTTGAGGTAGTCCTTCACCGGGTCGGCGGTGGCACCCGTGATGGTCGTCGAGTAGACCGGCGCCTCGTCGTCGTCGGTCTGCGAGATGACGAGCGCACCGGCGGCGACCGCGGCAGCGGCGTCCGGCTTGGCCGTCTTGTCGTCGGTGTCGTCGGCCTCGTCGGTCGGCTCCTCGACGGGCTCGTCGGAGGCGATCGCCTCGTCGACGGCGTCGGTCTTCTTCGCCTTGGGCGCCGCCTTCTTGGCGGGCGCCTTCTTGGCGGGGGCCTTCGTGGCGCGCTTCTTCGGCGCTGCGGTGCCCTCGGTGTCCGTGGCGTCCTCTGCCACAGCGCCCTCGGGCTCGGTGTCCTTCGTGGGATCGATCGTCGTGCTCCGGGCAGCCATGCGATCACCTCTCTCGTCGTGCCACGTTCGTGGGGTCGTGGCCTCCCTCGCCGCCCAGGTCCCGCGCCGCAGTCCCCCGCGTCGTACGAGTCCTACCGTTCCGGGCAGCACTAGGACCCATGTCAAGTCCCCCGAGTTCACCGGCGCACCGAAGTGCTCCGACAGACAGGGGTCCCGAACGGGTCCGTGATCATTATTGCACGTGCCGCTTCCGCAGGCGTGCAACGAGTGCAACCCAGAGTGGCCCGACGCGTATTCCCTCTTCCGAGTGCAGCACCCGGCGGGTCCGACGGCGGGCGTGCAGGAGCATCCCGACGCCGAAACCGACCACGACGTACTGCACGGTGAGGGCGATCCGGAAGTTCTCCCAGGCGAACACCCCGGTGCCCGAAGCCCGCGCAGCGACGTCGAGGACGACGCCGATCAGGTACATCATCACGAAGGCCGCCAGGAAGCCGCCGACGTTCACGACGCCGTTCGCCGAGCCGAGCGATCCGACCGGGTTGAAGGTCCGGGCGAAGTCGAAGCCGATCAGGGAGCCGGGCCCCCCGATCCCCATCGCGACGACGAGCAGCACGAGCAACCACGTCGGTGGGTGCCCGGGCCAGAGCAGGATCGCCGTCCAGAGCACCGCGAGCAGGACGACCACGCCGAGCACCAGGTTCGACCGGCGCATCGGGAACCGCGCGCAGAGCACGCCGAGCACCGGACCAGCGACGAACCCGACGACCACGATGATCGTGAGGAACCCGGCAGCCTCACCCGGGGAGTACCCGAGCCCCCGGAGCATCGGCACGCCCCACAGCAGCGAGAACACCGTGCCCGAGGACTGGGTGACGTAGTGCGACCAGAACCCGAGCTGCGTGCCCGGGCGCCGGAGCGCGTGCCCGAAGGTGCTGAACGCGGCACCCCACGAGTGCGGCAGCGGGATCGTGTCCGTCCGCACCGGCACGGGACCGTTCCGCACGAAGACCGCGGCGAGCACCAGGCCGACAGCGCTGGCCGCGGCCGCGACGCCGAACGCCGGGGTCCAGCCCACCGTGTGCAGGAGCACGGCGAACGGGAACGCCGACAGGATCTGGCCGATCTGCCCGAGGTTGCCCGTCCACTGCGAGATCTGCGGCAGGATCCGGCCGCTGAACCACATCGGCACCAGGCGGATCACCGAGATGAAGGTCATGGCGTCACCGGCACCGACGAGCACCCGCCCCGCGATGGCCGGCCCGATCGACGGGGACACCGCGACGATCGCCTGTCCGACGACCAGCAGCGCCGCACCGAGGAGCACCAGCCGGCGCGGGCCCACGCGGTCGAGGGCGATCCCCACCGGGATCTGCAGCCCCGCGTAGACGGCGATCTGCACCACGGCGAGGGTGGACAGGACCGCGGCGGAGACGGCGAACCGGTCCTGCGCGTCGACGCCGGACACCCCGAGCGAGGACCGCTGCACCACGGCGAGGACGTACGCGAGGACCGCGACGCCCCAGATCAGGAAGGCACGACGGGAGTTCACCGGTCCAGGCTACCGACGCGTCCCCGCGTCGATGCGCGACGAGCGTCGTCGACGCGCGTCACGTCGTGCGGGCGACCGGAGGACGGCCTGGAGGCGCGGTGCGGGGCCGCCACGGGCCTCCAGGCCGCCCTGTGGGGACGTCCGGATCCCGCGACGGTCAGTCGGTCGCGTCGCCCTGGGTGCGCCGGTCGGCGAGGAAGCGCTCGAGCTCGGCCGCGATGGCGTCGGCGGTCGGCACCTCGCCGTCGACGCCGGTGAGCGGCGACGCGACGGGGTTGCCCTCCATGTACGTGTCGTGCCGCTCCTCGAGCACCGAGACCAGGCGCTGCAGCTCGGGGTTGCCGGCCACCTGCTCCTCGACGCGGGTGAGGAACTCGCGGCCCGACTCGCGCAGGGCGTCCGTCGGGAAGATGAGCCCGGTCGCGGCGGCGATGCCGGACAGCGCCGCGACGGCGGCGTCGGGGAACTCGGTGTCGGACAGGTAGTGCGGCACGAGCAGCACGAGCCCGGTGACCTGCGCGCCCGTCTCGGCGAGGCGGTGCTCGACCAGGTGCAGGACGTTCGCCGGCGCCTGGGTCTCGGGCTTCCAGACGCTCATCTGCTCGACGAGGTCGGCCCGGGTGCCGGAGACGGTCAGGCTGATCGGACGGGTGTGCGGGACCGGCATCGGGATGGACTGCACCCACGTGGTGTCGGCGACCTGCAGGTCGGCGGCGAGCCCGGTGACGGCGCGGACGAAGCGGTTCCACTGGAAGTCCGGCTCGTAGCCCGACAGGAACAGGAACGGCTGGCCGATCTCGTCGCGCACCAGGTGCAGGGCCAGACGGGGCGGCTCGACGGCGCTGATGTGGTCGTGCTCGAAGGTGATGACCGGGCGACGGGCCCGCCAGTCGAGCAGCACGTCCGGGTCGAACTCGGCGACGAGCTCGGTGTCGAGGTCCTCGAGGATCGAGTTCGTCACCTGCGCCACGGCCGATCCGGCATCGGCGAAACCGGTCAGCCCGGCGATCAGGTGCAACCCTGCTGGCACGGTCGGGGCGTCCGCGTCGAACGTGTAGAGCTCCTCGGGGTGGTTCACCGTCCCCATGCTAGGCGGGGCCTCCGACGTCCCCGGTGCGCGACGACCACGCCGACAGCGAACAGGCCGTCGGTAGGGTTGGAGCATGGTCCGACCGACGCTCTCCACCACCAGTTCACCCCCCGAGACCACCACCGCCGACGTGCTCGTCGTCGGGGTCCGCCCGGGCTCGTCCGGCGAGGCCGACAGCCCCGCCGTGCTCGCCCCCACCGCCCTCGGCACGCTCGACGCCCTCGCTGGCCTCGACCTCGCCGCGATCGGGGTCACCGGCGCGAAGGACCAGCTCGTCCGGCTGCCGGCTACCGGCGTCGGTGCGAAGTCGGTCGCGCTGATCGGCCTCGGCTCCGCCACGGGCGCCGCGGCGATCCGCGCTGCGGCCGGCAGTGCCGTGCGACAGCTCCCCCGGGTCGACTCGATCACGCTCGCCCTGCCCACGGACTCGGCCGAGCTCGTCGACGCCGCCCTCGAGGGCGCGGCGCTCGGCGCGTACGCCTTCACCCGGCACAAGGGCACCGGCACCAAGGCCCCGGCCCGCGGTGACCAGCGCATCGAGGTCGTCGCCCCCGCCGACGTCGCAGCCGACGCCGCCGTGCGCCCCGCGATCGTCGCCGACGCCGCGTCGCTCGTGCGTGACCTCGTGAACACCGCCGCGGGCGACCTCGGGCCGCAGGACGTCGCCGACGTCGCGACCGGGTTCGCCTCGGACCTGCCGCTCACCGTCGAGGTCCTCGACGAGCAGGCGCTCGAGGAGCAGGGCTTCGGCGGCATCCTCGGTGTCGGCCGCGGGTCGGCGCGTCCCCCGCGTCTGGTCGTCGTCCGGTACGCGCCGGAGTCCGCCACGAAGCACCTCGCCCTCGTGGGCAAGGGCATCACCTTCGACTCGGGCGGCCTCTCGCTCAAGCCCGCGGCGTCGATGCTCGGCATGAAGACCGACATGACCGGTGCCGCCACGGTGCTCGCCGCGACCGTCGCCGCCGCCCGCCTGGGGCTGAACGTGCGCGTGACCGCGTGGCTCGCCCTCGCCGAGAACATGCCCTCCGGCACCGCGACCCGCCCGGGCGACGTCCTGACGCTGAAGAACGGCACCACGGTGGAGGTCACGAACACCGACGCCGAGGGCCGCCTGGTGCTCGGCGACGGGATGGCCGCCGCGTCGCTCGAGCAGCCCGACGCGCTCGTCGACGTCGCCACGCTGACCGGCGCCCAGGTCGTCGCGCTCGGCGACCGCACCACCGGCCTGATGGGCAGCGACGACCTCGTCGCGAAGGTCCGTGCCGTCGCCGAGGGCGTCGCGGAGCCGATCTGGCCGATGCCGCTGCCCGAGGAGCTCGAGGCCCGGCTGTCCAGCGACGTCGCCGACATCGTCAACGCCACGGTCGGCAACCCGGCCGGTGGCATGCTGCTCGCGGGCAAGTTCCTCGAGCGCTTCGCCGGCGAGGGTGTCCCCTGGGCGCACCTCGACATCGCGGGTCCGTCGGAGAACAAGGGCGGCGGGTACGCCTGGTTGGGCAAGGGTGCGACGGGCGTGATGGTCCGGACGCTCATCGCTCTCGCAGAAGACCTCCAGTCCGAGTAGTAGGTTTGGTACCGGTGGGAACGGCGCACCGACGCGCCTCCCACCGGTACTGCACGGGACGGGACCGGAACCACGCGGTCCGACCGTCGGACGCCGCCCTCCGCGGTGTCCACGTAGGGCCCGATCGGCCCGACACGCACGAGGGAGTTGCACCAGGTGACGGAACAGACTTACGACGTCGTTGTCCTCGGTGGCGGGAGTGGTGGGTACGCCGCTGCGCTCCGGGCCGCCGAACTCGGCATGAGCGTCGCGCTCATCGAGGGCGACAAGCTCGGAGGGACGTGCCTGCACCGCGGCTGCATCCCGACGAAGGCACTGCTGCACGCGGCCGAGGTCGCCGACGCGACGCGCGACGCCGAGAAGTACGGCGTGGTCGCGGAGTTCGCCGGTGTCGACGTGCCCAAGGTCATCGACTACCAGCAGGGCATCATCAACTCCAAGTACAAGGGCCTGCAGGGCCTGATCAAGGCCCGCGGCATCACCGTGGTCGAGGGCTGGGGTCGTCTGACCTCGCAGAACACCGTGCAGGTCGGCGACCAGACCGTCACCGGCAAGAACATCGTGCTCGCGACCGGCTCCTACTCGAAGTCCCTGCCGGGGCTCGAGATCGGCGGCCGCGTGATCACCTCCGAGACCGCACTCCGCATGGACTACGTCCCGAACAAGGTCGTCATCCTGGGCGGCGGCGTCATCGGCGTCGAGTTCGCCAGCGTCTGGAAGTCCTTCGGGGCCGAGGTCACCATCGTCGAGGGCCTGCCGCACCTGGTCCCCGCCGAGGACGAGTCGATGTCGAAGCAGCTCGAGCGTGCGTTCCGCAAGCGCGGCATCGAGTTCTCGCTCGGTGTCCGGTTCCAGGGCGTCGAGCAGCACGAGAACGGCGTCGTCGTCACGCTGGAGGACGGCAAGACCTTCGACGGTGACGTCCTGCTCGTCGCGGTCGGCCGTGGCCCGGTCACGCAGAACGTCGGCTACGACGAGGTCGGCGTTGCGATGGACCGCGGGTTCGTCACCACGAACGAGCGTCTCGCCACGAACATCCCGAACGTCTACGCCGTCGGCGACATCGTCCCCGGCCTGCAGCTCGCGCACCGCGGCTTCCAGCAGGGCATCTTCGTCGCCGAGGAGATCGCCGGCCTCAACCCGGTGGTCATCGAGGACAAGAACATCCCGAAGATCACCTACTCCGACCCCGAGGTCGCGTCGGTCGGGCTCTCGCAGGCCAAGGCCGAGGAGCAGTACGGCGCCGACAAGGTCGACTCGTACGAGTACAACCTGGCCGGCAACGGCAAGAGCCACATCATCGGGACCTCCGGCTCCGTCAAGGTCGTGCGCGTCGTGGACGGCCCCGTCGTCGGCGTCAGCATGATCGGTGCCCGCGTCGGCGAGCTCATCGGCGAAGCCCAGCTCGCCGTGAACTGGGAGGCCTACCCGGAGGACATCGCTCCCCTGGTGCACGGTCACCCGACCCAGAACGAAGCCCTCGGCGAGGCGTTCCTGCACCTCGCGGGCAAGCCGCTGCACGCGCTGTGACCGGCACCGGCCGCACTGTGACAATGACATCAACAACCACTGCAATCCCCCGCGAAGAGGAGTCCACCCGATGAGCGAATCCGTCAACCTCCCGGCGCTCGGCGAGAGCGTCACCGAGGGCACGGTGACCCGATGGCTGAAGAACGTCGGTGACCGGGTCGAGGTCGACGAGCCGCTGCTCGAGGTCTCGACCGACAAGGTCGACACCGAGATCCCGTCGCCGATCGCCGGCGTGGTCGAGGAGATCCTCGTTCCCGAGGACGAGACCGTCGAGGTCGGCACCGCCCTCGTGAAGATCGGAGACGGCTCCGGCTCGTCCGACGGCGGTTCGGACTCGTCCGACTCCGGCGCCGACGACGCGAACGCCGCCGCTGCCGAGGCCGAGGAGCCCGAGGCCGCTCCGAGCACGGAGCAGGAGGCCGAGACCCCCGCGCCCGAGCCCACCGAGCCCGAGTCCGCTCCCGCCGGTCAGACGCAGCCCGCCGCGCCGCAGGCACCGTCCGCCCCGCCCGCGGCAGCGCCGGTCCCCGCCGCCGCTCCGGTCCCGCCGCCCGCAGCAGCTCCGCCGGCAGCCGTGCCGGCCCAGGCCGCTCCTGCTCCGGCGTCCGCGCCGAGCACCACGGCCGCCGCAGCGGTGCCGAACCCCACGCAGGACGGCGCAGCCTCCGGCTACGTCACCCCGCTGGTGCGCAAGCTCGCCAACGAGCAGGGTGTCGACCTGTCCACGGTCACCGGCTCCGGTGTCGGGGGGCGCATCCGCAAGGAGGACGTTCTCGCCGCCGCCGCGAAGGCCCCGGCCGCCTCGGCGGCAGCAGCACCCGCCGCCGCGTCCGGCCCGTTCGTCGCCGAGGTCTCGCCCCTGCGCGGCACCCGCGAGAAGATGACCCGCCTGCGCAAGGTGGTCGCCGAGCGTGCCGTGCAGTCGATGACCTCGACCGCACAGCTCACGAGCGTCGTCGAGGTCGACGTCACGAAGGTGGCGCAGTTCCGCGACGCCCACAAGGCGGAGTTCCTCGAGAAGACCGGCTCGAAGCTCTCCTTCATGCCGTTCTTCGCCCTCGCGGCGTCCGAGGCACTGAAGGCCCACCCGAAGATCAACTCCACGGTCGAGGGGGACGAGATCGTCTACCCGGAGTCCGAGAACGTCTCCATCGCGGTGGACACCGAGCGCGGCCTGCTGACCCCGGTCATCAAGGACGCGGCCTCGCTGGACCTGGCGCAGTTCTCGAAGTCGATCGCGGACCTCGCCGAGCGCACCCGGAACAACCAGCTCAAGCCCGACGAGCTGGCCGGCGGTACGTTCACGCTGACCAACACCGGTTCGCGTGGCGCGCTGTTCGACACCCCCGTGGTGTTCCTGCCGCAGTCGGCGATCCTCGGCACCGGCATCGTCACGAAGCGTCCGGCGGTCGTGAAGGTCGACGGCCAGGAGGCCATCGCCATCCGCTCGTTCGTCTACCTGGCGCTGTCGTACGACCACCGGATCATCGACGGTGCGGATGCCTCGCGGTACCTCGTCGCGGTGAAGAACCGTCTCGAAGAGGGCAACTTCGCCCCGAACCTCGGGTACTGATCCCAGCAGCACGGCCGACGGCCCCGGTTCCCCTCGTGGGAGCCGGGGCCGTTCCCGTTCCGGGTGGGTTCGGCGTCACCAGCCGCGTCACCCGCCGCCGAGCAGGGTCAGGGCGGCGACCACCGACCCGACCGCGACGACGAGCCCCACGAGCACGCGGCGGAGCGGGAGTCGACGGTCCGCTCCGAGTGGGACGCCGTGCTCGACCACGTCCCGCAGGCGCTCGAGCAGTCCGTCCTGCCCGTCCGACGTCGGCGGTTCGGCGAACACGAGGTCGCTCGGCACGGGCGTCCACCGGAACGGCCGGGGCGCGGCGGCGGTACGAACGATGTCGAGTGCCGCTCGTGCGATCGGCCCGTCGCCGTCGAGGGCGTCCTGCAGCGCGTCGAGCACCGGTTGCTGGGCGGGATCGGTCGGGTCGACGCGGTCCCACACAGTCCGGGCTGCGAGCACGAGGGTGCGGGTCGCGTCGGTCGAGTGCGCGGTGGGTGTGGGGTGTGCGGTGCGCGTCGGGGTCGTCGGGGTCGTCGCGTTCGTCGGGCGGTCGCAGAGCACGACGGCACCGGAGTCGTCCACCAGTACGTCGTCGATGCCGGCGGCACCGAGCAGGACCGCGCCGTCGTGCACCGCCACCAGGAGCTCCAGGAGCGGGACCGTCAGGGTCACCGCGACGCCGGTGGTCGGGGTGCCGAGCCGGTCGAGCGCCGCCACGAGCGGTGTGCCGGTCGGCCGGTCGAGGTCGACCACGAGATGCCCCGTCGGGGTCCGGCCGACCGCGGCCACCGGGACGAGGTGGCGCTCTGCGGCCGCGGAGCGGTCGGCGACCCAGGTGAGCACGTCGTGCTCGTCGCCGCTCGCGATCCAGCGATCCGGGTGGTGGTCGGTGCTCGTCTCCATGGTGACCAGCGTGGCGGTGGCGCGGTGGGCCTCCAGGCTTTCCCGCACCACCTGTGGACAAGACGTGTTCGCGCACAGCCGGACACGCGACGGTCTCCCCAGGCGCACGGAGGCCGTATCCTGTTCGCATGGCACGCAGCTCTTCCACAGACAAGAAGGCGAAGGAGCCGGGGCGTCTCAAGCAGATGTTCCAGGTCTTCCAGATGACCCGAAAGGCCGACCCGTCGTCGGTCTGGTGGTTCGCCCTCGCCTTCGTCGGTCCGGTCGTCCTCGGTGTCCTGCTGGCGCTGCTCCTGCCGGGGCAGAACTGGCTCGCGATCGTCCTGTGGATCGTCGCCGGTGTGCTGCTCGGTGTGCTGCTCTTCCTCATCGTGCTCGGCCGTCTCGCCGAACGCGCCGCGTACTCGCAGATCGAAGGCCAGCCCGGCGCCGTCGGTGCCGTGCTGTCGAACTCGCTCCGTCGTCAGTGGCGCTCGAGCGAGATGCCGGTCGCGGTGCACGGTCGCTCGCAGGCAGCGGTCTACCGCGCCGTGGGTCGCCCGGGCGTCGTCCTGATCACCGAGGGCCAGCGTGGCAACCTCAACCGCCAGGTCGACGAGGAGCGCCGCAAGGTCCAGCGCATCGTCCCGAACGTCGCCGTGCACGTGCTGCACGTGGGTGACGGCACCGGTGAGAGCCTGACGCTGCACAAGCTGCCCCGTGCCATGAACAAGCTCAAGAAGTCGCTCAACCGCAACGAGGTCCTGGCGGTCGCGAACCGTCTCGACTCGCTGACGCAGAGCCCCGCGGCCTCGATCCCCAAGGGCATGGACCCGATGCGGGCCCGCGCCGGACGGCCGCGCTGACCGAAGCTCCACACACACGAGAACGCCCCCGACCAGATCTGGTCGGGGGCGTTCTCGTGCGTGCGTGGAGTGCCGGCGGGGGCGGGGGTGTTCGCGAAGCACGCACCGTGCGACCTTCGTTGAACCGTGCGAGGTCGTCCGCTCGGTGCGGGACTCCGACCGCGCACGGGGCGGGCCGACTCGCACCCGACGAGCAACCCCGCACGGTGCGACGGCAAGCGGCTGAGCCCTGCATGGTGCGCGGTTGCGTACTCGGTGCGAAGGGACGGAGCACGCACGGAGTACGCAACCTCGCACCCGATGAGCAACCTCGCACGGTGCGAGGGCGAGCGGCGGAGGCCCGGCGCGCAACCTCGCACGGCGCGAGGGCGCGGCCCCGGCCCCGGCCCTGAACCGTGCGAGGTTGTCGGCTCCGTGCGAGACTCCGACGGCGCACGGGGCGGGCAGACTCGCACCCGATGAGCAACCCCGCACGGTGCGAGGGCGAGCGGCGCATGCCCGGCGCCCTACCTCGCACGGTGCGAGGGCGCGGACGACAGCCGCGGTGCGCGCCCCGCACCCTCGGCCGGCCCCGGATCAGCGGCGGACGAGCACCGTCCCCGCGATTCGGTCGTGCGCACCGCGGCTGTCGCGGTCGATGATGAGCGCCGGGACCACCAGGCAGAGCAACACCGTCCGGAGGATCGGCCGCCACACCCCCACGTAGCCCCCGCGCATCGGGACGACCCGCAGTCCGACGCAGATGTGCCCGAACGACCCGGACAACAGGCAGATGAACACGATCTGCAGCACGGCGAAGATGGCGATCTGCACCCAGGAGTGCGCGATGTCGCCCGAACCGTTCACCGGCGACCAGACCCCGGTGACGTAGGCCACCAGGTCAGCCAGTGCGCCGTCGATCAGGAGCGCGACGACCCGCCGCCCGATCCGCCCCACACTCCGGGGCCCGGACTCGGGCAGACCGAGGTCCTTGCCCGGCCATCCGTCCGGGTGCTCGGAGGGCGCGGACGGACTGGGAGTGCTGCGGGCCATGGTCCCCAGCGTAGGCGACCGGCCGGGCGTAACACGCCCGAAACAAACCAGTCATGTCCGGGAAACCCCGTGTCAATAGCCTCGTCGGAGGTGCCTTGACCGGTGCCTCCGACATCACCCAACCCATTGGAGATCGGCCCCATGTTCAGCGATTCCTCCGAGGTCCTGGCCTTCATCAAGGACACCGACGTCAAGTTCCTCGACATCCGCTTCACGGACCTGCCCGGTGTGCAGCAGCACTTCAACATCCCGGCATCCACCGTCGACGAGGACTTCTTCTCGGTCGGCCAGCTGTTCGACGGCTCCTCCATCCGCGGCTTCGCGTCGATCCACGAGTCCGACATGCAGCTGATCCCCGATGTCACCACGGCGTACGTCGACCAGTTCCGCGCCGAGCGCACGCTCATCATGATCTTCGACATCTACAACCCGCGGAACGGCGAGATCTACGGCCGCGACCCGCGCCAGGTGGCGAAGAAGGCCGAGAAGTACCTCGCGTCGACGGGCATCGCGGACACCGCGTTCTTCGCCCCCGAGGCCGAGTTCTACATCTTCGACGACGTCCGCTACTCGGTCACGCAGAACGAGTCCTTCTACGCGGTCGACTCTGAAGAGGGCGCCTGGAACACCGGTCGGGACGAAGAGGGCGGCAACCTCGCCAACAAGACCCCGTACAAGGGCGGCTACTTCCCCGTGTCGCCGGTCGACAAGACCGCCGACCTGCGCGACGACATCACCCTCAAGCTGATCGACGCCGGCTTCGAGCTCGAGCGCTCGCACCACGAGGTGGGCACCGGCGGCCAGCAGGAGATCAACTACAAGTTCGACACGATGGTCCACGCCGCGGACGACATCCTGAAGTTCAAGTACATCGTCAAGAACACGGCCGACCAGTGGGGCAAGGTCGCCACGTTCATGCCGAAGCCGCTCTTCGGCGACAACGGCTCGGGCATGCACACCCACCAGTCGCTCTGGTCGGACGGCAAGCCGCTCTTCTACGACGAGAACGGCTACGGCGGTCTCTCGGACCTCGCGCGCTGGTACATCGGCGGCATCCTGAAGCACGCCTCGGCGCTGCTCGCCTTCACCAACCCGTCGATCAACTCGTACCACCGACTGGTCAAGGGCTTCGAGGCCCCGGTCAACCTGGTCTACTCGGCCGGCAACCGCTCGGCGGCGATCCGCATCCCGATCACGGGCACCAACCCGAAGGCCAAGCGCATCGAGTTCCGCGCGCCCGACGCCTCCGGCAACCCGTACCTCGCCTTCGCCGCGCAGCTGATGGCGGGCCTCGACGGTATCCAGAACCGCATCGAGCCGCACGAGCCGGTCGACAAGGACCTCTACGAGCTCCCGCCCGAGGAGGCCAAGGGCATCCCGCAGGTCCCCGGCTCCCTCGACGAGGCGCTCGACGCGCTCGAGGCGGACCACGAGTTCCTCACGAAGGGCAACGTCTTCACCGAGGACCTCATCCAGACCTGGATCGACTACAAGCGTGAGAACGAGATCCTCCCGCTGGCCCAGCGCCCGCACCCGTTCGAGTACGAGCTGTACTTCGGCGTCTGAGTCTCGCTGACACCACACGAAGGGCCCCGCACCGTCAGGTGCGGGGCCCTTCGCCGTGCCGGCCACGTTTCGGGCTGGCCGACACCTCACGGGCTGCGCCGCCCGTGAGGTGTCGCCCAGCGCGAGAGGACGCTGCCACCGTGCGCGCGGGGTGCGGACGCGACCGCCTGGAGGCCCGGTACCGGTCCGGCGGGCGGGCACCGGGCCTCCAGGCGGTCGCGACGCACGTTCCTTCCCATCGCAGCCGGACTGGAAAGCGGAATCGGGCGTACCTGGTCAGAAGTCCCGACCAGCTACGCCCGATTCGACCAGGTACGCCCGAAACGACCAAGCCCCGGGCGCTCGGGAACGGGGCCCGCGCCGCCCGGCACGGACCCCGTCTCGCGAACGGTGACTAGCGGCTCGTGGCCAACGCGTCGTTCGTCCCCGCTGCGACGCTCACGGGTGCACCCGTGACCGGCGTGGGACGTCCCAGGGAACGGACGGTCCACCCCGCTTTCACCCAGTCGAGGACCGGGAGGCAGTTGCGCGCGTCGATCACGACGCGGCGCCCGACGAGCTCGCCGAGGGCGACCGGGTCGGCGGTGATGATGTCGTCCCACTCGGTGAGCACGAGGACGACGTCGGCGCCCTCGATCGCGTCCGTCATCGAGGCGGCGTAGCTCAGCGTCGGGAACGAGCGCTTCGCGGGCTCCATCGCCTCGGGGTCCCAGAGCGTCACCTGGGCGCCGCGGAGGTGCAGCGCGGCGGCGACGTTGAGCGCCGGGGAGTCCCGGACGTCGTCGGTCAGGGGCTTGAACGCGGCACCGATGACGGCCACGCGACGGTTGAGCACCGATCCCCCGGCCGAGTCGATCGCCATGTCGATGACCCGCTGGCGCTGCCCCATGTTGATCTCGTCGACCTGCTGCATGAGGCCGACGACCTGGCCGGCACCGATCTCGTTCGCGCGGTACATGAGCGCCCGGATGTCCTTCGGCAGGCAGCCGCCGCCGAAGCCGAGGCCGGCGTTCAGGAACTTCCGGCCGATGCGGGCGTCGTGGCCGAGGGCATCGGCGAGCGTGGAGACGTCGGCGCCGGTGATCGCGCACATCTCGGAGATCGCGTTGATGAACGAGATCTTCGTGGCGAGGAACGCGTTGGCGCTCACCTTGACGAGCTCCGCAGTGGCGAGGTCGGTGGTGATGACCGGGGTGCCCTCGCTGATGGGTGCGGCGTAGACCTCGCGGATCACGGCGTCGGCGGCCTCGGACGCGCCACCCCAGACCAGACGGTCCGGGTGCAGGGTGTCCTCGACGGCCTTGCCCTCACGCAGGAACTCGGGGTTCCAGATGAGCTCGGCGTCGATGCCGGCGGGGGTGAACTCGCGGACGATGCCGCGGAGTCGCGAGGCGGTGCCGACCGGGACCGTCGACTTGCCGACGATGAGGCCCGGGTGGGTGAGGTTCTCGGCGACGCCACGGGTGGCGCTCTCGACGTAGGCCAGGTTCGCGGCGTGCGACCCGGCCTTCTGCGGGGTGCCGACGCAGACGAAGTGGACGTCCGCGGCGGCGACGGCCGAGGCGATGTCGGAGGTGAACCGGAGCTTGCCGCTGGCGACGTGCTTCGTGATGAGCTCGGGCAGCCCGGGCTCGAAGAACGGGACCTCACCGGCCGACAGTGCGGCGAGCTTCGACGGGTCGATGTCGACACCGATGGTCTCGAAGCCCATCTCGGCCATGGCGGCCGCGTGGGTGGCGCCGAGGTAGCCGGTGCCGATGACGCTGATGACGGGTGCGGGGCGGGTGTCGGCCGATGCGGTCGACTTCTTGGACTCGCTCATTGCGTGACCTCCTGCAGGTCGTAGTCGATGTCGTTGCGCTTGATGCCCTCGGCGAAGGCCTTGAGGGAATCTGCGCGGGAGTTGAGACGCCAGTCGTTCGTGGTGCGCTTGCCGTCGATGATGGTGGTCGCGGTCTCGCTGAAGTACGCGAAGCCGACGATGTCCTTGTTGGCGGGGTCCGCCAGCGCATCGAAGAGCGAGTTGATCCACTGCGTCTTCTGCGGGTTCGCGACACTCGTGCCGGTCTCGGTCGCCCCGATCTCGTTGAGCATGATGCCCTTGCCCGGCGCGATCTGGCGGAGCTGCGTGAGCGTCGCTCCGAAGGTCGTGCCGAACGTGGGCTGCTCGGTGGCGTCGCGGTAGTAGCCGCTCATGCCGACCCAGTCCACGTAGTCCGCACCCGGGTAGTACTGCCGCATGTAGTCGAGCGTCTGGTACTTCGGGTTGCCGAGCTTGTCGATGCGGCTCGGGGACCAGTCCCAGATGACGTACTTGTTCGCACCGTTCGCCTGGAAGACGTCGTGCACGTGCTGCCACATCTTCACGTAGGAGCCGGCCGGGTTCTTCTGGTCGTCACCCTCGGACCAGTTGTACCAGGAGCCGTTCATCTCGTGGTCGAGACGGATGACCATCGGCTGCCCGTTGGCCGCCAGCGCCTTGGCGTACTTCGTCAGGTAGGCGTCGAACGACCCGCCGGAGATGTCCTCGTTGGTGTACCCGGGGACGTACTTCTGGTCGTTGCCGGTCTGCGCCGGCACCGTCTCCCACGTCATGAGCGGGACACGGCCGTTGGCCCAGGAGCGCTGCACCGCGGGGGCGTTGAACTCCTGGTCGAAGCCCTGGAAGAAGCCGGTCATGTTCGACGCGGTGCCGACCTGACGGGAGACCTCGTCGTACTCGGCCCAGTTGAACGGGGACTGCGCGGTGTAGAGGCCGTACCAGCGCGACTGCTGGCCGAGGATCTCGGCCTTGGTCGGTGTGACGACCGGGGTGGCACCCGGGTCGGTCGACGGACCGGGGTTCGGCTTCGAGCCGCCACCGTTGCCGGAACCAGAGCCGGACCCGGACCCGTTGCCGGAACCGGAACCGGAGCCGCTGCCGTTGTCAGACGAGCCCGAGCCGGACCCGGACGCACCGGCCGAACCGGCACCGGACCCGCCGGAACCCGAGCCACCGCTGCCGGAACCCGCGGCGTTGACGTTGGACGAGCCTCCCGAGTCCTTCGCGGCACCGAGCTGGGACTGCAGCGACGCGATCTGCGCCTTGAGTTCCGAGATCTGGTCGCCACGCGACCCGGCCTGGGCCGTGCGGGAGTCGAGCTTGCCCTCGAGCGACCAGATGCGCTCCTGGGCGGCGTCGAGCTGCGTCTGCAGCTCGGCGGCGGACACCTTCTTGGCCTTCGGCGCCTCGACGCCGAGCGCCTGGTGCACGGCGGTCGAGACGGGGCCGGAGGGTGAGATCCACACCGACCAGGTGATGAGGCCGAGCGCCAGCACGATGGCCGTCGTGCCGATGGCCGTCCGGCGGGCGTGCTTGCTGGACTGCGCCCACCAAGCACTCGAGGAACGGATGAAGTCAGACAATGAGGAACGCCTCCAGGGCGAAGATCGCGATGCCGATCACGTACGGGATCGCTGCGTACGGGTTGTACCGGCGGGCTCGGGCGGGGGCCGGCGCGGCTGCTCGCTGGGCCTCCTGCTGCGCGACCGCGGCTGCGGCCTCACGGCGGGTGGCGAGGACGGTGGTGGTGGAGTTGGTCGCCGCGTCGGCGCCGAAGAGCTCGTCGAACGCACGGTCCACGGCCACCTGGTCGACGGTCTCGAGCGGAGCGGGCGAACCAGCGCCCGAACCCGCCTGCCCGGACCCGGCCGACCGGGCACGTTCGGCGTCGATCGGACTGACCGGGACCTGCGCCGTGGAGGACAGCGGCTGGACGGCGTCCGCCGGGTCCTCCTGCATCGGACCGCCGGCGTAGGCACCGGCCCGGGTCCCCCAGCCGGACGCGTGCGCCAGGCGGAAGAAGCCGATGAGCCGGATCGGCATCAGGAAGAACGTCGACACGATGATGAACATCGGCAGGCGGAAGAAGTCGCTCGGCTTTTCGGACAGGTGCCGCATCTGGCGGATCGCCATGCTCAGCACGCTCGAGATCACCATGAGCGCCGCGACGTAGACGAACCCGGTCGAGAAGCCGTACTGCGACAGGATGCCCTGGTACAGGTTCTCGCCCTGGCCGGTGAAGGCGCGGTAGATCCAGCCGGCGATCACGCCGAAGAGCATGAACGGCAGGATGATGTCGGTGATGAAGAACGCCGCGAGGACCGGGGCGTGGCCGAGCATCCACGGCAGCATCCGCAGCGTGTTGTACTGCGAGCCGCGGGCCCAGCGGAGCTGCTGCTTGAACAGCTTCTTCACCTGCAGCGGGGCGTCCGTGTAGACCAGCGACGTGTACTGGTAGACGGTCCGGTACCCCTCCTTGAGCGTGAGGTTCGTCAGTGTCCGGTCGTCCGAGACCTCGAGGAACACGCCCATGAACTTCTCGTGCATGAACCGGTCCATCACCCGCATGAGGATGCTCCGGCGGAACGCGATGGTGCGCCCGGGCAGGCAGCCGATCTGCCCGAGGACACTCTGTGCCGGCATCGAGTACAGCGCCCGCGAGTTCTCGAGCCAGTCGGCCCAGCGGGTGATCCAGCTGCGCTCCGGCTCGAGGATGCGCTGCCGGGTCGTGACGCCACCGACGGACTCGTCGGCGAAAGGCTTGAGGAGCTCCTCGAGCGCGCCGGGGGTCCAGACGGTGTCGGAGTCGACCAGCACGGTGATGTCGCCGTTGGACATCTCGGTGCCGACCTTGACGGCGTTGCGCTTGCCCGGGATGGGCGTGTGGGTCCAGCGGACGAGCGGGGCGAACTCGTCGCAGACCTCCTCGAGCGCCTCGTTGCGGGCACCGTTGATGACGACGATGATCTCGCCGGGCTGCTGCTCGACCATGCGGCCGATGACGTCACGGAAGAGGTCGAGCGGTTCGTCCACGACGGGGACGACGACGCTGGTGGTACCGACGAAGGTGCCGGTGAAGGGGCGGTAGCGGGCGGAGATGACGACCTTGAGCAACCAGAGCAACCAGATCACCGCGGAGTACACGGCGAACAGGTAGAACTCGGGGTGGCCTTCGACCATCTGCCTGATCTGCAGAATGAAGGTGAACACTGATCCCTGCTTCAACGTTCGAGGTGGAGATTCCGCTTCATCGGGGAATCAGGGCCGGTTCGGGTGATGCAATTGATGCAGAACCTGAACGCGCGCGCAACGCGGCCCCCGTCCGGGGGCGTTACAGGCGCGTTACGGGGTACACACCGGTCCCCCTCTCGGCCGGTCGGAGTGGTCCCCCGTGGTGCTGACAGCACTCCTGCGGACCACGCCTCGACGCAGGGTCGCCCCGATGGGCGACAGGTGCGGCCTGGAGGCACGAGTCGGTTCCGACGGAAAGCCCAGGTCAGCAGGTGGTCACGCGGCGTGTCGGGGGACGTCGGAAAAGGTCCCCTGGCGGTCCGGTGGGAGTTCGGTCACGGCCCGGTAACGAGCCGGGCTCTGTTTCGAACAGGGGTACGAAGAGGGTGCCGTCGGGGGACGTCGTGCGACACGGAGAATTAACCTTCGATGGCTGCTCAGGTCGGGTCCGTCCGCGGACGCTCGGGCGTGTCGCGAGGTGCTCGGCGCTGCGTCGGCGGAGGGTCAGGCGCTGCGTCGCGGGCGGGTCAGGCGCCGTAGAACTCGCGCTCGAACACCTGGCGGGCGCGCCGCGTGACGCCGAGGTAGTCGTCCTCGAGGCGGCTCGCGGAGCCCGGCGGGTACTCCATCAGGCGGGCGACGCCCTCGAGCTGCACGCGGTCGACGGGCAGCACGTCGGTGGTCTTCCCCGACCACAGCACGAGGGCACTGCGGGTGCGCGACGCGAAGCGCCAGGCGGCCCCGAGTCGCTCGCCGTCCTCGGCGCCGACGAGTCCGGCGTCGACCGCGGCGTCGAGCGCCTCGAGCGTCGACGTGGTCCGGAGCGACGGGATCTCGAGCGCGTGCTGCAGCTGCAGGAGCTGCACGAACCACTCGACGTCGCTGAGTGACCCGCGACCGAGCTTGAGGTGCCGGGCCGGGTCGGCGCCGCGGGGCAGCCGCTCCGACTCGACGCGGGCCTTGATGCGGCGGACCTCGCGCACCTGGTGGTCGTCGATCCGCTCCGGGTACCGGGTGCGGTCGGCGAGGTGCTCGAAGTCACGCAGGAGCTGTGCGTCGCCGACGGCCCCGCGGGCGCGGAGGAGCGCCTGCGCCTCCCACGTGAGCGACCAGCGGGCGTAGTAGGCGCCGTAGGACTCGAGCGTCCGCACGACGGGACCGTTCTTCCCCTCGGGGCGCAGGTCGATGTCGAGGTCGAGCGGGTGGATGGTGTCCTCGGTCAGGCGGTTCAGCTCGCGCACGATGGTCTGGGCGGTCCGGGACGCGACCTCGGGCGCCAGGTCCGGTGCGCGGTACACGTACAGCACGTCGGCGTCCGACCCGACGCCGAGTTCCCGCCCGCCGTACCGGCCCATCGCGATGATGCCGAACTCGAAGCCCTCGGGCGCGTCCCGGCGGGCGAGCGCGAGGGCGCCGGCCAGGGTGGCCTCGGTGACGTCGCTCAGGGCCGGGCCGAGGCCGTCGACGTCGAGGGAGCCGAGCACGGCGGCCATGCCGAGCCGCAGGGTCTCCCGACGTCGAGCCGACCGGAGCAGCGCCGCGGAGCCGTCGACGTCGTTGCCGTGCCGGGCGGTGGTCGCGGTCATCTCGGCGAGAAGGGAGTCGATCGGCCGCGGACGCAGGAGCGCCTCGGGTTCGTCGAGCCAGGCGACCGCCTCGGGGAACCGCTCGAGCAGCCCGGACAGGAACGCCGACTCGGACAGCACCGTGGTGAGCGAGTGTGCGGCGCCGGACGAGTCGCGCAGCATGCGGAGGAACCAGCTCGACTCCCCCAGCCCGTCGCTCAACCGCCGGAAGGCCAGCAGCGCACGGTCCGGCGCCGGTCCCTCGGCCATCCAGCGCAGGAGCACCGGGAGCAGGTTCCGCTGGATCGCCGCGCGTCGGCTCGTGCCCTGCGTGAGGGCGCGGATGTGGCCGACGGCTCCGGCGGGGTCGACGAACCCGACACCGGCGAGCCGGTCGACGACCTGGTCGTTGGTCAGGACGATCTCGTCCTCGGTCGAAGCCACCGCGGACAGCAGCGGCCGGTAGAACAGGCGCTCGTGCAGCCCGCGGACCTCGAGCTTCACGGCGCGCCAGCGGGCCTCGAGCGCCGGCGCCGACGCCGCGACGCCGCTCGACCGGGCGAGCACCCGCAGCTCCTCTTCGTCGGAGGGCATGAGGTGCGTCCGCTGCAGGCGCCGGAGCTGGATGCGGTGCTCGAGCACCCGGAGCAGGGCGTAGTCGGGCCCGAACCGAGCGGCCTCGGCACGGCCGACGTACCCGGCGTCGGTGAGGGCGTCCATCGCCTCGAGCGTCGACCGGACCCGCACGGACGGGTCGTCACGGCCGTGTACGAGCTGCAGGAGCTGCACGGTGAACTCGACGTCCCGCAGGCCGCCGGGGCCGAGCTTGAGCTGGCGGTCGACGTCGGCGTCGGGGATGTGCTCGGTCACCCGCTCGCGCATGCGCTGCACCGACTCGACGAACCCCGGCCGGGTGGAGGAGTTCCACACGAACGACGCGACGGCCTCGGCGTACCGGGCACCCAGGTCTGCGGATCCCGCGATCGGGCGGGCCTTGAGCAGCGCCTGGAACTCCCACCCCTTCGCCCAGCGCTCGTAGTACGCCACGTGCGAGTCGAGCGTGCGGACGAGTGCGCCGTCCTTGCCCTCGGGCCGGAGGTTCGCGTCGACCTCCCACAGGGCGGGCTCGGCGGCGAGGTCGGTGATCGCGTGCATGGCGGCGATCGCGATGCGGGTGGAGACGAGCACGGCCCGGTCGGTGGGGACGTCGTCGGTGGGCTCGGTGACGAAGATGACGTCGACGTCGCTGACGTAGTTGAGCTCGCGGGCGCCGGCCTTGCCCATCGCGATCACCGCGAGCGGTGTCGCCGCGACGTCGGCCGCCGGGAACGGGACCTCGCGCCGGGCGATGTCGACCGCGGCGTCGAGGGTGGCTCCTGCCAGGTCGGCGAGGCCCGCCGCGACGGCCGGGAACGCATCGGTCGGCACGGCGTGCAGCACGTCGAACAGGGCGATCTGGGCCAGGTGCCGGCGGTAGCGCACGCGCAGGCGCATCCGGGCGTCCTCGCCCGTGGCACCGTCGACGGCCTCGGTCAGCGACGCCGTGTACCGCTCCTGCGACCACGGTTCGCCGACCGTTTCGAGCAGCAGTGCCAGCTCGGCCGGACGGCGGTGCAGGAACTCCCCGAGGCCGATCGACGCGCCGAGCAGGCGGATCAGGCGCTCGGTCGCGGCGTCGTCCGTCAGGACGGGGCGGAGCTCGTCCGGCGCGCGCTCGAGCAACCGCTCGAGCATCCGCAGGGCGCCGTCCGGATCAGCGGTGCCGCCCCAGAGTGCGGCAGACCCGGCGACCGGCAGCGGCACGTCGGGGCCGAACCGGGCCTCCAGGTCGGCAGCCCGCTCGAGGCTCTCCGACAGCTCGGCGAACCCCAGACGGGCCAGCTCCGAACGTGACGTCGTCGTCCGACCGGTCATGTGGAACGTGCTCCCGAGGGGTCAGGGCGCTCGGTTCTAGAGCGCGCCGAGGTTGGTGTCGAGCTCGAACGGGGTGACCTGGTCGCGGTAGCGCTTCCACTCCTGCCGCTTGTTGAGCAGCACGAAGTTGAACACCTGCTCGCCGAGGGTCTCGGCCACCAGCTCGGAGTCCTCCATGAGGCTCAGGGCGTGGTCGAGGCTCGCGGGCAGCTGGCTGTAGCCCAGCGCCCGGCGCTCCGAGTCGCTGAGGCTCCACACGTTGTCCTCGGCCTCGGCGGGGAGCTCGTACTCTTCCTCGATGCCCTTGAGCCCGGCCGCGAGCAGCAGCGAGTACGCCAGGTACGGGTTCGCCGCCGAGTCGATGCCGCGGTACTCGATCCGCGAGGACTGACCCTTGTTCGGCTTGTAGAGCGGCACGCGCACCAGGGCCGAGCGGTTGTTGTGACCCCAGGTCACGAAGGACGGGGCCTCGTCACCGCCCCAGAGCCGCTTGTAGGAGTTGACGAACTGGTTCGTCACCGCGGTGATCTCCGGCGCGTGCTTGAGCACCCCGGCGATGAAGTGCTTGGCGGTCTGCGACAGCTGGTACTGGCCACCGGCCTCGTAGAAGGCGTTCTGGTCGCCCTCGAACAGCGAGACGTGGGTGTGCATGCCGGAACCGGGCTGGCCCGAGATCGGCTTCGGCATGAACGTCGCGTAGACGCCCTGCTCGATCGCCACTTCCTTCACCACGGTGCGGAAGGTCATGATGTTGTCCGCCATCGTCAGTGCGTCGGCGTAGCGGAGGTCGATCTCGTTCTGCCCGGGGCCGGCCTCGTGGTGCGAGAACTCGACCGAGATGCCGAGGTCCTCGAGCATCCGGACCGACCGGCGGCGGAAGTCGTGCGCGCTGCCGCCGGGGACGTTGTCGAAGTAGCCGGCCTGGTCGACGGGCTGCGGTCCGCCGTCCTTCCACTCGCGGCTCTTCAGCAGGTAGAACTCGATCTCGGGGTGCGTGTAGAACGTGAACCCGCGGTCACTCGCCCGCGCCAGGGTGCGCTTCAGCACGTTGCGGGGGTCGGCCACGGCGGGCTGCCCGTCCGGCGTCGTGATGTCGCAGAACATCCGCGCGGTGGGGTCGATCTCGCCGCGCCACGGCAGGATCTGGAAGGTCGAGGGGTCCGGGTGTGCCAGGACGTCGGCCTCGTAGGAACGGGTGAGGCCCTCGATCGCGGAGCCGTCGAACCCGATGCCCTCGGCGAACGCGCCCTCGACCTCGGCCGGGGCGATCGCCACCGACTTCAGCGTCCCGATGACGTCCGTGAACCAGAGTCGGATGAACTTGATGCCGCGCTCCTCGATGGTGCGGAGCACGAAGTCCGTCTGCTTGTCCATGCACGACCTTTCCGTGTATCGGGTGGCCGCTGGCGGGCCTCGTCCCAGGCTAGTGGTCCGGCGGTGTGCGCGGGGCCGTGCGACGCGCCGTCACCGGGGCGCCGGCGGAGCGCCGGCCGCGGTGCTCAGCGGTCCTCGGCGTCCCACTTCTCGTTGTTCGCGGCGATGCGGTCGAGCGCGTGCTGCGCCTCCTCGCGCGTCGCGAACGGGCCGATCCGGTCACGCTGCGGGGACTGCGGGCCCTGCTCGACCTGGCCGGTCTTGTCGTTGAACCACCACTGGGACTCGATGCGTTCTTCGCTCATGTCGCCCACCGTACCCACGTGACCGCCTGGAGGCCCGGTGCCGGTCCGGCGGACCGGCACCGGGCCTCCAGGCAGTCACGTCCACCACGTCGGGCCGCACCCCGGGGCGGTCGCGCTCGGCGCGTCGGGCTGCGCCCTGGGGCGGTTGCGTTCGGCGCGTCGCGCCGCGGCTAGAGTGGTCCGCATGCCCCGGGACGAACACGGACACCTGACCGCCGGCCGCATCTCCCCGCACCGCGCCGTCCCGAAGGACATCGAGCGTCCGGAGTACGTCGGGAAGGTCGAGCCCCACGAGCACGGTCTCGGTGACACCTACACGCCGGACGAGGTCGAGCGCATCCGGGTCGCGGGACGCATCGCGTCGCAGGCCATCGACGCCGTCGGCGAGGCCATCCGCCCGGGTGTGACCACCGACGAGCTGGACCGCATCGGGCACGAGTTCGTCGTCGCGCACGGTGCCTACCCCTCCACGCTCGGGTACCGCGGCTACCCGAAGTCGCTCTGCTCGAGCCTCAACGAGGTCATCTGCCACGGCATCCCCGACGACACCGTCCTGCAGGAGGGCGACCTCGTCAACATCGACATCACCGCCTACAAGGACGGCATGCACGGCGACACGAACCGCACGTTCGTCGTCGGGCAGGCCGCGCCCGAGGTGTCGGACCTGGTGACCCGGACCGAAGAGGCACTGCGTCGCGGCATCAAGGCCGTCGCCCCGGGCCGGCAGGTCAACGTGATCGGCCGTGCGATCGAGGCGTACGCGAAGCGCTTCGGCTACGGCGTCGTCCGCGACTACACCGGACACGGCGTCGGTCGGGCGTTCCACTCCGGCCTGATCATCCCCCACTACGACGCACCGCAGTACGACACGGTGATCGAACCCGGCATGGTGTTCACCATCGAACCCATGCTCACGCTCGGCGGCATCGAGGCCGACATCTGGTCCGACGACTGGACGGTCTCGACCCGTGACAAGTCGTGGACCGCGCAGTTCGAGCACACCCTCGTCGTCACCGAACGCGGCGCGGAGCTCCTCACCGTCTCCTGACCGGACACCTCCGGCAGGCAACCGAAAGGCACGACAACCTCATGACCTCCCTCGCAGTCGGCGTCGACATCGGTGGTACGGGCATCAAGGGCGCGATCGTCGACGTCGCGTCCGGCGCCCTCACCACGGACCGCATCAAGAAGGCCACGCCCGAGGGCGGGAAGCCCCAGGACATCACGGCGGTGGTCAAGGAGATCATCGGTGAGCTCGCTCCCGGTGACGACGTCCCCGTGGGCGTCTGCTTCCCGGCGATCGTGCGGGACGGCAAGACGATGTCCGCCGCGAACGTGTCGAAGAAGTGGATCGGCTTCGAGGCCGAGGCGCTGTTCGAGAAGGAACTCGGCCGCTCCATCCACTTCGTCAACGACGCCGACGCCGCCGGGTTCGCCGAGCAGCAGTTCGGTGCGGCCAAGGGCAAGGACGGCCTGGTCATCGTGACGACGCTCGGCACCGGCATCGGCACCGCGCTCATCAACGACGGCGTGCTCATCGTCAACTCGGAGCTCGGGCACCTGGAGATCGAGGGGCACGACGCCGAGTCGCGCGCCTCGTTCGCCGCCAAGGAGCGCGACGACCTGTCGTGGAAGCACTGGGCGAAGCGTCTGCAGAAGTACTACTCGACGCTCGAGGCCCTGCTCTCCCCCGAGCTGTTCGTCGTCGGCGGCGGGGTCTCGAAGCAGTACGAGGAGTTCCTCCCGCTGCTCGACCTGCAGGCCGACATCATCCCCGCGACGCTCCGCAACAACGCCGGCATCATCGGTGCCGCGACCCTGGCGGCGCGCAGCGTCTAGCGCTGGTCGCGCGTACCTGGTCGGGGGTACTTGGTCGCGTGTGTACCTGGTCGAATCGGGCGTACCTGGTCGGAACTTCCGACCAGGCACGCCCGTTCTCATCAGGTACCCGTGCCTGTGGGGCTCCCCTCGCGTCGGGCACCGCGGAGCCGGGTAGACTCGCTCCAGCGAATGGGTCGGTGAGACGGTCGCGTCGCTCCCCCGGGAGCGCCGAGGAACGTCCGGGCTCCACAGAGCAGGGCGGTGGGTAACACCCACCCGGAGCAATCCGCGAGACAGTGCCACAGAAAGCAGACCGCCGGCGGCAACGTCGGTAAGGGTGAAACGGTGGTGTAAGAGACCACCAGGGGTCCGGGTGACCGGATCCGCTCGGTAAACCTCGCCCGGAGCAAGGTCAGACAGAGGACGTTGAGGCTGCTCGCCGAGTCCTCGGGTAGACCGCTGGAGGCCGACGGCAACGTCGGTCCGAGAGAGATGGCCGTCACCGCCGTGCAAGCGGCGGGACAGAACCCGGCGTACGGCCGGCCCATTCGCCCCTCCTCCGTGCCGCGTTCGTCGGCGTCGGTCGGCGTGCGCGGCGCGCGCGGTCAGGACTCCCCGCTCAGGTTCGCCGAGCGGTCACCAACCGTCGGCCGGCACGGCCGCAGCCGACCGTTCGTGGCCGCTCGGCGGCACGCACCCGACGCGTTGCGCCCAGCCCACGACGGACAGGAGGCGCGGTGCGGCGCCGCCACGGGCCTCCCGTCAGGCGGCACGCACGGTCACGACTCCCGGCTCAGGTTCGCCGAGTGGTCACCAACTGTCGGCCGGCAGGGCCGCAGCCGACAGTTCGTGACCTTTCGGCGCCCGGCGAGCGACGCGTTGCGCCCAGCCCACGACGGACAGGAGGCGCGGTGCGGCGCCGCCACGGGCCTCCAGGCTGGCGGCGCGCGCGGTCACGACTCCCCGCTCAGTTCTGCCGAGTGGTCACCAACTGTCGGCCGGCACGGCCGCAGCCGACGGTTCGTGACCTCTCGGCGGCACGCACACGAGGCGTTGCGACCAGCCCAGGACGGACAGGAGCCCCGGACGTCGCTCGCGTCTACAGCCCGGACTCGGCCGTCCGCACCAGGATCGCGTCGCTGTCGGGGCACAGCACCACGTCGTCGGGCGCAGCCCGGCGGATGGTCTGCAGGTCGGAGTTGTTGAGCGCCACGCCCGAGGCCGTCGACACGCCGCCCTGCAGCAGCGAGGCGCCGAAGCCGTAGCGCGCACGCTGCCGGTCGTACAGGGCGAGCAGCTCGGCCGGCACCTTGGCGGCGACGTCGGCGCGGGCCTGCTCGGCGGACTCGCGGTCGGCCGTCAGCCGGGCGATCTCGGCGTCGCGCTCGGCGACCAGGCCACCGCGGGCGGCCTCGACGTCGGCGAGCTTGGCCTCGATGTCACCGACCCGGGCGCGGAGGCCGTCGAGGTTCTCCATGATCTCGAGCTCGGCGGTCTCGAGGCCGCCGATGCGCCGCTGCAGCGAGTCGAGCTCGCTCTGCAGTCCGGCGGCGTCCTTCGCGTTCGCGACGTTCTGCAGCATCGTGGTGTCGCGTTCGACGCGGGCCTGCGCCACTGCGGTGTCGGATTCCAGGCGGGCGAGGTCGCGCTCGGCGTCCTCGACCTCGCCGGTGGCGGCGACGAGTTCGCTTCGGAGCGCAGCAGCCTGCTTGCTCAGCTCGGTCAGCTGGTCGCCCTTCTGCAACGACGTGATGCGGTGCGCGATGCGGGTGACGTCGTTGTCGAGACGCTGGACGTCGAGGAGGATGACCTGGTCCTCGGGTGCTGCCTTCATGGTCAGGCTCCTTCTGTGGGGGTGGTGGGTTCGGCGGCCGGCAGGACGGCGAAGTCCCACGGGTCGGTGCGGAGGTCGCTCACGGTGACGCGGACCCCGGCCCGGGTGCGCAGCTGCTCTGCGGCGACGTCGAGCCAGAGCCACTCGGTGGCCCAGTGCGAGGTGTCGATGAGCGCCGGCCCGCCGCCGAGGAGCGCCTGTTCGCGGAACTCCGAGGCCGGGTGGTGCCGCAGGTCGCTCGTGATGTAGACGTCGGCGTCGAGCACGGCGGGGTGGCCGAGCAGCGAGTCGCCGGCACCCGCGCAGAGCGCCACGGTGCGGACCGGCTGGTCGAAGTCACCGGAGACGCGGACCCCGGTGGCCGTGGGCGGCAGCAGGTCGACGAGCTTGCGGGCGAGGGCGCCGAGGGTCGTCCCCTCGGGCAGCACGCCGACGCGCCCGATGCCCGTGTCGGGGTCGGCTCCGGCGTCGAGCGGGCGCTGCGTGGTCAGCCCGAGACGGTCGGCGAGGACCGCCGAGGTGCCGGTCGTCACGACGTCGGCGTTGGTGTGCGCCGCGAGCAGGGCACTGCCGCCGCGCACCAGCGTCGCGAGGACGCTGCCCTTGTAGGTCGACTCGGCGATCGTCGTCACCCCGCGGAGCAGCAGCGGGTGGTGCGTGAGCAGGAGCCCGGCACCGAGTTCGACGGCTTCACGGGCGGTGGCCGGGACCGCGTCGACGGCGAGGTGCACGTGCTCGACGGTGGCGTCCGGGTCGCCCGCGACGAGCCCGATGGAGTCCCATGACTCAGCACCGGCGGCGGGCCACAGGTCCTCGATCACGGCCTGGAGTTCGCGGAGCGTCGGCATCCCGTCAGTCTACCGAGGCGACCGCCCCGCACGGGGCAGCCGGTCCGTCTGGGGTGATCCGGGCCTCCAGGCAGTGCAGCCGGAGGCGGGGTGACCGGAAGCGGTGCAGCCGACCGCGCCGCGGCCGCGGGGCGTCAGCGACGACCGAGCAGGCCGAGCAGGCGGTCGACGAGTCGCGACCACCAGCCGGCCGGGGCCGGTGCTGCCGCGGTGTCGGTGTCGGTGTCGGTGTCGGTGTCGGCTTCCGTCGCGTCCGCGACGGAGGCCGGGAGGACGGGTGCGGCGACTGCGTCCGGCAGGACGACCGGCGTGCTCGCGGTGACGCCCTGGTGCGCGGTGAGCGCGGCGGCGAAGGCCGCGCGGTCGATGACCGTCGGTCCGGTGGCGGGCAGGACGAGCGGGGTGGGTCGCGTGGCCGCGGACACCGGGGACACGGCTGGGAGGCCCAGCACCGGTCGGACGGGTTCGTCGCGTTCCGGGGTGACGAGTGCCACCACCGGCGCGGCTTCCGCGGTGGGTGCGGTTGCCTGCGCTGCTGCAGGGACGCTCCGTGCTGCGCGGGTCGGCACGGGTGCCGGCCGGGTGACGAGCGCCACCGGCGCGGTCGCTGCGCGGCGGGCTGCGGCACGGTCGCGGCGGTCCGCCTCGGCGGCGGCGTCGGTGAGCAGGTCGGCGAAGACGGTGTGGGCGAAGGCGCGGGCGGCCGTCACCTCGGGGTCGTCGGAGCCGGCGACGGTGGCTTCCCACGCGGCGAGGCGGGCGAGGTCCTCGTCACGGCGGCGGACCTCGTCCTCGAGCAGGACGATGCGCTCGATGCTGCTGCGGCCCGTGGACGACGACACCTCCACCGCGAGGTCCTCGATGCGCAGGGCCAGACGCTCCGGCGGCTCCGGGAACGACGGGGCGCAGACCGCGGCGTGGCGGGCGCGGTCGCGGCGGAACGCGGGGGCGGCGACGGGTGCCGACCGGGTCGTCTCGTCGGCCGGTGCCGGGGTGGCGACGTGCGCCGGGGCGGTCGGCTGCTGGGCAGTCGTCGCGTCGGAGGTCGCTCGGTCGGCGATCGTGGTGGTGTCCGCGGCGTGTCCGGGGCGCTGCACGGGGCCGGTGACGGGCGGGACGACGAGGTCCGGCACGTACGGGGCACGGGTCGCCGGTGCGTCGCGGAGCCACTCCTCGAGCTCGCGGCCGAACGGGTCCACGAGCGGGGTGCGTGCGCCGGACTGGGTCTCCATGTCCGAAGGATAAATATCGCGCGGGCCGAAACGCGGGACATCCGCGGTGTGTCGCTGCACCGCCTGCCATATCGCGGCGGAGTTGAGCGGCGTGTCGCGCCCGTCGTCACCGAGGTGGGCGCAGGCCGTCCTCGAACGCCCGCAGCAGTTCCCGGCCCGCGGGCCAGTCCCCCACGCCGCTCGCGACGTTCACGTGCCCGAGGGCACCGACGCGGACGACGTCCGCGCCCATCGCGTCGGCGAACACGAGCGCCCGGTCCGCGCTGCAGTACGGGTCGTCGTCGCTCACGACGAGGCGCGTCGGGACCCGCTGGGCCGAGGGCACCGGGCGCGGCGTCACGAAGCCCGATGCCTCGTCCGGGAAGGTGTCGCCGAGCGGGTCGGGTGGGGCGACGAGGAAGGCACCGGCGACGAGCGCGGGAGCATCCGCCGTGGTGGCGAGCCAGTCGGCGACGGCCAGGACGCCGAGGCTGTGGGCGATGAGGACCGGGGGCTCCGGGCACGAGGCCACGGCCGTCGAGATCGCGGCGCGCCAGTCGTCCGGGTCCGGATCGCTCCACGAGGCGGGGGCGATGCGGACGGCGGCGGACTGCTGGTGCTGGTCGCGCTGGCCGTGCTGGTCGTGCTCGTCGTGCTCGTCCTGCTGCTCCCGCTCCCAGACGGACTGCCAGTGGTCCGGGTCCGAGTTCCAGATGCCGGGGGCGATGACCCACGGTCGCGATCTGCTCACCCGGGCAGCGTAGCGAACCGTCGAGGCACCGTTCCGGAGTGTGACGCGCGGTCCACTGCCCGGCTCAGAGCTGCGGGACCGCGCCGCGGGGCTGCTGCAGCGTGTCGCGCGGGTACTGGCCGAAGCGGGACGCGTACGCCGCCGAGAACCGGCCGAGGTGCGCGAAGCCCCAGCGCAACGCCACGCTCGCCACCGTCAGGTCGCCCGCAGACGCACGCCGGAGTTCCTCGTGCACGCGGTCCAGCCGGATGCCACGGAGCATGGCGTTCGGCGCCGTGCCCACCTGCCGCTGGAACGCCTGCTGCAGCCCCCGGACGCTCAGGCCGACGTGCTCGGCGACGTCGGTCGTGGTCACGGGTGTGTGAGCGAAGGCGTGCATGAACTCCACGGCCTCGCGGACGCGACCCGTGGCTCCCTGTGGCAGCGCGACGTCGGGGGCGATGGACTCGTGGGGGAATGTGCGGAGGAAGGCCAGCGCGGTCTCACGCACGGTCTCGGCGAGGGCCAGCTCGGTGAGCGGCGCCGGACCGAGCACGATCGCTGCGGCGCGCTGCACCCGGCTGTTCCAGGCGCGGAGGTCCTCGGGCCGGGGCGCGGCGGTGTGGTCGAACACGAGGGGGCCGGGCCGGGTGCCGTGCACCTCGGCGGCGACGCGCTCCAGGTACGTGCGGTCGAACTGCACGAGGCTCTGTCGGACGTCCTGCAGGTCGAACACGAACGGACGCCGCGTCGGGAACACCCGCGGGGTCCCCGGTGCGAAGTCGACCTCCTGGCGACCGACATCGACGCGGCCACCGCCGTCCGACGTCCACATCACGACGTACTCATCGGGGACCTCGACCTCGCCCTGCATCCGCCCGTCGAACCGGGTGGAGCGGAACGTCATCGATCCGTCGCCCACGACCTGGAACCGGTACGCGAACGGACGATCGGTCCGGGACGCCGAGAACCCCGTGCTCTCGTAGGCCTCTTCGTACAGTTGCACGGCCGCGTCGAGTCCGGCGCCGGACGTCTCGAACCGGATCCGGGGATCAGGGTCGACAGTCATCGCGCGAATCGTGACACGGTGTCCGGGAAACGCGACAATCGCCGACCCGTCATTGCGGTTTGCGGCCCACGGAGTGCGCTGGGCGGACGACCGGTGGGCTCCGTCGGTGCAGGACGGACGTGCTCCCGCTCAGTGCCGGGAGCGCAGCACCGTCCAGCGGTTCCGGTCGGCGACGCGTTCGTACCGCAGGTCGTCGACGACCATGCGGACGAGGGCGAGCCCACGACCGCCCTCGGCGAAGTCGTCGGGCAGCACGGCGGCGTCGGGATCCACCGTCGCCGCGACCCCGTCGTCGGACAGCAGCGCCTGGAAGCGCTCGTCACCGATCTCGAGCCGGAGCTCGCACGAGACACCGTCCGGGCGGGCGCCGTGCTCGATGACGTTCGAGGTGAGTTCGACGAGGGCGAGTTCGAGGGCCATCCGGTCCTCGGCGGTGACGGACGGTTCGTGCTGCCACACGCCCGCGAGGAAGTCGTGCACGGCGGACACGTCGTCCGGAGGGCACGCCAGTGCGAGCATGTGCTCGGCGACGGGGGCGGTCATCACCAGTCGGTCACCGCGGCGTCCCCGTCGGGGTACGTCCGCAGGATCTTGTCGATGTTGGAGAGCTTGAGCACCATCTGGACCTGTTCCGACGGCGCCGCGATGCGGAGGTCGCCGCCGGCCTGACGTGCGGTCTTCAAGCTGCCGACCAGGGCGCCGAGGCCGGAGGAGTCCATGAACTCGACCCCGGAGAGCTCGACCACGAGCCGCGAACGCCCGTTGCCGACGATCTGGGCGACGGTCTCGCGGAAGGTGGGCGCGGAGACCATGTTGAGCCGGCCGCTGCACTCCAGGACGGCGGTGTCGGTCTCCGCCTCGTGTACGACGATGTCCATCTCGGTGGGTCTCCTCAGATCGGTGCGCCTTGCAACCAGCAACCTACCGGCTCGGACCGTCAGTTGTGGGACCGGTTTCGCCGCGTCGCCGTCACCTGGACCACGACGGCCGCGGCCATCAGCGCTGCCATCACCCCGCCCATCGCCAGTGCGGTGCCGCCGAGGGCGCCGGCGAGCGGGGTGCCGAGACCGCCGATGCCGAAGGTCAGGCCGCCCTGCAGGGCAGCCGCCGTGCCCGGGTGCGCCGCGCCGACGTGCTGCGTGCGGGTCATCGCCGCCGGCAGGACGAAGCCCCACGCGGCCGTCACGACCGCGAGGGCGCACCACACCGGCACCGGCCCGAGCCCGAGGAGCGCCGACACCAGCACAGCCGTGGCCCCGACCGTCCCGACGACCAGACCCAGGGTCAGCAGGGCGTCCTCGCTGAACCGCCCGACGAGCCGGCCGAACAGCAGGGTCGTGACGATCATCATCGATGCGTTCGTGGCGAAGACGAGCGTGTACAGCCCCTCGGAGAACCCGAACTCCGACTGGAACACGAATGAGCTCGTCGCGATGTAGGCGAAGAACCCCACCGTCGACAGCACCCCGCTCAGCACGTAGGCCCGGAACCGCGGGATCGCCAGGAGCTCGCGGATGCGCTGCCCGTTCGCCGCGAACCCGACGCCACCACGGCGCTCCGGCGGCAGGGTCTCGCGGAACCGCAGCACCACCGCCACGAAGAACACGGCACCGAGCACGGCCAGCACGACGAACATGAGCCGCCACGTCCCGACCGTCAGCACCGCTCCCCCGGCCAGCGGGGCCACCACGGGTCCGATCGCGTTGATGGCCGCGAGCGTGCCGAACACCTTCGCCATCCGGGTGCCGCTCGTCACGTCGGACACCATCGCCCGACCGGCCACGGCGCCCGCAGCACCGGCGAGTCCCTGGGCGACGCGGGCCACCACCAGCGTCACGACGTCGGGGGCGAGCGCGCAGCCGACCGACGCGAGGGCGAACAGGGCGGTCCCGACGACGAGCATCGGCCGACGACCGATCCCGTCGCTCACCGGTCCGACGAGCAGCTGGCCGACCGCGAAGGCCACGAGGAACGCCGTGAGCGACAGCTGCACCGCGCCGGGCGTGGTGCCGAGGTCGCGTGCGATGGCCGGGAGTGCGGGGATGTACATGTCCGTCGCGAACGGCGAGACCCCGACGATGAGCGCCAGCGGCACGATCGGGGGCAGCACGGTCGTCGTCGGTCTCGGGCTGCGCTCCGTCGTCACCTCGGACACGCTACGCGTCCCCGAATCGATTCGACAGGCACTTCGTGAGCAGCAACGGTCGGTTCGCGGTGCCGGAGGCGACCGTTCCTGCTCAGGAAGTGCGGGCCCGGGACGTGCGCGGGGACGGACGGGAGGCCCGGTGCCAGTTGGCACCGGGCCTCCTGTCCGTCGGGTGGGGGCGTCAGCCCGTGTTCTGCAGGCCGGCCGCGATCCCGTTGACGGTGAGCAGCAGGAGCCGGTGGTCGGCGTCCGTCGGGTCCGTGCTGCCGGACGTGCGGATGGCGCGCAGCGCACGGAGCTGCAGGTGCGACAACGCGTCGACGTACGGGCTGCGGAGGCGCACGGCGCGGGCGAGGACGGGTCGGTCCTCGAGCACGTCGCTGCCGCCGGAGACGCGGAGCACCCAGTCGCGGGTGCGGACCATCTCGTCGAGCACCTTCGCGGCGAGGTCGTCGCGGTCGGCGAGCTCGAGGTACCGGCGGGCGATGTGCTCGTCGGTCTTCGCGAGCGACATCTCGACGTTCTTGATCATCGCGGCGAAGAGCGGCCACTCGGCGTAGGCGGCGCGGAGGACATCGACGTCGCCGACGGCCTCGAGCGCGGAGCCGAGCCCGTACCAGCCGGCGAGGTTGATGCGCGCCTGCGTCCACGAGAACACCCACGGGATGGCGCGGAGGTCCTCCAGCGACTCCACCGACAGGCCGCGACGGGCCGGGCGGGAGCCGAGGGGCAGCAGGCCGATCTCCTCCATCGGGGTGACCCGGGCGAACCAGGGCGCGAAGCCGTCGGCCTTGACCAGGTCGTAGAAGGCGACGCGCGAGACGTCGTCGAGCTGCTGGGCGAGGTCGGCGAACCGGGCGGCCGCGGCGGCGGTGCGCGCCTCGTTCGACGGCGTCGACGCGAACAGCGTCGCCGAGGCCATCTGCTCGAGGTGGCGCGCGGCGATGTCCTGGTCGCCGTACTGGGCGAAGATGACCTCGCCCTGCTCGGTGAGCTTGAGTCGGCCGTCGATCGATCCCGGCGGCTGCGCGAGGACGGCCTCGTTGGCGGGACCGCCGCCCCGGCCGAGCGAACCGCCCCGGCCGTGGAACAGGGTCAGCTCGATGTCGTTGTCGCGGGCCCAGTCGGCGATGCGGGCCTGCGCGTCGTACAGCGCCAGGTTCGCGGACACCGGGCCGACGTCCTTCGACGAGTCCGAGTAGCCGAGCATGACCTCGAGCCGACGGCCGGTCGCGGCGAGACGTCGCTGGAAGGCCTCGGTGCGGACCGCCTCGTCGAGGATGTCGACGCTGGCGTGCAGGTCGGCGAAGGTCTCGAACAGCGGGATGACGTCGAGCACCGGCGCAGCCTCGGCGGACCCGAGCGCGGCGACCGCGAGCTCGTGCACGTTCGCCAGGTCGGCCGGGGACTGCGTGAACGACACGATGTACCGGTTCGCCGCGCGGACGCCGTAGCGGGACTGCAGCCCGGCGATCGTGCGGAAGACGGCGAGGACCTCTTCGGTGGTCTCGCTCAGTTCGCCACCGGCGCGGATCTCCGCCAGGGCGGTGCGGTGCACCTGCGAGTGCTGGCGGACCTCGAGCTCGGCCAGGTGGAACCCGAAGGTCTCGACCTGCCAGATCAGGTTCTGCAGCTCGCCGTTCGCCGGGCGGATCGCGCCGGCGGCGATGAGCGACGCCTGGATGGTGCGGAGGTCGGCCAGCAGCGCCTCCGGGCCGTCGTAGGCCAGCGGTGTGGTGCCGGTCCGGGTGGCGTCGATGCGCGCGGCGACGAACAGGAGCGCACGACGGTGGGTCTCGTTCGGTGCGCGGACGCCGATCCGCTCGGCGATGCCCGGGTCCAGGGACTCCTGCGCGGCGACGAGGGCGGTGAGGCCGGCGTCGGCGGGGGTGTCGCTCGCGTCGAGCGTCAGGGCGCTGCCGATGCGGGTGGTCGCGCGGGCGAGGCCGAGCAGGATGTGCTCCGCCGCGATCTCGGCGGCCTGGCGGGTGACGTCGGCCGTCACGTGCGGGTTGCCGTCGCGGTCGCCGCCGATCCAGGTGCCGAACCGCACGAACGCGGGCGCGATCACGGAAGCGCGGCCGGCGTCGTCGCCCTGCAGCCGGTCGTCGAGCAGGCGGTACACCTGCGGGACGATCTCGAACAGGGTCTGGTCGAACACGCTCATCGCGGTGCGGACCTCGTCGAGCGGGGTCGGCCGGGTGGTGCGGAGCGGGGAGGTGCGCAGGAGGGTCGTGATCTCCTCGAGCAGGCGGCGCTCGTTCTCGGCGCGGGCCGTCGCGTTCCGGGCACGGTCGCGCTCGTCGATGAGGTCCGTGATGCGGCGGACACCCGTGGTGACCGCGCGGCGGCGGGCCTCGGTCGGGTGGGCCGTCAGCACCGGGTGGAACCGCAGGGTGCGGAGCCGCTCGGCGGCCTCGGCCTCGCCGACCTCGGCGACGAGCTCGGCGTAGGTGGCGGGGAACGAGTCGCCGGCCACGCCACCGTCGTCACCGCGCTGCCGGAGGACCCGCACGCGGTGGTGCTCCTCGGCCAGGTTCGTCAGGTGGAAGTACGTGGTGAACGCCTGCGCCACGGCCTCGGCGCGTTCGGCCGACATGCCCGAGACGATCGCCTGGGCACGCGCTGCACCCTCGGCGTGGTCGCCCTCGTAGGCGTCGATCACGGCGGCGCGCAACGACTCCACGTCGTGGAGCAGTTCGTCGCCCCCGTTCTCCCGCAGCACCCGGCCGAGGAGGTTGCCGAGGTACCGGACGTCGGCGCGCAGGTCACTGTCGACCGCACCGCTGACGTCGTCCCGCGCGCGCTCGTGGCGTGCAGATCCGTCGATCGCCGTCATGGAGTCCTTTCCGGGTCGTCCGGGAGGCTGGTCCCGGGTCCCAGCAGCGTATCGGCACCCGGGGGCGCATGACGTCGACCGTCCGGACGGACGCGGAGCGGGGTCCGGACGGACGCGGGGCAGGGTCCGCGCGGGGCCGGGCGGTCCCGCGCGCGGCCTTGCTTGGGTACTCCCCCGATGGGTCAGGCAGGCACGGAGGCGCTGCCCGGCTCCTGACGGAACGGCGCACGGCGGGCATCGAGGCCGGCGAGCAGCCCACGGTTCAGCTCGTAGGCGAGCTCGACCTCGGCGATCACCCGCTCCTGTTCCTCTGCCGTCCAGGGCGCGGCGTCGAGCTGGGCCCGGTAGGTGTGCTCGAAGTCGCTCGGGTCGGCGACCTGGTCGAAGATGTAGAAGAGGACACCGTTCGTGTCGAACCCGAACCGCTCGGCCAGCACCTGCCCGATCACGTGCCCGCCGGACACGTCGCCGAGGTACCGCGTGTAGTGGTGCGCCACGAAGCCGCCGGGCCACTCCGCCGCGACCTCGTTGAGGCGTCGCACGTACGCGGTCGTCGCGGGCAGCGGGCACACCAGCTCGGACCAGTCCGGGCCGATCAGGTACTCGAGGTCGGCACGGATCGCCGGCATCCGGGTGAGCTGCGCGGTGACGAACGGCGCCGCGACGGGGTGGTCGGTCATGCGTTCCGCCGCCCGCTCGAGCGCGTCGTACACGAAGGCGTACTGTCCGAGCAGGTCCGCGTAGTCGGCGACGTCGCAGTCGCCGCCGAGCAGGTCCTGCATGAAGCCGCTCGTGGCCGAGGCACCGTGCGAGCGCCGCGTGCGACGCCGCAGCAGCTCGGAGAACGGGATGACGGTCGAGTCCATGAGGTAAGGCTAACCTTAGTGATGCGCGCGTCAAGCAGGGATCACCCAGGTGGCGCCGAACCTGCGAGAGGAAGCTCCCCCACGATGAGCTCGAAACCCAAACGCCCCCAGCACGTCTTCGTCGTCGACCGCACCGAACGCCTCTCGCCCCACATGGTGCGCGTGCACCTGGGTGGCTCGGCCTTCGAGGACTTCGTCGCCCAGGCCGACCCTGACCGGCTCGGCTCGACCGACAGGTACGTCAAGCTCCTGCTCGCGAAGCCGTCGCTCGGACTCGTGCCGCCGTACGACCTCGAGGCCCTGCGCGAGACCCTGCCGAAGCACGACCGCCCCGCCCGCCGCACCTACACGGTGCGGGCGGTCGACCACACCACGCGGAGCATCGCGATCGACTTCGTCGTGCACGGCGACGAGGGCCTCGCCGGTCCCTGGGCAGCGTCCGCGCAGCCCGGCGACCGGCTCGCCCTGTCCGGGCCCGGTGGTGGCTACGCGCCGAGTACCGACCCGGCGGTCACGCACGTGCTGCTCGGTGACGACAGCGCCCTGCCCGCGATCGGCGCCGCACTCGAGTCGATGCCCGACTCCGCCACCGGGGTCGCCCTGGTCGAGGTGGCCGGGCCCGCGGACGAGCAGGACATCCGGCACCCGGCCGGGGTCGACCTGCGGTGGCTGCACCGGGACGCCACCGGCGCCCAGCCGGGCACGCTCCTGCTGGAGACGGCCCGCGGGCTGCCGCGTGCCTCCAGGCCGGTCCAGGTCTTCGCGCACGGCGAGCGGACCGCGATGAAGGCGATCCGTCGACTGCTGCAGGACGACTGGGGGCTGGAGAAGCGTGAGATGTCGTTGTCGGCGTACTGGGCGCTCGGTCGTGGTGAGGATGAGTTCCAGGAGGAGAAGCGCGAGCCCGTCGGGGTGATCTTCACCGACTGACGGCGGCCTGCGTGCCCGTTCCTTCCCATGGCGGGCGCGATGGCTGGTGGGAACGGGCATACCTGGTCGGAAGAACCGACCACGTATGCCCGATTCGACCCAGTACGCGCGTTCTCGGTCGGTACGCCTGTTCTCGGTCGGTGCGCCCGGCGGCCGGGGTGCCGGGTTCCCTCAGGTACGCCCGTTCTTGGTCGGTACGCCCGGACCGGCGGACGTGCGGGGCGCCGAGTTCCCGCAGGTACGCCCGTTCTTTCCCAGAACGGGCGCGATGGCTGGTGGGAACGGGCATACCTGGTCGGAAGAACCGACCACGTATGCCCGATTCGACTCAGTACGCGCGCTATTGGTCGGTACGCGCGTTCTCGGTCGGTACGCCCGGATCGGCGGACTTTCGGGGTGCCGGGTTCCCTCAGGGACGCCCGTTCTTTCCCAGAGCGCGCGCGATGGCTGGTGGGAACGGGCATGCCTGGTCGGAAAAACGAACCAGGGACGCCCGATTCGACCAGGGACACCCGATTCGACCAGGGACGCCCGGTACGCACAGCGCGCGGAGCAGCCGGGAGGCCCGGGGCACGTCGGTGGGTCGGGCTAGCGTTCGGCGCATGGTCACCTCGTCGTGCTGCGTGCCGGGTTGCGCGGGCGTACTCGCGGACGGTCTCGCGGGCGTCCCCCTGTGCGGCGCGCACGTCGCGTTCGTCGCCGACCTCGCGGCCGAACACCCCGGCATCGAGGACGCACTGCCCGGCCCGTGCCCGGCGTGCGGTTCGCGGATCGGGGTGCGGTACCCCTCGGGGATGGTGTGTGCCCGGTGCGAGTGGCGGTGGGGTGACGTGCCGGACGGCGACCTCTCTCCCCCTCGGGTCGACGTCGTCTACTACCTGCGGATGCGCGACGACTTCGGCGACCGCATCAAGATCGGCACGACGATGAACCCCCGGCAGCGGCTCGCGGCGATCCCGCACCAGGACCTGCTGGCGTTCGAGCGCGGCGACCGGACCCTCGAACGCCGACGGCACGCCACGTTCGCCGCCAGCCGGTACCCGGGTACCGAGTGGTTCCGGGTGACGCCGGAGCTCCTGGCCCACGTGGACACCGTCGCTGCCGGGGTCGACGACCCGTGGGGCCTGCACGCCCGGTGGACGAGCGAGGCGCTCGCGCTGCGGGGCTGAGCCCCGACCGGGCGGTCGGGGCTCCTGCTCAGGCGGCCTGCAGCATGCGGTCGGCGGTGCGGAGCGAGAGCGCCATGATCGTCAGCGCCGGGTTCGCGATGACCGCGCTCGGGAACACCGAGTTGTCGGCGATCCACAGGTTCGGGACGTCCCACGAGCGGCCGTCCTGGTCGACGACGGAGGTCTCGCGGTCCGTGCCCATCCGCGCGGTGCCGATGGTGTGCGCCGTGCGTTCGAGCACCCGGACGTCCTGACCGCCAGCGGCCTCGACGATGGTCGTCATCGTGCGGACCGCGTGGCGGCGGATCGCTTCCTCGTTCGACCCCGGGGTGAAGGACACCCGAGCACGCGGGACACCGTGTTCGTCGAGTTCGTCGGTCAGCTCGAGGCGGTTGTCGTCGTACGGCAGGCACTCGGCGTTGATGCCGACGCCGGCCGAGAACGGGTAGTCCTGCAGCGCCCGGACGAGCTCGGCACCGCGGAGTCCGCCGCCCCGGACCAGCGAGGTCGCGAAGGTCTGCGGCTGCACGCCCAGGCTCTGGATGAGGTAGCCGCCCGCGAAGTCGGCGTCCGCCGGTCGGACGAAGTCCTCGGTGATGATCGACGACGGGTACCCGCGGTACGAGCGCATCGACTCGTCGAACCGCGCCCACACCTGGGTGGCTCCGTGCGCGGTGAAGTTCCGGCCGACCTGCCCGCTGCCGTTCGCGACACCGGTGTGCAGCAGCAGTCGCGGCGTCTCGACACCGCCCGCGGCGAGGACGAGGGTCCGGCAGCGCTGGCGGTGCTCGCGGCCGTCGGCGGTGTACAGGACCGCCTCGACCCGTCCCGCCGCGTCGAGCTCGATGCCGTGCACGAAGGACTCCGGACGGATCTCCGCACCGAACGCCACGGCGGCGGGCAGGTAGGTCGTGTCCATCGACACCTTCGAGCCGTTGCGGCAGCCCTGGTGGCAGGAGCCGCAGGACACGCAGGCCTGGCGCAGCCCGTGGTGCTCCTGGTGCCGGTCCTCGGTGGTCAGTCCGACCGGGGCATCGGTCGCGGTGATCCCGGCCGCCGCGGTGCCGCGCATCATCATGTCCGACGAGGCGTTCCGGGCCGGCGGGCGCATCCGGTAGCGGCGGGACGGGTCCCACGGGTAGTGCTCGGGGCCGGCGACGCCGACGTCGTGCTCGACCTGCTCGATCCAGCCGGTGAGTTCGTCGTGGCTGATCGGCCAGTCCTGCCCCGCGCCGCTCTCGGTCCGCAGCCGCAGGTCGTGCTCGCTCGGCCGCGGGGTGAACGCGCCCCAGTGCAGCGTCGACCCGCCGACGCCCGTGCCGCTGTTGTTCGGGCCGAAGGCCGTCGGGGCTCCACCGCCGCTCAGCCGCTCGTCCATCCAGTTGATGTCACCGGGGGCGGCGACCTCGTCCGGGACGTGGTCGCCCGGCTCGGTGTTGCGGCCGGCCTCGAGCGCGACGACCGTCAGGCCCCGGCGGGCCAGCGATGCGAGGAGCGGTGCTCCCCCGGCCCCGGTGCCGACCACCACCACGTCGACGACGTCGTCCGTGCCGTACGTGCGTTGTCCGTCGAGTCTCATCGTGCAGCTCCGGTCGTCGGTGCGGTGTCGATCGTGGTGGCGGTGCCGGGGTCGGCGGGGGCCTCGGGTTCCCAGGCCTCGCGCTCGCCCGCCGCGAGCAGCTGGAAGCCCTGCTTGCGGACGCCGTCACCTCCGTTGGCGTACCCGTCGAAGTCGATGGCTGCCATGGTGGCGGGGTGTGCGAGCCAGTGCTTCACGAGGTCGACGCTGGCGTCCTCGAACCACGCGCGCAGCTGCTCGGCGTCGAGGTCGCCGTCGGCGCGGTACCGCCCGACAGCCACGGACTCGAGGGCCTGGTCGAGCACGCCGTCGCGGGCGGGCGCAGCGAGGACGTCGAGCGCGGCACGGTAGGCCTCGGCGTCCACCGGCAGGCCGTCCGGCCGCCAGCCGTCACCGAGCCCCGCGGCCAGCTGCGCGTCGACCCGCAGTGCCAGGTCGACCTGGTCGGTGCCGGGCTGCGGGACGACGATCCGGGCGACGGCGCGCAGGGTGTCCAGCTGCGTCGGCGTGAGCGCGTGGGGTGCGGCGGCCGGGTCGTCGGGCAGGGCGCGCTGGGCCAGCAGCCCCCGCGTCCGGGCGCTGACCCGCGGCGAGGCGATCACGCGGGCGTGTTCCACGGGGACGACCGGCGACCCCGTGACCCGGCGCTGCCAGAAGTCGCGGATGCGCTCGGCCACGGCCTCGGGCTGTTCCCAGGGCAGCAGGTGGGCGGCCCCGTCGACGACGTGGAGCTCGCTGTTCGGCCAGTGCGGCAGGGTCAGGCGGCGCTGGGCGTCGGCATCGAGGTCACCGTCCTCGGCGCCGGCGAGCACCAGGGCGGGCACCGGGTTCGGTGCGGCGTCCGACCAGTCCTCGCGGCTCCCGCGGGACAGCCAGTCCGTCCAGGCGACGGGGTCGCTCCGCTCGACGTCCTGCACCGCCCGGCTGTGCCGCGCAGGCGCCAGGGGCGACGCTGTGTTGGCGGCGACGAACTCCTCGGCGTCCTCGACGGAGATCGGGCCGCCGGCAGCCCACGAGAGCATCGTCCAGCGGCGGTCGTCGTCCATCGGCTCCGGGGCGAGCGGGGACGCGGCGAGGAGCAGCACGGCCCGCAGCCCGAACAGGCCGTTCGCGCCGGAGATCGTGCGGTCGGCCACCACCGTGGCGACCTTGCCGCCCATCGAGTGTCCGAGGAGCATCCACTCCGTCGAGCCGCTCGCCCCGATCGCGCGCTCCACCAGGACGGCCATCTCCTCGACGGTGGTGCCGGACGACGCCGGGCTGCGGCCGAAGCCGGGCAGGTCGATGCCGATCAGGTCGAGGTCGCCGAGGAGTTCGGCGCGCAGCAGCGCGAACTCCTCGGAACTCGCGCCGAGGGCATGGAGACAGAAGACGGTGGTCACCCTGTATACCTACCCGTCGCTCGCGACCGCTCCCAGCCGGGCCGTACCCCGCCGGGTCGCGCGTGTACCCCGATCGACGGTGTCACCGGGCGTACGCGTCGACGAACAGCGCGCCCCGGAGCTCGCGCAGGGTGTCCGCCAGCCGGTCGACGGTCCGGCCGGAGATCCCCGAGACCTGGAGGTCGTACGGGCCGAGCGCGGGGAGCCGCCCGGTGCGGATGCGGACGACCTCCCACCCCACGGCGCGGACGGCGCGGTCCTTCTTCCGGTCGGTCTCCTGCCGCGGGCCGACGTGCTCGAGGCCGTGCCGACCGGTGGAGTCGTACTCGATGGCGACGCGGAGCTCGGGCAGGATGATGTCCGGCCAGGCCTCGACGTGGTCGAAGAACGGGCGGTCGAGTCGGATGGCGGAGTGGTCGTAGGTGAACGCGAGCCGCTCGGACAGCATGCCCCGGAGTTCGGCCTCGACCGCCGAGGCCGTCGCCGGGGCACAGACGCTCGTGAACGACTCACCCGACGGCAGCCGCGGGGTCTTCGGGCAGATCGTGCGGGGAACGGGCTGGGCGGTCCGCCGTGGCGCCCCTCCGGCCGAGCCGGCGACGGGCCGACGGGACCGGGACCGGGAACGGCTCGACGCGACGGCTCCGGCCGGGACCCCGCGCACCGGAGCCGCGGGCAGCGTCTGTCGTCCGGCACTCCGGACGACCCGCTGCGGCACGGGTACCGCCTGGGGCCAGTCCGACGGCAGCACCGGCCACCGCTGCGGTTGGGCCTGCACCGCGCACTCGGGGCACCAGACGGAGCGGCGGCGCTCACGGCCCGGGCGGGACCGCTGTTCGGACGGGGTCGCCACGAAGACGTGCCCGACGTCGCACTCCCAGGTGAGCAGGACCTCGGCCGCCGGGGGGACCTGGGTCAGGACGACACCGTGGTTCCAGTCGGGGTGGTACTGCCGGATGAGCACCGGGTACGGCGCCCAGTCGGCGCGGAACTGTCCCACGGCGTACGGCACCGCTTCGCCGCGCGACCACTGTCGGCGGCGCCACCACGCATCGACGGGTTCGGCCACGCCCCCACGCTAGGAACGACCACTGACACCCGCCGCACCACGCGGCACGACCGACACCCGCCGAACCACGCACCGCGGCCGACACCCGCCGAACCACAGGCGAGCGACGCGACCGCTCAGGCGGCCAGCGCGTGCTTCACGTAGGCGACCAGGGCGTTCGCGTGCCCGTGCCCGAGGCCGTGCTCGGCCTTGAGCCACCCGACGACCTCCATGTGCTGGTGGTCGTCGAGCCGGTCGGCGACCAGGTCGAGCCACTCCTGCACCGGGCGCCCGTACGTCGTCTCGATGCTCGGGAAGTACGACGCCGGACCCTTCACCTTGGTGCCGTCCGCCGGGGGCACCGGGGCGGTCACACGATGCGCTGTCATGGCGCAACGGTAGCGCTCCGTCGGCCGTCACGGAACGTCACGCAGGACACCGTTCTGTGACGCCGCGTTGCGCCGGATGGCCGGGTGTTGCGCCGCGTGGCGGGGTGTTGCGCGAGGCGTTGTCGGCGTCGGCCGGCCCTCCTACGGTCGCGACATGACCGAGACCACCAGGGCCCCGCAGTGGGAGGCGACCAGCGTCGACGACGCGGGCCGGACGACCGGGGCGAGCCGCGCCTCCAGGCCGGAGACGGCGACCATCGACGCGGCCGGACACGCCGCACTCGACCGTTCCGTCGTGCCGTTGCGGCACCCGCTGCGGTGGATCGCCGCGGCCCTGGTGCTCGTCGTGCTGCTGAACTTCGGCGAGACCCTGTTCACGAACGAGCAGTGGGGCTGGCCGGCCGTCGGCAAGTGGCTGTTCAGCCCCGCCGTCCTGACCGGCCTGCAGCTGACGCTCACCGCGACCGCGCTGAGCGCCGTGATCAGCTTCGCCGGCGGGATCCTGGTGGCCATCGCCCGGCTGTCGCACAACCCGGTGCTGTCCGGGCTGGCGTGGGGGTACGTGTGGCTGTTCCGGTCGGTGCCGCTCATCCTGGTGCTCGTCTTCCTGTACAACCTCGGGTCGCTGTACCCGACCATCGGCATCGGGATCCCCTTCGGGCCGCAGTTCGAGGTGCCGACCGCGAACCTGCTCGGCGACCTGGCGATCGGGGTCATCGGGCTGAGTCTCAGTGAGATCGCCTACGCGTCCGAGATCGTCCGCGCCGGGGTGCTCGCCGTCGACCACGGCCAGCACGAGGCCGCGCAGGCGCTCGGGCTCCCCCGTCGCCGGCAGTTCGTGCGGGTGATCATGCCGCAGGCGCTGCGGTCGATCGTCCCGGCGTTCGTGAACCAGGTCGTCGGCCTGCTGAAGGCCTCGTCGCTGCTGTTCTACGTGTCGCTGCTCGACCTGTTCGGCGTGGTGCAGAACCTGTCGAGCACGTACCCGGGCGACATCATCCCGCTGCTCGTCGTCGCCACCATCTGGTACCTCGTGCTCACCAGCGCGGTCTCGATCGTGCAGTACTACGTCGAGCGCTGGACGGCCCGCGGCTCGGTCCGTGCGCTGCCGCCGACACCGTGGCAGCGGGTGCGGAGCGCGCTGCGGGGCGGCGGGACCGGACGTGGTCCGGGACGGCCTGGAGGCGCGGGTCGCCGCACGAAGGCAGCCGCCGCCGAGCGCGCGGTCGCGTCCGGGTCCGCTTCCACCGTCGACGAGAGGAGCATCTGATGAGCGCCGCCATCGCGATCCACGGGGCCGTCAAGGTGTTCGGCGACACGGTCGTCGTCGACGGCATCGACCTGTCGCTGCCGTCCGGCAGCGTGACCGTCGTCCTCGGCCCCTCCGGTTCCGGCAAGTCCACGCTGCTCCGGGCGATCAACCACCTCGAGCCGCTCGACCGCGGGGTCGTCACCGTCGGCGACGAGCCCATCGGCGTCCGCCTGCGCACCGGCCGCGACGGGGTCCCCCGCTGGAAGGAGCTGCCCGAGCGGCACATCCTGCGGCAGCGGTCCCGGATCGGCTTCGTGTTCCAGCACTTCAACCTGTTCCCGCACCTCACCGCGCTCGAGAACGTGGCCGAGGGGCCGATCGCCGCCGGAGTCCCCCGTGCCGTGGCGCGCGACCGCGCGGCGGCCCTGCTCGAGCGCGTCGGACTCGGCGACCGTGGCGACACCCGCCCGCGGCAGCTCTCCGGCGGGCAGCAGCAGCGCGTGGCCATCGCGCGGGCGCTGGCGCTCGAGCCGTCGGTCGTCCTGCTCGACGAACCGACCTCGGCGCTCGACCCGGAGCTCGTCGGCGAGGTGCTCGGGGACATCCGGGGGTTGGCGGACACGGGCACCACGCTCGTCATCGTCACGCACGAGATCGCCTTCGCCCGCGAGGTCGCCGACCACGTCGTGTTCCTCGACCACGGGCGGGTCGTCGAGCAGGGGCCGCCGGCCCAGGTGCTCGACCACCCGCAGCACACCCGCACGCGCGACTTCCTGTCCCGCGTCCGCTGACCCTGATCCCTGATCCCTGCACGCACCCCAAGGAGAACCATGTCCACGACCACCCCGTCCCGCTGGCGCAACCGCGCCGGCTTCCTCGTCCTCGCAGCCGGCGTCGTCGTCGCCCTCGCCGGGTGCTCCGCGGGCGCTTCCGCCGACACGAGCGGCGCACCCGACGGGTCCGTCACCATCGGCGCCGCCTCGAACGGTGCGGCCAAGGAGACGACCTTCGAGGTCACCGAGGACACGAAGCTGCACGACGCGCTCCCCGCCGCCGTCCGGAAGTCCGGCAAGCTCACGATCGGCGTCGGTGCCCTGCCCGCCGGGTTCCCGCCGCTCGCCTTCACCGGTGACGACCAGAAGACGATCACCGGTTCCGAGCCCGACCTCGGTCGGCTCGTCGCCGCGAAGCTCGGGCTGCGCGCGGACGTGCAGAACGCCACGTGGGACAACCTGTTCGTCGGGATCGACAGCGGCAAGTACGACGCCGGGTTCTCGAACGTCACGGTGACCGAGGAGCGCAAGGAGAAGTACGACTTCGCCTCGTACCGGCAGGACAACCTGGCGTTCCAGGTGCTGGCGTCGAGCTCGCTGCGCTTCGACGGCGACCCGTCCGTGCTCGCCGGGAAGACCCTGTCCGTGAGTTCCGGCACGAACCAGGAGAACATCCTGCTCGAGTGGCAGAAGGAACTCCGGGCGAAGGGCGAGGACTTCACGATCAAGTACTACCCGGACGGCAACGCGATCAAGCTCGCGCTCGACTCGGGCAAGATCGACGCGTACTTCGGCCCGAACCCGACGATCGCCTACCAGAACACGCAGAGCAAGGGCACCGCGAAGGAGACGAAGACCGCGGGCACGTACTCCGGCGCCGGTTCGTCACTGCAGGGGCTCATCGCCGCGACGACGAAGCAGGGCAGCGGCATCGCGAAGCCCGTCGCGGCGGCGATCGACGAGCTCATCGAGGACGGCACCTACGCGAAGTGGCTCGCGGCCTACAACCTGTCGAACGAGGCCGTGAAGACGTCCGAGGTGAACCCCGAGGGCCTGCCGCTCGACAACAGCTGAGGTGCGCCGTGACACCCCGGTGGCCGTCGTGGTCGCGGGGGTGTCGTGGGTTTCTCCGACACGCACCAGATGTGTGCGCACCGAACGCTATGCAGCCCGTCGAAG